>JADGEN010000032.1 GCA_016744355.1 Halieaceae bacterium
TCCCTGTAGCTGTCTATGTAGTTGACCCTCACATTTGCCTGCTGTCGGTCCCGACGCCAGTTGAGCCAGGCATTCCCTTTCCACTCAGGCAGTGTGCGAGCCGCTGGAGTGGTGAGGTTCCGGTTACCCACACCGTCGCGCTCCGGGGTACTGGGCATCTCTCGAATATCGAAGCGTCGTGTCCAGGTCCAGTCGGTACCCGCAGTAAAAAGCCCGACTTTGTGATCCCACTGATAGTGCAGCCCCCAGTCAATTCCTGCGGTCTCTACAGACGCTGCGTTAATGAAATCCGCATTAATCTGGACAATGTGGCCAGTCTGTGGATCTCGTATGATCTTGTCCATTGCATCCATATCGCCAGCGTCTGCGCGCTCAAGGATGCCCTGGGCTGACTCCTTAACAATAATATCCTGATAGTCGTAATACCACAGGTCAATGTCCATTTGCAGCTTGGCCAACGCTTCCACCGTCATACCCACATTGAATACATCGGCCTTCTCCGGGTCCAGCCCACTGCTGCCTTCGGTTATAACATTGGTAAAGATCGGGGTGCCGGGAATGAGGTTGTCGCTAATAGGCCGGGTAGTCGATTGGCTGGCACTGGCCTGAAAGAGCGACGGCGCACGAAAAGCCCTGCTATAGGAAGCGCGTACGGAACTGTGCGGCGCGACCTGCCAGCGCAACGCAACCTTGGGAGAGAGGGCGTCGAAATCCCCGTCATAATTTTCATAACGGGCGGCCACTTGCAGTTCCAGATTATCACTCATAGCAAAATGTAACTCACCAAACCCGGCGCCAATATCCCGTTGGGAACTGAAATCTGGCCCACCACCCAGCGACAGTAGTTGTTTGTCGTTATACACTTGGGCAAAGCTGTTACTCAGGGTCTCGCGGCGAAAGTGCCCGCCCAGAGCAACGGCATAGCGGTAGTCTCCCAGCGCATGCCAATCGGTCGACGCCACCAGGTCCAGGGTATAGAGCTCAGTCTCCCCCCGCATACCCCAATCACTAAACAGGCTATTTTCAAGCGCCTCGTCATTTTCCGCCTCGTATAGAGGGTTCCAATACTGGTCAGCGGAATTACCTGCTGCACCATTGAGAGCCGACTGCAGCCTGTCTCGCACTGTATCAGCACGACCGTAACGTACTTTGCTCTGGCTGTAGGTGGCATTGCTGCTCAAAGTGAAAAGTTCGTAATCGGTGGTCAGGTCAAGCGCAGCGAAAGAGTGCCGGTAGGTACTGCGAGAGCGGGACGCACCGTAATCTTCGCCGCGTACCCGGCCATAGAACAGAACAGTTTCGCCAAAAATATTACCGGGGTTATCTACGGGCACTTCAGGCAGGCTAGTGGCGAAGGGGAATGACGGCGAGGCGGTAACCCACACGTCAGCATCGTTCCAGCTTAGGCTAGCACTTAACTGGCTGCTGTCAGTGAGTTGGAAATCAAGATGACTGTACCACTGCCAGCGCTCTTCCTCGGGTACAAGATCAAAAAAGCCGGAGACATCAAACTGACAAAACTCACTGCTGGGGCTAATCTCACCGCCACTCCTACCGCAGGCTGGATCACGGATGAAACCGGCTTGTCCGAGATAGGTTCCCGGCTGGCCCAAACTGCTGATGACGGTTTCTTCAGTAAATGCGCGATCAGACGATGCCAATCTATCACGCGTCAGGTAGCTTAGGGCCGTAACAAAATGAGCTCGCCCCTGAGAAAAATCGAGACCGTAGAGGGCAGAGACCCGACTCTCTGCCTGGTCATTTTCTCCCGTTGCCTGATATCTCCCCTCTACGGAGAAACCATCGAACTCGTTTCGGGGAATGATATTGATAACGCCTGCTACGGCATCCGATCCGTAGGTTGCCGATGCGCCATCCCTGAGTATTTCGATGCGATCTATCATCACCATAGGCAGAAGTGAATTCAGATCAACAAAGGTTTCACCCTCGGTGGTGGCGACAGCAGCATTTGTCTGCCGGTGACCATTTAGCAACACCATGGTTGCGCCCAACCCCAGGTTCCGCAGATTGATCGCACCGGTCCCCGCAGTTAAGGGCTGATCGAGATTGTGAACCTGAACTTCAGCTCCTGAATTGAAGGGCAGATCTTGCAGTATTTCGGGCAGTTCGACATTGCCTTGGTTCATTAATGTAGAGCGCTCCAAAACAGTAATGGGCGAAGGGCTGTGCATTTGCCGTGCGTGTCGAATATGAGAGCCTGTGACTATTACTTCCTCCCACAGAGACTCCGGTTTTTCTACCGCTTGGGGGAGAGTCTTACGAAATAACACTATAGTTTTTGGGTCACTGAAACGGTAGTCCAGCTGCGCATTGACTAACAGCGTTTGTAGAGCGAGTTCAATACTGAACACGCCCTGGACGGCCGGTGCCTGAATATTTTCTCCCAAATCGGAGGCGAAGAAAATCTGTAAACCAGATTGCCTCGAAAATTCAAAAAGGGCTTTATCGAGAGCTTGCGGCTGAATTGTAAAGGTATGTGTGACCGGGTCTGCACGGGCAAAAGCGCTGGCCAGCAAGGTCGCAAGTAGTAAGGCCTGCCAATACAATCTCATACCCGATCATTGATGGAGCAAGTGAATAGTGCCACTGCGCTCCTCTACCTTCGCTGGTAAACTCTGCTCGATTGCCCGAAGGACTGCGCCCGTATTCGCGAAATCATCAAAGACTCCAGTGACCTGCACGCCCCGTATGCGTGGATCCGCGATAATAATGGGCTTCTCGCTGTATCGATTTAGGTCGTAAACCAGTGCCTCCAAAGGGGTTTTACGAAAAACGCGGCGGCCCTGTCGCCAACTCGACAGTTGGTCCTCCGGAATAACCTCTACTGCACTCAAGCTCCCGTCCGGGCTGTAGCTTAACTGATCACCCGCATTAAGGTGTTGATCATCCGTCCCGGCTACCGGACCGGACACGGAAACTATACCCTCAGCAACGGTTATCGTGACATCTTCAATTCCAGCATGCACCGTAAAAGCCGTGCCAACCGCCGTCGCGGTACCGCCACGGGTAGACACGACAAAGGGTCGACTGCTGTCAGGGGAGACCTTGAAGTACGCCTCCCCATATTCTAGCGTGACGAGCCGCTGACTTTTCGTGTAGTGGGTTTTCAGGCGTGAGTGCGCGCCCAACTCGATACTGCTGCCATCGGCCAGTGATATTGCCTGCAACTGTCCCGACTGGCTGCTGTACTGTGCGGATGGAAAGGGGTTTTCAGCCGGAACCGCCCCGCCCTGCCACTGCCACAGCAAGCCTGCAAACAAGGCTGTAACCAACACAGAGGCTGCAACTGCCCAGAACCGGGTTGGCTTACTGGCTGGCACGTCGCCGTGCTGTGCCAGCACCTGATCTGACACCTGATCCATTTCAGTCCACAGCAACTGTAAATCATCGAATGCACGCTGATTCTCGACGCTGGATGCGAGCCATACGCGAAAAGCCATCTTATCGGCGCTGCTGATGTCGCCCGCACTGTGCTTTAGCAACCACTGTCGCGCTTCTGCCCGACTATCGCTGCTATTGCCATTAACATCCATTTTAATTGCCCTCCAGTGTATCTTGTAGTTGCGCCAGCGCCTTCATCATATGCTTCTCAACCATACTCACACTGATATCCAGGTGTTTGGCCACTTCGCGATAGGTCATCTGCCTGAATTTATGCAGTACAAACACCTGGCGCCGTTTCAAAGGTAGACGACCCACCGCCAGCTGTAATTGCTGCAGCCTCTGTGTCGAGGCGGCCTGCTGACTCAACTCTGGTTGCACGGCGATCTGATTCTCATCCAGTAGAGCCCGATGCCCTTCATCGCAGCGCGTTTTTTGCTGCCGTAGTCGGTCTATGGCCAGGTTACTGGCTATCCGATACAGATAAGCCACCGGAGAATCCGCACCCGCCAGGCCTTTTGCAGCTTTGCCGTCATCGTTAACCAGACGAATAAACGTTTCCTGGACAACGTCTTCTGCCTCCTCCACATGCCGCATTTTGCGACTGATAAAACGCAGTAGTGAGCTACGCTGATCGCTGTACAGGCGTTCCAATTCGGTTTTCTTTTGCATACCCCCGAGGCTAACACAGTTTGGCAATTCAGCAGATGTGAGAGGTGGGTTCATGGGTGTTTTTCACTCACTGGTCGCACGGTTTAAACCGCATTCATCGCACGCCGATAGGGTTTCATACCCATTACCAGCAGGATGGCCGCTGTGGGACAAACTAACAGGGGTAACACCAACAGGGAATATCGCAGCGCCTGGTCATCACCGAACACAAAATCGGTTAATAATGCGACAGCCGTGGGGCCCAGGGCCAGACCAAAAAAATTAGTCACAAACAGCATAAGAGCCGATATCTGGGCGCGCATGTGATTAGGCGTAATAAACTGCAGGCCGGCGATAGCAACTCCGTAGTGCGCGTTGAGAAAGAAGACAATCGGACAGGCCGCGATAACAGCCCACTGCGCACTGGGTGCCATGGGCCCCAGACACGCGGGCACCAGCCACAGACAGGCAACCGCCAGGATAATACGCAAAGGCGCATCCTTATAACCTCGCTCTGTCAGCGGTTGCACACTCCAGCCGCCGGCCAGGGCACCAAGACTGCCCGCGATCAAAAATATCATCCCGAACTGGCCACCAGCGTCGCCACGCTCCATCGCAAAGGTGCGAATGAGAAATTCCGGGTACCAGGCCATCGTGCCATAACCCAGCAGCGACAGAGCCCCCATCGCCGCCATGAGTGAGAAATAAGCCTGTCGATGATCCTTCAATTGCTGCCACACCTGAGCCAGGCTGGTATCGACAACTACGACATCGGCTGTCCGCTGACGCTTGGGCTCTTTCAGAAAAGCCAGCAAGATCACGATGAGAAAACCGGGAGCGCCAACAACGACAAACGTCATTTGCCAGGGACTGACCATACCGAACAGTGGCAGAACAATGTCACCAGCGGCAGCGAAATATTGATACACAGCGGCCCCTACGATGTAAGCCAGCCCGCCACCGACCGTAATGCCCAAACTATAAACGGCTATCGCACGGGCCAGTTTGTCCGCGGGAAACAGATCACTGAGCAGGGAAAAGGCAGAGGGGGACAGCGCGGCTTCTCCCACCCCAACACCCACCCGTGCCAGAAACAACATGGCAAAGCTGCGCGCCGCGCCACACCAGCAGGTCATCACGCTCCAACAAAAAACGCCGGCAGTAATAATCCACTTGCGATTGTGGCGATCGGCCAAGCGTGCAATTGGCAAGCCCAGCACGATGTAAAACATGGAAAAGGCAAAGCCGTGCAACAGGCTGTATTGGAAATCGCTGATGGAGAATTGCTCCCGAATAGGCCCGATGAGAACTGCCATCACGTTGCGATCGACAAAGGACAAAATATAGGCGAGCAATAAAACCGCCAGCGCATAGCGTGCCTGTCCGGGAGTAGCTTGAGTTGAAGTCAAGACGGTGTACTCTCAGTAACATCGGACGCATAGTCTAGCCGACGACCCGTAAAAATGAGAATGAGAGCGGGAATAAACATGGCAACCGAGTAAAAAACCGTCGGTATAGCGAACACCGGATTATTCATCAGTACCGCGGTCACGGTAAAGGCGAGCGCACTGTTCTGAATACTAGTTTCAATTATCAGGGTTGTTTTGTCCTGTCCCCCAATTTTCATGGCCTTGCACAGTAAATAGACTATCAGTGCGGCACACACCACCAATACCAGCACAGGCAAGCCCACCTCACTCGCAGCAGCCACAATGGCCGACTTTTGCAAAAACCACAGATAGAGAATATAAACCACCAGCATGAGGGAACAAAAGGAACTCAGCACCCGACTAAGCTTGTCGACTACCGAACTGAATTTATAGTTTACAAACATACCCAGCGCGATGGGTAGCAGGGTAATTTTGGCTATGGCGAACATGGTAGCCAAAAGTGGCAAGGAAATAACCGTCTTGCTGATACCCAACAGATCCTGAGCATAATTTAGCAACAACGGAATAGAAAATACTGTCACAATACTACTAAGCAGAGTCAAGCTGATGGACAGTGCAACATTACCCTTCGCCTTATAGGCCACGTAATTCGACAACACACCACCCGGGCAAACACAAGTCGCCAGAAAGCCCATACTGAGCTCCGGGCTCATGGAAAACCCCATAGCGATGACGAGACCTAAAATGGGCAGCATAATCAACTGGCAGAGTAGGCCCACCACAATAATTTTTGGCATTGCCAGAATACGTAGGAAATCCGCCTTGGCAATGGTCAAGCCCATGGTGAACATCATAAGGCTCATTAACGCTGGCAAAAGGTTTGACATAGTTTAATCCAGAAGTAAAAAACCTAAAAAAAAAGCGGGACAGGTCCCCCTGCCCCGCTTCTCTCACTCTTTGCGGTCGACGCTTAGAAATCGTAGACCAGGCTGAGGCCATAACTCTGTGGCTCACCATAAATCACGGATCCGAAGTTATGATACACCTCGTATTCCTCATCGGTAAGGTTCCTGCCCCAGAGTGCCACGTTCAGATTACCTACCGGTACCGGAATTTCAGTCAGGGACAAACGCGCCCCCAGCAGACCATAGTCTGGCTTCAGATCTTCCGCATCAGAACTACCCGCAGCCAACTCTTCATCGCGGTAGTCATAGCTGACTATCGCTGTAAAGGTACCAATGCTGCTTGGATTAAAGGCATACTCGGCCGCCAGGTTGTACTTCCACTCAGGCGTATTGAACAGCAAGCGATCTTCAGTCACGCCCGAAAACGGGTTGGTTACCGATGTCTCCGAGTCCAGATAAGCAAACGCTGCGCTTAGCATCAAACCACGTACCGGGAGGAATTTGAGCTCGAGCTCGGCACCTTCTGTAGTGGCCTCAGCAGCGTTGACCGTTACCTTGGCGGGTGGTTCATCCGCATCCAGGCCCGGGTCGAAAAACTGCACTTGGATATCCTCATAGTCCATGGTGAAGATAGCCACGTTTAACAGCAGGCGGTCATCCAGCAGTTTGGATTTAAAACCAATCTCAAATGACTCGAGTTCTTCCGGGTCAAAGGCCTGCAGCCGCTCGGAGCCAGTATCAAAGCCGCCAGACCGGTAACCCTGTGCATAGCGGAAGTAGGTATGGATATCATCCGTCCAGGCATAATCGACGGTGAAGGTCGGGTCGGTACTGCTGCTTGAAACGCTATCAGCATCATCTACCTCGAAGTCGCCGCCGGCATTAGAGGGCTTGTTCCACTTCAGCGAGCGATCATCTTCGGTATAGCGCGCGCCTAGGTCAAACGTCAGCTTGTTGTCTAGAATGGCCGGTGTCCAGGTGATCTGGGCATAGACAGCCTGGGATTCATTCTCGATATCATAGGTGTTGAATGGCTTCAGGTCAGATAAGGCTGGCGCCACGATGGGTTCGCCAAGGCCGAGCGCCGTGTCGATTGCAAGGGCGATACCGTAGTTACTCTCCAACTCTGATTCATGTTGCACCACTTCCTCTTTGAAGTAGTACAAGCCAACATGGTATTGAATGCTGGCATCACTGTTGCTACCTGACAAGAGGAATTCCTGGGAGATCTGGTCCTGATCGGCGTCCTTCGCCACCAAGGTCGAAACATTGTAGGACTCAGCCCCGTCGTGCAGTGAATTAGACTCAAATTCTCGATAGCCGGTAATCGACTTCAGGACCATCCCGTCGTTAATATCCCAGGCAGCTGTCAGGGAGTGACTGCTAGATTCAAAATCATCTTTCACATTGACATCAATAGGCCGCCAGGTATCGTCCTCACGGTCAGGAAACTCCTGTAGGTTTTCAAGGGAAGTCGCAAATTTGGGATATCCATGCTGCTGATAGTTGCTGATTGAATCCTGTTGCAGCGTGTCAAAAGCGTAGTCAATGAGCCAATCCTGACTGGGTGCCCATCGCAGTGCCGCCCGAAAGCCGGTCGCGTCGCGATCACCGGGGTTGCCCGCCTCACCCTTGTTGTCCACCCAACCATCTTTTTCCGACTTCAAAAAGGTGAAGCGGCTGCTGACGTTGCCTATATCGTTCAGGTCCAGAGTTGAAACCGAGCGGAACAAACCAAAGTTGCCGACGTCCAGCTTTTGCTTGAAACCTAATTCACCGGTGGGTTTTTCCGAGATAAACTTGACTGCTCCGCCTATAGTGTTGCGACCGTAAAGCGTGCCCTGCGGGCCGGACAACACCTCAATGCGCTCAACATCCATCATTTCTGAAGCCAGGCCATTACCGTGCCCGACGTAGATATCGTCCAGATAGATGCCCACTCCATTGTCTCGTTCAAAGTTAGCCGGCTTTTCCTGGCCTACACCGCGTATATACACCTTCAGGGCCGAAGCCGTCTCGAAGTCCGGCTGTATGCTCAAAGAGGGCACTTTGTCCGCAATGTCTTCCATGGTATGAAAGCCCATCTTTTCCAGAGCTTCCATACTCAGAGCCATTACCGACATGGGTACATCCTGGCTATTTTCTGTACGACGCTGGGCCGTGACAAAAACTTCCTCGAGTACCGCGTGATCGGTGCCACTAGCTTCAGACACAGCCTGAGCGAGAGTTGGTGTGGCGAATGTCGCCGCTGTCAATATCACTGAAGCGGGTGTTACCCATTTTTGGAGCTTGTTATTGCGCATTTTCATAGTCGTTTCCCGAAGTGTTTTTAATTATCTCAAGGTCTCCTGCATCTCCGGGATCAGTCTGGATAGTTCAGATCCACAACAAAAGTCATTGAGTTATCAGGTATGACGCTGCGCTAGCGTATTTACCCCACCTCAAAAATGAAAATATTTTTCTGTGTATCGAAAAATTAGCTTCCTGAGATCAGAGGAATCTAATCTCAAGCTTCAAGCAACCAGCCTATTTGAAAGCGTAGCGCACCGGCATGGACTTTAGGCCACCAACGAAGTTGGCCTGTACCCATTCCGGCTCCGCTGCCAGTTCTATCCAATCCAATCGCGATACCAGCTCGCGGAAAAAGCACTCCACCTCGAGAATTGCCAAATGCTGGCCCAGACACATATGGCCGCCGTAGCCGAAAGCTAACTGGTTTCGATTGTCACGCTCCACGTCAAATTCATTGGGCTTCTCTATGGCCCGCTCATCGCGACTGGCTGCTGGGTACCACAGTGCCACGCTTTCCCCCGCGCGTATTTTTTGACCATGGAATTCCACGTCTTCAGTACAAGTACGCATCATATGTCGAACCGGCGCAGTCCAGCGGATCATTTCCTTGGCCGCACTTTGGCAGAGACTGGGGTCGGCCTGCAGTTTCTTTAGCTGCTGCGGAAATTCCATCAGGGCTTTGAGACCGCCGCTGGTGGTCGCCGAAGTGGTATCGTGCCCGGCAGTGGCGGTAATGATGAAATAGCTAATCTGATCCAGCTCCTCCATGGGCGCGCCATCGACAACGGCATTAGCCAGCACCGTGGCAAGATCGTCGGTGGGGTTCTGTTTACGGTCTTCCACCACACCCTTGAAATAGCTGAAAAAATCCAGAAGCACCGCCATCTCTTCTCCCATCTCCTCACCGCGCCCCTGGTCTGGATCCTGACTGCCGAATAACTCCTGCGTCAGCTTGAGCATCATTCCCTCTTCCTCAGGGGCAACGCCCATAATCGACATGATTATGCGCAGCGGGTAGAGCAAAGCGATGTCCTTGACGAAATCACACTCGCCACCCATCGCCTCCATTTTGTCAACGAACTGGCGGGCGATCTCCTCGCACATGGGAGTAAGCTTGCCAACCGGTCCCGGCTTGAACCAGTCGCGGGTAACATTACGCAGTTTGCGGTGTTTGGGGTTGTCCATGTGTATCAGGGTTTCCAGTCCGTTGCGCGTGCCGAACTGTTCCAACAGCATTTTCTCAAATGCCTGAGGCATGATGACGGTGCGTGGGTTGTTGATAAAGCGTTCGTTATTCTGGCTTATGTACTTGATATCCTCGTGGCGAGTGATCACCCAGAACGGTTCGTAATCCAGGTGGTCAAAGTAGGCGACGGGGTCATTGTCACGCAGGTGATCAAACAAGGCGTACATGCTGCTTTCATCGCCCATTATGGCTGGGTCGACAATATCGTGGGTGCGGCTCATGGTGTTTCCTAAGTCAGGTTGTATTTAATATAGAGTTTACCCTTGTGAATTCCCGCCATATTGTGAATTCACGCCAACCTGTGTTGTAATACGCCAATGTCTGTTCCCTCCGTCTCTCGTGATTTCAACCAGGCGATTTTTGCCTATCTGGCCGAATGCGGTTTTTGCGCCGAGCAGGTGATGAGCCATGCCGGCATTGAGCGGCGACAGCATCTGCCCGCAGGCCGATTGCCTTTACCACTGTATGAAAAGCTATTTGAAGCGGGCGAGGCGCTCACCGGCGACCGTTACTTTGGTCTTAACATGGGCACCCGGCCATGGCCGCGCAGTTGGGGACTGGTGTCACACCTGGCGGTCTCGGCACCGGACGCGCTCACTGCGGCTACTGCTCTAATGGACTATTCCGAATTGCATTTAAACTTCATGTGCTTTGAACTGCGCCCATCGAGTCGCGGTATGTGCCTGGAGTTGCGACATGAGGGAGTGCCACAACTGAATCGGCATGTGGTTGAGCACCTGCTAGGTAATATCTGTACTCTCGCCAGCACTCAAATCGGTTATGAGCTACCTGAATTACAAGTGAAACTGATGCACGCGGACGCGGGCGATGCGCCTTATCTGTCGCGGGTGCTTGGTGCCGAGGTCGGCTTCGACAGCGACGTTTATCGCATCGAGGTGGCACCGGAGTTTCTGCAGCAACAGGCGCTGTACGGTGAGGAGGATCTGTACCGTGTAACCGAGGAACTCGCCCGCCAAAGGCTGATGGAATTGCGCGGGGAAGATCGCTTTCTCAACAGGGTGCGCGAAACTGTGCTGCAACAACTACCTGGCGGCCTGCCCAAGGTTGACGATGTTGCTGCCAGTCTCGACCTGTCGTCCCGCACCCTGCAGCGGCGCCTGCAGGAACGACACTTGCGCTACCAGCAAGTGCTGGACGAGGTGCGCAGGGAATTGGCGCGGCAGTTGATTTACGATGAAAGCCTGAGTCTCAATGACGTGGCGGATTACCTGGGCTTCAATGACCAGAGCGCCATGCAGCACGCGTTTCGGCGCTGGGAGGGGATTACGCCAGGGCAGTATCGGCGGCGGCACGCCAGGAATCAAAATCATTAACTAACTTGCTCACCGACTTCGAGTAATCGCTCGAACAAATCAGGTGACTCTGGATGCCCCAAAAGATAACCCTGGGCGGAATTGCATCCTTCATCTTTTAGTATCTGTAGCTGTTGCTCTGTTTCGACCCCCTCGGCCACAGTCGCTATATTCAATTGATGAGCAAAAGCGATAACACCGCGCACGAGTTGTTCGTCCTCACAGGAGACACCCAGACCCAGCACAAAACTGCGATCAATCTTGAGTCTTTGGAAACTGAAGCGCCTGATATGACTGAGAGAAGAATATCCTGTCCCAAAATCGTCGAGCGCGAGACTTGCTCCAATACCGCGCAGCCAATCAAGCGTCTCATCGACTCGCCTGCTCTCGGCGAGCATACTGCCTTCTGTCAGCTCAAATTCGATGTCAGAACCCTGTACACCAGTGCTTCGAAAAACCTGCTCAACCTGTTCGCGAAAATCCAGATCAACCAGCTGTCTAGCGGATAAGTTAACCGAGATAGTTGGGACCAAATAGCCTTGTATTCGCCAATGCGCAATCTGCTCGCATACCGATCGCAGAACCACCTCGCCGACACGAACCACAACACCCGACTCTTCGGCGACTGGAATAAATTCATCCGGGGCCACAATGCCCAGTTCAGCACTCTCCCATCGTAACAGTGCCTCTGCTCCACACAACGCGGAGGTTTGAGTATCAAAAATCGGTTGGTAGTGCATTGTGAACTCGTCGCGATCAAGCGCGCGGCGCAGTGCTTGTTCTAGCGCATGACGGCGCTCTTCAACGGCACTCAGTTCGGCGTTGTAGAATTCGAAACTGCCCCGAAGAACACGCTTCACATTGGTCAACGCCTGGTCGCAGCGTCTCAACAGAGTCTCCGAGGTTTTTCCGTCATCGGGACTGACTGCGATCCCGATACTTACCCCGAGTTGTAAAAGATCCGACCCGACCTGAAAAGGATCTTCGAACGCTACGATTAGTCGCCTAGCGACGCGGGCCGCATCGATCGAGGCGGCGACATTGGGCAGAAGGACCATGAACTCGTCTCCACCGTGACGCGAAACCGTCACCTGATGGGAAGCCGCGGGCAGGCCTTCAATATGATCGCCAGAGCGAAGATTGTCGCGGAGACGCTCTGCCACCTGTCGCAGCACTTCATCTCCTACCGGATGCCCGTAGTTATCATTGACCATTTTGAAATGATCAAGGTCCAACGATAAGAGTGCGATACGATGCCCCGATTTCATCGCCCGGGCAAGCGATTTATCCAGCACTCTTTGAAAGTCACGGCGGTTCGCAAGATTGGTCAATGGATCAGTGGTGGCAAGAACGTTTAGCTGGCTTTCACGTTCGCGCTCCTGGGTCACATCGATTGACATAGCAACAATCCCCGCCGGAGCACTGTCGTCATAGATGAACGGTACCTTAGTGGTTTTGTAAATTCTGCTTTCGCCGTTACCGTTTTTATACAGCTCTTCAGTTGTAGATGACTGTAGGGTCTTCATAACGCGGCGATCATCTGCGTTAATCTGATCTGCTTCATTTGGATTTCGATACAGATCATCCACTGTGCGCCCGTACATTTCTTCGCCGCTGAAACCGTAGTCTCGAGAATAGCTATCGTTGGCAAGCAGGAAAACTCCCTGCGCATCACGGGCGTAAATAGGGTGAGGGATTATATCGATGACCTGCCGGAGTTGTTGCCGATGGCGATTCAGATCGCTCTGAAAAGCGCGCTGACTGGTCGCATCCCGTAGGACATAGACGGTCATTCGATTGCCACGATTGCCACGATTGGCATCTTCCGGATGCACGGCTTTTATATCGAATGTCTTTGTAATGCCACCCATCTCAACTTCAACATCCTGGTCGTCTGATTGTAAGCCGCCTTGAAGGTAGTTATGCAGTTGCGGATGATGCGCAAGCAGCACATCAATGTGAGCTGGCAGTGGGTGCTCTGCCAGCAGTTCGCGCGCGCTTCGGTTGGCCGAAAGTATCTCCTTTCTTTCATCAACCACCAGAATGAGATCAGCAATAGATTCAATAATGTCACGATGCACAAGATTGACGGTGGAAAAAATACTCCCCACACTGTGAAATGAAATCGCAAAGCACACCCCCGTCACAATCAATCCGAAAGGAGTCATGTCCAGATTGGCGATAGGACTCAATCCCGAGACATAGAGCAAGTTCGCAATCCAGGGTGCTGAAAAACCAAAACAAACAAGCGCCGACTCAACTCGCCAGTTCTTCAAGCTATATACAAAAAAGAGCGCAAATGCGAAGAACATTTCTGCGTGACAAACAATATTTATCATCCAGAAAGCGGGGCCGTGGCTCAGTATGAGCATTGGTATGAGTCCACTGGAATCGAGTTCAATCTCAGACCAAACCCAATAGTGAATATCATTGCTGACGACGAGCCCAAAACCGATGACTACAGCGGGAATAGCTAGCGTTAAAAAGGGCCTCCACCACTTTTCCAGGCTCAGGTAGCCTAATATCATGCACACGGAGGCCGCGGGGAGAGTCAGGATCCCAAGGTATTGCAGCTTACTGGCCAACACCTTGCCTGCAATAGTTGGAGCCATATGCTCAGCGGCTGCGGCCAGCACCCACACTGTCGCTGCAGCAAGAAAAAGAGAGAGTGCACCACCGAAAGTCGCTGAGCGGCTACGCCACGTAAATGCACTGAGGCCGCCTAGGACCAAGCCCCCAATAACTAACGAAGTTATGGTTAGATAGAAAACGATAGTGAATATACTCCAAATCGCCTAGCAGGTAAAAATACGCTCTCAGCTAAATTCTCCTGATTATCTAAGCTCTGCTACACGGTGAAAAGCGTTTTCCCTCTAAAAGCGCAATAAATTGGACGCCAAGTCCTCCCCCAAATCCCCTTCTTGCACTGGGCTGGGATGTCACCGCACTGATCGTGCTGTACTGGTCCGAGAATTTTCTCCTTGCGCTACCCGGCCATGATTTTTTGAATAAACTGTAACGGAGCACTCTTCTCGGCCAGTATGGCCTCGCCAATAATGCCATTCCAATAGGACTCACTGCCATACTGCGAACGCCATTCGTGCAACCTGCGGGTGTAAAGCTGCAGATCATATTCCTCGGTAACACCGATCGCCCCGTGTACGGCGTGGCAGATAGAGGCAACAGACACGACTGCTGCCGATACCCGCGCTTTTGCTACAGCCGCACGCAACGTTTGCGGCATGTTACCGCAAAGGCCGATCTGGGCGGCGATGTTCGCTGCGAACGTTTGCTCTGCCATAACACTGAGCTGTTGCTGAATAACCTGTAATTTACCGATTGGCTTGCCAAATTGAATGCGCTGATTGGCGTACTCTAGCGTTATTTCCATGAGCTTATCCATGGCGCCTACCATTTGTGCCGCGTTTAATGCGGCAGCAATCGCGCGCCATTTAACACCGCGAAATCCCGGATCTGGCAATGCAATAGCCTCTGCTGGGTGCTGCTTCCAGTAAGCATTGCACATCAAGCTGCGGTTGATACCGGTGAGTTCTATTCGCGCGGCTCCAAGAGGTAACAAACAGTCTGTGTCGTCTAGCTCGGCAAGTACCCATTCGGAGCTCGCACCGAAGGGGATTTGCATCACAGAAATTTCCTTTGAACGCTCTATGGCATGGCCGCTGGCGATGGTTAAAGGCCCATCGGGTGCTTCTATCCCCGCGTCAGACAGCCCTGCTCTTACCGCAATGGTATTTGCCAATGGGGAAGGCACTGCGTATCGGCCGCAGGCTTTGAATATCGTATTGGCTTCAGCCAGGCTCAACCCCGCACCGCCGTTTTCTTCGGAGATGACCGCATCGGCAAATCCCGAATCGTTAATCTGTTGCCAGAACTCATGCGCGTCTCCACCGGCTTCAATCGAGCGGACAACTTCCGGCTTGCAGTTCTCGGTGAAAAATCTCTCCAGGGACTCGGCCAGCAAAGAATCCAATTTATATTCCGTCATCTGAGCCCCAGCCCTCTGGCGATCATCCCGCGTAGTATTTCCCGGGTGCCGCCGCGCAAGGAAAATGTGGGCGCCACCTGCGTAACATAGGCCAGTGTTTTCAACAGCGGCCCGCTTATATACATGTCGGGATTCTGTGCGAGTGCATCGGCAATCAGTGTCGGTATTTCCTGCTCGAATGTGGTGCCCAGATCCTTGACAAGCGCGGCCTCCACCGCCGGGTTCTCGCCCTGGGAAAGAAGAGCGGTCAAAGCAATAGACATTTCTCGCAAGGTAGCCAGCTCGCTAATCAATCGCCCAAGAAGCACAGTGCTTGCTTCGCTTTGACATGACGTCTGGCACAGGTGATTAATCCACTCCTCCAGCAGTACCAGGCTGGAGAGAAGCCGCTCCGGGCCACTGCGCTCAAAACCCAATTCCGCCGTCACCTGTTTCCAGCCGCTACCTTCGCTGCCGATCAGTGCGTCCTCGCTCAACATGACATCGTCAAAGAACACCTCTGAGAAATGCCCATCGCCGGCCAAATCCTCAATAGGGCGAATGGTGATGCCGTCCAGAGACAAGTCGACGATAATTTGTGACAAACCCTTGTGACGATCCGCGTTGGTGCCGGACGTTCGCACCAGTGCGATCATGTAATGCGCCTTGTGCGCGTAGGTAGTCCAGATTTTCTGCCCGTTCAACTTCCAGCCACCTTCAGTTCTCTCGGCCCTGGTGCCCACACTGGCCAGATCAGAACCTGCATTGGGTTCACTCATCCCGATGCAGAAAAAAGCTTGCGCTTTGCATATCCTGGGCAGGTAAAATTCCTTTTGCGAGTCGCTTCCAAATTTCGCAATAAGCGGACCACTTTGCCTGTCGGCAATCCAGTGTGCGGCGACTGGTGCGCCTGCCGCTAACAGTTCCTCAACTATAACAAAGCGTGCAAAATAGCCCTGCTCCTGGCCACCGTATTTTTTAGGAAGAGACAGCCCTAGCCATCCCTGCTGTGCCAGCTTTTGACTGAAGCTGGCGTCAAAACCCATCCAGGAGCGCGCGCGTATATCGGGACTGATATCCCTCATCGTGGTGCGTAAAAACTCTCGAACAGGGGCACGCATAGCTTCATCTTCCTGCGGTATTGCAGACAAGTTGAGCGGTTTTATCATGATCACAATACCTTGCTGGGACTTGGCGGGGCGGGCGTTGTAAGATAGATTCAGCATACTATGGTTCTACCTCAATATCACGGAACGGAGACCGCCTTATGAGCATCCTGCCAACACTGACCGACGCCAAGCTGAAATTAGAAAACAGGGTCGCTACCCTGACCTTCCAAAGAGATGACGTGCGCAACGCGCTTACCGGCACCGCTCTTATCGATGACATCGTCGAAACCGCCAATTGGGTCAATAACAGTGACGAAGTTTCGGTACTGATAATGACCGGTGACGGCAAGGGCTTTTCCTCCGGCGGCAACGTCAAGGATATGCGCGATGGACAGGGACTCTTTGGCGGCAGCATTGCCGAAATGCAGGAGCAGTACCGCAAGGGTATTCAGCGTATCCCGATGGCCATGGACGGTATCGAAGTTCCTGTTATCGCGGCTGTAAACGGCGCAGCCATCGGTGCCGGCTTTGATCTGTGCAATATGTGTGATATCCGAATTGGCTGTCCCGAGACACTGCTGGGCGAAACCTTTATCAATCTCGGCATTATCCCCGGTGACGGTGGAGCCTGGTTTCTACAGCGTATCGTTGGCTACCAGCGTGCAGCGGAGCTCACCCTGACCGGGCGATTGGTAAAAGCTGAGGAAGCCCTGCAGTTGAATATCCTGATGGAACTGGTTGACTCCGACCAGTTGCTACCACGTGCACAGGAAATCGCTGCCCAGATCGCGGACAAACCACCACGCGGCGTTCGCATGAGCAAGCGTTTGCTGAAAGCTGCACAGCGGATGGAGTTGCGAGATCTGCTGGACATGAGCGCCAGTATGCAGGCTGTCAGTCATTCGATGGATGATCACGGCGAAGCCGTCAACGCGTTTCTGGATAAACGTAAGCCTGAATTCAAAGGAACTTGAAAATACTCGGACAACTAACTGACTCCATTCAGCGAAAGCACTGACCCTCATGTCCCGATTCTATCAACTATGGCCAGTCATACGGCGATACCAAACTGAGACATATTTCAAAAAAATCCCGGACCGGTTAAAATCCCACCCATGACATCATCTACAGCGCCATCAACGATACTGCAAGTACCTAGCATCGACATCAGCCAAGGCTTAGACAATGCAGAGGTAATCACCCAATTGGCAGGTGCGTGCGAGCAATGGGGTTTTTTCCAGCTTACAGGCCATGGTATCGATACTGCGCTCAGAAGGGATTTTTTCGCTGCCATGGCGAATTTTTTCGCCTTGCCCTCGGAAGAAAAAAATCGGCTGTCTCGAAACCAGGATAATTTTTGGGGCTATTTCGACAAGGAATTAACCAAAAACAAACAAGACGCGAAAGAAATCTTTGATATTGACGGCAATCTAAATAACCTACGAAACAGTCAAACTACTTTTCCAGTGCCGTGGCCACCGGGGCAACCTGAGTTGCAGAAAATTGTTAGTCGTTGGTTAGCCGAAGTCGAGCACCTCAGTCGCAACCTGCTTGAAGCTTTATGTGTTGCTTTAGGAGAGCCCCCAACGACACTCAACACCTCTTTTGTTAAAAACCATAGTAGTTTTTTGCGTTTTAATTATTACCCTGAACGGGGTCATACACAGGCTGATTCCACTGAGGTCTCGCTAGAAAAATTTGGCATTCATCCTCACACAGACTCTGGAGCGCTTACTGTTTTGGCTCACGATGCTGTTCCTGGTCTGCAGGTCAGAAAGGACGACAGCTGGCATACCGTAATCCCTGAGAAGGACAGTTTTATCATCAATCTTGGCGACATGATGCAAGTCTGGTCGAATGACAGATTTACCGCAGCTGAACATCGAGTATTGACCAGTGGCTCCCAAGCGCGGTATAGCGCGCCGTATTTTTATAACCCCTCTTATGAAACACAATGCCTTCCGTTTGCCTCACCACCCCGCTACAAACCCATCTTATGGAATGAGTATAGAAGCGGACGAGCCGCGGGTGACTACGCCGACCTGGGGGAAGAGATACAGATAGCCTGGTATCGTCTATAGACCCGAAAAGCGGCTCTGGCGAATCCGGATATCAGCAAAATTCATGGTATTGCACGACGGACGACAGTTCGAATCAAGACGGGTGTTGGTTCCGAGTGTTCGTTATTCTTTAAGTTTGATATGCAGTCGGCCGTCTTCTATTTCGATAAGATCCACCCCTGCGGAAAAGCTTTGCCAGAACCCGGGATCGGCACCAAACTGTTCCACCAAATCAGTGTTCTTTAAATTCCCCAACCAAGCATTGGGTACGGGTACACCCATAATGCTAACACCTCGCAGCTTCACTACAGGCTGACCATCGCGATAGGCAAGCTCGAGGCCCGCATTGACCCGCAGCGTTTTGCCACCCATAACAGGCATATCCGGGTCGATAGGAATGAGCAACTTCGCACTGGCGAGATTGTCGGCCAGGTCAATCGCAAATCGTTTTGCCAGGTCTGGATTGCTCGCCACCATAGCATTGAGTTCTCTTTCACTTAGGCGAATGTCACGCTTGTCTGGATCTTCATTGTACTTTTCAGGAACCAGCCTGCCGTCGGAGTCGAATGCATTTTTGCGTTTGGCATTGGGCAGTAAATCTTGTGGATTAAGTCCCAACTGACGCAACTTGGTATCCAACTGCACTTGCTGTTTAGTCGACAATTCAACGGGTTTGAAGTCAGCGGGTTGGATGTAGGTGCGAAAAATCCAGAAGCTAAACGCAGCCGTGAGAGCCATCGCAACCAAAATGAACAGGAATACTTGAAGACCTGAGAAACCCTTTCTTGAAGGCCGCATCTCATCGTTTGTCATAGCCAATGTTCCCTGCCCAATTAATATCACGATCCTACCACAGCGACCCATGCTAATCTTCTCAGGGTGGGGCGGAAAAACATTGGTCAGCAAATTAACTTTCGATAGCTGTGCACGTGGTTGAGCTATTTTTTTACAGTATCATTGCATACTCTGGATAAAGTCATCGGAGCTGGCAATGGCCTTGCGCATTTCCAGAATCAGCGACTGGATATCATCCTCAATAGCTCCGAACTCCACTTTCAGAGACGCCACCGCGCGAGCATTAAGGTTGTGTTTCAGATACATCACATTGTCGTTCAAGGCTATCAGCACCGGATCCATTTTTTCCTCAGACTTGCGCAGAGCCTTGATCATTCCATCATAGCGTCGGCGTGTTTCCCGCAGTTTGGCCTGGCTGTCGGATTTTAGACGCGCACTACTGTATTGCTCAATTTCGTCCTGCCACTCGTCGAACAGCGCCAGGGCGACATGGTCTACAGCCTGTATACGTTCGCGTACCAGGTCTGCGGCCTCTACTGAATCGTCATACTCATCGGCCATGGCATCGTACGTGTCTTCCAGGTCACCACCATCAAAATTGGTTAGCTCGGACAGCTGTTCCAGAGCAGACTGAAACTGCTCCTCCGCTTCCTGCTGAGCGTCCCGCGAATCTTCCACCCGGTCCACAAGAATATCCCGCTTGTGGTAACCCATCTGCTCTGCCGCGCCGTAGTAGGCGGACTGGCAAGCCACCAGAAGCAGCGACATTAAAGGTAAACATAATTTGCGCATATAGTTTCTCCTGCAAACGCCACGCCCTAGGCTATGGCTGGGGCCGACAGTGTAGTACGACAAGGCGACAAAAACAGCATTGAGGATTGAGTTCCGGCCAGAATTCAGGTGGAAATCGGTGACGCCTGTAAGTATTCATCCGACGAATCTAGCAATTTTCACGATTTAATTCGGGAGTACCGCTGCTTATTATGATGTTGATGGCAATTATGCTTTTACGCCACGGCATCCAGTTTGAGCAGATTATCGTACCCAAAAATCACAGTATGGCCATGATAATGCCCTATATAGCACTGGCGATCGCCTCGGTAAGCATCATTCTCATTTATGCAAAGATGAACAAGGCGCTGCGACTGAGACTGAATATTACCTTGCGTAGGGTGCTAGTCTTCCAACAGCAATTGCTGTTTCATGCCATCAAAATGAACCCTATTTTCCTCTAATGCTTCGGGATATTTACAATCAAGGCTTTCAATCGCTTCGACTATGGTATTAGCAACCATCAATCGAGCATATGGCTTATTGTCAGCGGGAATGGCAAACCAGGGTGCATTGGCTCTTGAAGTCTCGTTTAGCATCTCCTGGTAGGCCGACATATATTCATTCCAATGTCCTCGCTCTTTTACATCGGTTTTAGAAAATTTCCAGTTTTTCTCGGGATTATCAATACGCTGTAAAAATCTTTGTTTTTGTTCTTCTTTGGATACGTTCAACCAAAACTTTATTATTTTTGTCCCATTACTGGCAAGGTGAGATTCATGCTCGCGAATCGATTGGAATCGCTTATGCCATATCGTCTTTAGATCGACATCGCCGGGCAGATTCTGACTGCTCAGGTACTCGGGATGCACGCGAACTACCAAAGTTTCCTCATAGTAGCTGCGATTAAAAATACCAATTCGACCGCGTTCCGGCAGCCTTGTCGTGCTACGCCAGAGGAAATCATGTTCGAGTTCTTCCTTGGAAGGTTGTTTGAATGCAAAGACCTGGCATCCCGCTGGATTGACACCACGCATAACATGTCGAATAGTGCTGTCCTTACCAGCAGCATCCATGGCCTGAAATACCAGCAGTACAGCATGTCTGTTGTGGGCGTATAAGCATCGTTGAAGTTTGTAAAGCTTGTCGTTCGCTTCCGCCAGTAGTTTCTTTAGTTTTTTGTCCGAGGGAATATCATTAGCCGGCCCGGTTGGAGACTTTTCTAGTTTGAATGAACCATCAAAGGGTATGCGGTAATTGTTGTGTTTCATGATGATGCTCGTCTGCGTGTAGGTTTGTTTAATTATAATCTTACAATATTCCAGGGCATCGAAATCGGGGTCATGTATTCGCCTGAAGATTGTACATTGGCGAGGATGCTGTTAAGTATAGGCAGACAGATAAGACTGATCATAAAGCGGAAAATGGCAGCTTCCTGATTCGCTGACCAGTAGCCGCACTGGGCGACATCCTCTTCCAGCCAGGCTTTGACAACGGGATGTCCCTTGTCACTTGCCAAGCCTTCTATCGTGGTAATTTCTTTCTCGTTAACGAATGCAACTGCGATGGAGCATGATTGCACCACTTTTTTACCAATAAGGACATTGCATGAACCACAGGTTCCTTCACCACGTCCATACTTAGTTCTGGTCAAGAGAAGTGTTTCGCGCAGCACCCACAAAAGTGGTGTGTCCGGTTCTACGTCGAAGAGGCATTGCTGCCCATTTACGCTCAATTCAATCATTTCGCTATATCGCTTTTAGCCCAGGGGGAGCTCCTCTCGGAGGTGTACGATACCGTCACCGGGGGCTATACCGGCAACGGTCTATTAGCTTAGTACACGATGTCCAATTCGACTCCGAAATGATCGGAGGGGTGGGTTAATATGGGCGAGTCTTCCGGCTGCAACTCGGACGGTGGAACCAACGCCTCTATGGCGACAGGATCATCGAAAATCCGCCTGGCGTCCAATTGGATGGTCGATTCCAGGTTTTTGACAAAGACATGATCGAGCATCAAGCCGCCGCTTGCGCCCTCCATTTGTAACAGCAGGTTATCCTCGTAGCAAAACGTGCAGGGCAACTGATCGCCGGCGGGATCCAAATAGCCGGCATTCAGCCATAGCCGACAATTGTCGGCAAAATCGTTATCGACGCCGGTACTGGCATTGGTAATACTGCAATTGAAGTCTCCCGCAAAGAGGATCGGGTTGTCGCCGGCCTTGGTGCCAGCAAAGGCAATCATCTGTTCCATCATAAAGCGGTTTTCACCTTCCCATGAGCCGTGTTTACCGCTTGACGGATAGTCGATTGACAGATTGGCTGTGGGGTGAGTGCAACCCACTACGTGAGTTTGCTTATTAAGATTGATTTCAGCGTAAAGCGCGCCGCGACGATTGCTGGTGGAATCTTCTATCAGGTCCTGAAACTCACGTGCTTCAAGCGGATATTTCGATGCCAGGATCAGTCCCAGAGAGCCACCAAAAGCGAATTTTCCCGCTGGCTGGGTAACCGCTTCGATGACTGCATCGACGGTAACATCCGAAATACCCACGGAGCTGATAACTGCATCCAGGCAAACAGGGGGCAACTCAAACAGCGGCGAGCTGCATTGAGTCGGCGCGCAGGAAACCAGATCGGCGCCTGATAGACCAGAGCACTGGGTATTGACGCATTGCGCAAAGGGCCCAATTTCTTCGTCAGTACATGCTGCTGATTCGGAAAATATCTGCTCGGGCTCTACCTTATAAATATCGGTATAGGCAGCCGGCAAGGCCTGTGTGACAGCCTCGACCTGTTCGTCGAACCAAACCTCCTGAAAACATATCACGTCGCTGTCATAGTTGGATAATAGTTCTGTGTTAACCACCAGTCGCTCATTGGTGAAGGGCACAAAATTCAATGCCAGGCCCACGTTGTAACTGGTGACCGTGAGTGAATCCGCTTTGAAATAGGGCGCACCGCTACTGCCGCCGTTGGAGCAAGCGGGCAACACGATAGCCAGCGTGAACAGAATCAGCAGTCTTACTGGAAAATTATTAGACAGTTTCATTGGTCGATTCCTTTCTTGGAATTAATATCCTCTCGGGCGATGTCTGCCGAGGTTAGCATAGCTTCAAACAATATAATTCGTCGTAATGAACACTCTATAGGCCACTATTTAAGTATAAGATGGATAAACAGTGTGTTGCGAGCAGGATGATACCTGTGAATACAGACCAACTAGAAGGGGTGTGCCGCGACGGCGATCAGTATTTGTCCACCATAGTAAAATGCCAGACTTAAACGATTGTACTTCCAGGGTTTCCAGAAGCGGTTCGCCGCCAGTATCACATCCGAGAGGTAAAACAGCAGCGCGCCGACTACCACCAGTTTGACCCTGAGATCGCTCAAGACAGCGCCGGCTGTCAAGGAGACAGCGTAACTGACCATGACCGAAATGATGAGGAAGTAGGCGATGACCGGCAGTTTCATCGCGCCCAGCCCGGGTGCCATAAGCCGGAAGCACGCGAGACCGGCGAGCAGCAGCACGGTGGCTACGGGCAGATCCAGCGCCGAACTGTTTCCCAGCTTGTAGAAGGTCAGCGCATAGGCCACGTGGCCCAGGAGGAAGAGTACCAAGCCCAGCAGGAACGACTTCCTGTGCTCCTGGAACATCAGCGCCATGTCTCCCCCAAGACATAAAAACAGACCGAACAGTACGCCTAGTGTGTAGGTGTCGCTGGAGCCGGGCTCGCCCATGGCCAGAGCGGCTATGGCGATTACCAGTAGCGTGGAAACAGGCTTGAGTATATAAATTTGCTGTTTGTTCAGTGCCAGTTCAGCGCGAATCAGCAGGCTGACGGTTATCAGCAGTACGGGGATCAGGTAAAACGTCATTGGGTACCCGGTAGTTTATGGCTTGAATCAAGCCTTATTAAAGACCAGAATGCATCGGGCTGGCAATACCAGAGCTTAGAACTCGTACACCACGCGGGCAAAAGTACCGACCAGTTAACTTTTTGAGCTCAGAAGAATCCAGCCGACGCCGCCAAACCGGCTTAATTCGTTTCGAGTGTGTCAGAAAAGAATCTTTCGGAAATTGCTCCCATGGAAACTAACAACATGAAAAACAGAATTAAATCAGCCCCACAGCTGGTCATCGCAGTGGTGCTCAGTTGCTGCCTTTCGATGAGTGTTTGGGGGGCGGAGTCGGAGCACCTCGTATACCCGGCAGTAGACTCGTATGAGGACATATTTACGGGTGTAGACGCAGCACGTGAACAAGCCTTGGTCGAGGGTAAATTGCTGCTTTATGTCATGGGCGCGGATTGGTGCCACGACAGTACAGACTTCGTCACAAAAACCCAGCAACCGGAGCTTCGTGCGTTGATCGCCCAGCGATATGTTGTGCACCTGATTAACGTTGGATACTTGACGCATGTTCGGGAGGTTATTAACTATTTTGGTGAGCCAGTCATCTACGGTACGCCCACTGTGTTGGTGGTGGAGCCAAAAAGTAGAGCGGTGCTGAATGCCGATAGCTTGCCTCACTGGAGAGACTCATCCCTGTACAGTGATGAGGATGCTGTCGACTACTTCTCTTCGTATACTCCGGGCATGAAAAGGGCGAAAGTTCCGGTCGCTGGCCCGGCCTTGGCAGCGGCTCTCGTGGAGATTGACCAGTTTGAGCTGGAACAGGCAGAACGTATCTATTTGGCCTATACCGAATTGGGTGGTCTGATGGCCAGCATAGGTACTGATGAAAAGCCGGGGCAGGATTTTGTTGAAAAGTGGAAGCAGCTCGCGGGCATGCGCAGCCAAATAACAGTGGACCTTTCCAACCTGAGGGTTGAAGCGCAGCGGCAAGGTGAGATAGGGCAGGAGCCCATTAAGCTGAGCTTTCCTACGTATAGCCTGTTCGTTGATTAGCTCCGAACTTGATGCACCACAATCGAATCATTTCCCTACTTACTGTGATCCTACGCTCAGCCAATAGATCTTCTATATCTCTATGGCTGAGATTGTCTCCCAGACGAAGTAAATTTGGCTGTACCCATGTGATCCCACTTTGAGCTAATTTTCTGGGACTTACCCGCTTTTAACTCCCACTTTCTGTGCAAAAATAAGTTAACTTATCAGTACCGCCCTAATCAATAGAGAAAACCCACGTGACCCACAAACACCTAGAAGCCCTTTGCGAGTTAACCACCGCGTCTCATAGCCGTATCCAGCAAGATTTTAAAACCATTGACCCTGTTGTGGGCGTTAGTCAAAAAATGCGCAATAGTGGTATACCTGTAGATGCTATGACCATCGACTGCTTAAAAAGTGGTAAGCGTATTATCATTATTTTGCATGACCAGCAGCCTGAGATATTACGCTATCAATTTTCATTTAAAGATAAAGATCCTGCGGACGCGTTTGAGCAAATGTCTTTTTCTGAACTAAGCGAAGAAACGCTTTATAATTGGATGAAGGATTATTTTTCGTGACACTTTTGCATCAAAGGGGATGGTTCATATATGGCAAGTTAAAAATCAGGAACGAGATATTTCCGGTCTACTCGTTTCAAGTAACCGCCCTACCCCATTCGGCACATACCCTACGCCCATTGCCCATGGAACCCGCTCTGTTACTATCGTTGACGTGCAAACCTCCAACCTAATCAAAACTATGCTGCCAGCCATTTCGCAAGCTGGTCGAAACGGTCCAGTACTCGACCCCCTCAAAGCGTCCGTACAGCCTGGAGGATTAGTAGTCTATGAAACCTTCACGACTTATCAGCCACGCTTCGGCCGCCCCAGCAACCCAAACTTTCTGCTCCGCCCAGGCGAACTGGAGGATACATTTTCCAACTGGAATATCCTTCACAGTTTCGAGGGGGTCACCCATAGTGAATCCGGTGGTGGGAACCAGGCAATTGCGCAAATAGTGGCCCGTAAACCAGATAGCTGATTTCTCGATAGCCATAGTAGCTGCACCAAGCAAGGAGACAAAAGTTACTTTTGTATACGCATCAAATGAAGAGAACTCCCTCATCACCAACCTGTATCTGAAGAAATCCCAGATGCCTGCAGAGGTGCCGAATAGAATTACTGTCACTGTGGTGTTTGAATAAAGCGGGCCGGAGTGTGGTGCTAATCTGACTCGCTCCGAACCTGATACACCAGAGGCGGATCGCTTCCCTGATGACTGTGATACCACATTCAGCTAGTAGGTCCTCGATCGCTCAGATTGAATCTGTACTAGAGCCATACTGCGCAGGAGACCCTTCGTGTCAGGCTAGTTGTCGTGTTTAATTTTTCATCAATATTCGGGGGGCGCTCAGGAATGAGCAGTGAAGCACTATTTAAAAGAACAAAAGGACGCAGTGATCAAGCGGATGATTGCTTCGGTACCAGACCCAACCAGGCCGACGTATGACGTCCATTCCTGAACTCATTGGGGTGGGCACTGCAGCTACGATGGCCCTGGCGGTTAGCTCACCAATCCCCGGAACTTTCAGTATGCGTTTGCAGATCTCATTGACGGCCTGCTAGCGACTTCTACGATCGCCTCCGCGTCGCTTGCATCATTCTAGTTTGTCTTAACAAAGGGTTTGACGAACTGGGTACTGATTAGCCTTACAGTGGGGATGGATCATTTCATTGATACCTTTATAAGTATCCATCTCCGAATTATCAGATATTGCCACTTGACTTGCCAATGCCTAAAAGAAGCTATACGTTGATGGACTCGTGATTGGTATGGACCTGAATTAACGTAACCGCTGGAGTGAACCTGTTGAAATATATAATCTTCGTTTTACTGTTGATAGTGAACCCCGTTGCTCTTGGCAATGATTTAGAAGGCCTGTTAAAAGAGTTGCAAGGTCCGAATATATCGCTAGAGACTATTGCGGCTCTGGTCGCCCTCGACGATCCCAAGCTAAAGGTGGGCTACGGCCTTTGCGAAGCCGCAGGCCAGCCCTTTTGCAAACCCAATGGCTCGCTGGGCTACGGCCTTTGCGAAGTGGCCGACGTTTTGCTTTGCAAGGAAAATGGTAGTTTGGGTTACGGTTTGTGCATGCTGTCGGGCACCAAGAACTGCCGCGAGAAAGGCAGCCTGGGCTACGGCCTTTGTGTGTTGGCGGGTGAGAAAAACTGCAAACCCTGAAATACTGATTGGCCGCGCTACTGGTGGCGGTTTGCTGAGACAGAATTTTGGGTATCGGCAAATTAACTTATAGTGGCGCTTCAATGCGCCCCACGTACCCTCAATTTATGTCTGACCGAGTCTTGAGATATGCTGATTAGAAATCCTCGTACACTGCTTTTGCCTCCACTCCTGCTTTCAATGTCCATTTCTGTTCACGCATTTGAAAAGCCCTGCGACTGGGATTCCGAACGCCAGTACCAATCGATATCCGCCCTCAATGAGGCCATTTCAGCTGGTGAGCGATTTTCTGATTGGCAATTTGATCTCTCGAGTAATATTGAAGACTACCACTACAGACAGGTCAATGAGTTGTGTGTAATCCCCCTGTTTCCTGCTGGGCCAGAACCTGAAATATTCGGAGCGCTTTTCAATCATGACTCCGGCGAACTTTTGAGCATAGAGATTATCACCGGCCTCTTTGATGACTGCACGGACGAGGTAGGTGATGCTGAGTTAATCGAAATTCTGCTGACATATACACCGCTGGGTCTGGACGTCTCCGAAACGATAGGCCAGGCCATCTCGCGTTTTGGAAAGAATGGGCCAGGATTGTTGAGTAATATTAGCCTGGTGGATGGAGAGTGGTTACGTGGCGACCCAGCATCTACCCCAAACGGCCCCCCTGATGGCAAGTTTGCGGCTACATTTTTATTGGTTGAAGACCATGAGACACCACTGGCATGCACTACCCACATCTATGGGACTTGGATATTTAATGAAAACCACACGCTGGTGGAAATTCAGATAGAGAGATCCCATGGACCTATCGATGGTTGGGAATGATGTCAGTTAAGCAGGGGGTCACACGGGTACTGGCAACTTAACCTCTCAGTACCTGACTAATTGAGCCTCAGCTATCAAGCCACCGCCCTACTCCATTCACTGACCGCATTTACCCTGAGGCTCCTATAGTGTTCGGCCCTGAATCGATGTGAAAGGTGTCACCGTGGCTAGTCCCATTCCACCCACAACTCCTGCGGGCCCCTAAATTGCACGGCTTCCACCGGCTGCAAACTCTGCTCCACTATCAGGCGCAACCCGGGAAGTCGTTTTGAGAGCTCTTCCAGAATCACTACCAGCTCAAAACGAGCTAGCGGAGCCCCCATGCACACATGGCGACCAAAGCCGAAGGCAATATGTTTGCGCGCGTTTTCTCGCTGAATATCAAACTGTTCAGGGTGATCAAAATATGACTCATCGCGGCAACCTGATGGCAAAAAGCAAAGAACACGATCTCCCGCTGGAATGCGTGTCCCCGCAATGTCTACATCGGTTTTTGCCAGACGTCGCCACGCCACCACAGACGAGCGAAATCTCAGGCACTCCTCCACGGCATGGGGAATGAGCTTGGGGTCATCTACAATCGCGTCCCAACTCGCCCGGTTTTGCAGCAGAGTGAGAATTGCGTTTCCTGACATATTGGTGGTGGTTTCATGCCCCGCCAACAGTAGACCGAACACCACATTGGTGATGTCCTCTATCGTGAGAATACTGTCGTCCCCTCCTCTGGTAGCCAACATATCGCTGGGGAGATCATCCCTGGGGCTCTCGATGCGCTGCTGGACCAACTTCACACAATAATCCCAGTAGTCCGCCAAGTGGCCGGCAGCCACCAATTGATCTTCAAGACTGGGCTTACCGAAGGACAACATCAGACGACTGTCGGCCCACATCTTGATTTCCCGGACATCCTCCTCCGGAATCCCCAGTAATTTAAACAGGACTAATGCGGGTAACTCGTACACCATCTGATCCACCAAATCGGCGCGTTTGTCGGCTTCGAAACTGTCTACGGCATCGTTAACTAACTGGCGAATATACGGTTCCAGCCTGGCAAATCTCTTGGGCCTAAATGCCTCCTGTGCACTGCGGCGTATCCGTGTATGGTCCTCACGCTCATTATTCGACAAGGTAGGTCGCGGTGAAAAGCCACGCGCTTTCAGCAGGCTAAGCACTTCGTCGGAGTATGGTGTCAGTGGCTCCAGGGTAATTTCTGAAGAGAAAACATCCTTATCACTTAAGATGAACTTGATATCGTCATATCGGGTGACCGCCCAATAGCCTATGTCTGGCAGATAAGTTACGGGGCTCTGCGTACGCGCACGTTTAAATAGGCCCTCCAACTGATCATTGGACAACCGGAACGTATCAGAAAGAGATGAGATTGGGCAGCCGCTGGTAGTATCAACAGTTTCAGAATTCATAGCATACTCCACGTTTTGACTTAAACTTATGTTTACATATCAACATTGACAACATCATATGTCAACTATATTGCCATGTAAACATCCATGGTTTAATTTATACTCTTTGCGATCCTGACTACATAAGCACATTGCAACAAACACTGGACCTTTATACGTCATGTCTAAATCAGTCTCTCCGTACAAGCTTATTAATGGCCTTAAGGCGATGAATCTTGAAAATTACATCACCTACCACCTCTGGGTAATCTCGAATCGCCTGTCCCGAGACGCCTCAGCTCTTTTTCGTGAACAATACGGTCTCGGCGTCGTTGAGTGGCGCTGCATGGTGATGCTGGCGCTGCAAAGTGGCGTCAGCGCAGCTCGCATCAGCGAAGTGAGTAGCATCAACAAATCACTGGTGAGTCGTGCATTGGCGAAACTGGAGGAACTCGGGTATGTGGAGGATTACCAGGGCTCAACCAGTCGCAAGCCACGAATGCTTCAATTTACCCTCGACGGCAAGACGCTGTATAAAGAAATGGTAGAACTGTCTATCAGCCGGGAGAAAAAGCTTCGCACTGGACTGTCGACTGCCGAAACTGCCGAGCTGTTGCGTATGCTCCATATTCTATACAACAATACTGACCATCTCTGAAAGGTAGCGATACGTTAACATGCCCCTGGCAAATTGATAATTCACAGCAGGGCCAAAGAACAAGTGCCGAATCTCTCCACCCAGGATCGTGCCCTACTCGGTTTTGGGTCGCTATTTCTGATCCCGAGCGTATTGTCAGAGCAGCAATAATCATCAAGCCTTCCACACTCCTGTCATTCCATAAGGCCCTGAAGAAACGGAAATACCGACTACTTATACTCACCACGAGGCGGCAGGAAGCCAGATCCGGCAAGCTCCACTGGAAAAAGTATTGTCGCGGTTTGTTTCAACTACCGATGGCGGCGTGAATTGGGAATTTGCCAGGGACAGGTGGCGCTTTTAGTCCTGCCGGTCCCCGTTGCTATCATCAACCAGCGTCACAGCGGCAACGATGCCTAGTGCCAATCCAACCCACGGCGACAGAAATAAAAGCGCCGCACCGGTGAATAACACCGCGGCGCGTTCTTCACTGCTGCGCGGAATAGCCATCGCCACGCTGGCGCAGGCAAAGCCGGTCATTATCAGCGTCAGGGCAAAGGCAATACTCAACAGAGGCTTTAAAAACGTCATCAACGGCAGCGCCATAATCAGAAACGGAATGCCGAAAATATAGTAGGAGTTGATAGCGCTGAAAATAGTTTGTATTTTCTCCGGCCCGGCCTTCCAGCGCTCGACAATAATGGCATGCACCCCGGTCCAGAGGATTCCCTGAGAAGCACAAAACGGCGCCGTGACCGCCATCAGCGCATTGCGAATCCCCAGCGAAAGATAAATACGATTATGATTGATCTCCACCTTGTCATCGGGCCGCGCCTCCCTCGCCTTGCGCATGATTTCTGTACCGGTGACGATATCGCCAAACAAAATAACATAGGTCATCAGGGCCACTGGTAAGCCGGCTAAATACATTTCCGCGCCGGGCCAGCCGATGCGGAAAGGAGCAACCTTGTCCCACAGGCTCTGTAGCGGCGGCTCCATAATGCCCCACTGAATATCGAACTGAATTTCCCCAAACAGCGGACCGATAAGTGCCGCGATCAGAAAACCTGGCAACAAACCCATACTGCTAAGGCGCTGGAGTATTACAGAATGTTCAGTGAGGCGCTTGAAAGGCGCTGAATATATCAACAGCAGGCAGACAAAAATAGCACTGCTAGTCGCTACCGGCGTGGCAAAATATTTTTCAAAGTCATCAAAGAAAATAATTTTGAAGGCGCCAAGCCCGGCTCCCATGATAATCCCTGCCTTCAGGGTGCGCGGCATCCATGCCATCAAACGCTGGCCTAAACCGGTCAGGCCAAGCAGGAACAGTATGGCAGCCAGATCAAGCGACGTTGCCGTCATAAGCTGAAAACGTTCCGGCGAGGTTTCCCCCTGGCTCAAAACAAAACCCAGCACCAGTGGCACTGCCGGCGTAATCCATCCCGGCGCGAACGGCACACCAAAGAGGATCGGACTACTACACACCAATATAAGCTGAATCATCAGCATGGTAATGGCTTCTTCAAAGGTCAGACCGAATGAGGCCACCAAAATAGGCGCAATAGCCATGGAGGTGCAGGTGGTGATCAACACCCCCTGGAAAAATTCCGGCCATTCCGGGCGGGTATGATAAAACGGAATCCGCAGGGTGAACGGACCCCAGTCAACGCCTTGGCTTCGGGTATTTCTATTGGTCACAGCCTGACACTCCTTATATTAGTCGACCTGTAGAGCGCCGCGAACCGTATCAATAATTTCCGTTGCATTCTGAGGTAGCTGATCCGCTCGCCAGCCCACCATCAAGTCGGGGCGCACCAGTACCAGCTTGCACTCATAAGCCTCGGCAAAAATATCTGCTGGAACATCCAGCACTTCAAGGGGTAATCCCGCCGCCCTCGCCGCCACGACCAAAGCCTCTACATCTATAGTTGGGTCCGTTCGGATCAAGGTGAAGTCACGTCCCAGTCGATCCAGAATAGACACGCCCTCCTCCACCCACAGGTGGGGCAGCCGATGACCCGGACGGGTGGTAGGCCAGTAATGCTGCGGATCAAAGGGGACGGGGTCGGTACCGTCCTGCACACAAATACTGGAGTCTTCATAGCGGTAGCCCAATAGCAGACCGGAAGAGTCAATCAGGCCGACCTGTCCATCCAACTCGTCAATCAGAGTCTGGCGCGCGCGACCCCCTTCGGGGGTGTCCTCATCCAACTCCTCGCCAAAACGGAAAGAGTTGTTAAGGGCATAAAAATATCCGGCGGAAGTCGATGTATTTTGTACACCGATGGGGCGGCGTTCTTCGTGGTAACTGTCCAGCAGCTGATCTCCGCCCCAGCCTTCCAGCATAGCCTGTAATTTCCAGGCAATGTCGATGGCATCGGCCACACCGGTATTCATACCAAAGCCCCCGGTAGGCGTAAATAAGTGCGCGGCATCACCGGTCAGGAACACGTGGCCATCGCGATAGTGTTCAGCGACCAGTTGATGGGCGGTCCAGGGC
>JADGEN010000033.1 GCA_016744355.1 Halieaceae bacterium
CTCTTTGATTGGCGTATTCGCGGCCAATAACCCGGTCAATTTCCACAGTATCGATGGCGCGGGTTATCAGTTTTTGGCCGACATGGTGCTGAAGCTGGATGCGATCAATCCACAAATAGCATCGCGCCTATTGGGACCACTCACCAAGTGGCAAAACTTTGCGGGCCGTGCCGAACTCATGCAGACTGAGTTGCAGCGACTGGCAGCGTCCCCCAAGCTGTCTCCGGATGTGTTTGAGGTAGTGAATAAGTCGCTGGGTTAAGCTAGAAGAGCTTGGGGTAGTCGCGCCAGTAGTGTTGCAAGTCAGTACTGCGCCAGTCCTGGTAGATGCTATCCCAACCCAGCCCTTCTATACGCCAGCCGTGGTGAGGTTCGAGATTGGTTGAGAACACTGGGGCACCGTAGTCGCAAAAGCGGGTGTCTACGCTGATTCTCGCAAGTTCACTTCCTGTGTTGGGCTCTGCCTTGTGAATGCAGCAGGAGTGAAAGATGAGCACATCGCCTCTTTCATAATCCGATACATGCCAGGTCGTCTCTTCGGAAAAAATTTCGCATTGCACGCCACCAACACCCTCTGCTTCGAAAACTTTTCTGACGCCTTTTTTGTGTGATCCCGGCAGAACTTTTACCCGGCCCATTTGTTGGTCTACATCGTGTAAGGCTACCCATATTCCCGCCATGGTAGGCCCGGCGTGGTGAGAGTAGGCATCCTGGTGGGGAGGCGTTTCATAACCGAGTTTTCCGGGTGTAGAAATACGTGCCATCTTGATGGGGTAGACAAACACCTCGGTGCCGCTCACGGTTCTCATCAGGTCGAGTACGTCTTCCTCGTGAAAGAAACGATGAAATGACTCCAGTGACTGCATTTTTGGATACACTTCATCCCAGATGGGGTCGGTCTCGGAGAAGGGCGTGCCTGAATAGGCGGGTGCTTTGGCTGTTTCGTCATAGGTGATATGTGGCGCAAGCACAGTCATAAAGTCTTGTAACATGGCACTGCATTTTTGATCGCTTATGGTTTTTTTGAAGAACAGATAGCCCAGTTCCTGGAAGCGGGCCTGTAAAATACTCTGGCTCTCACCCGGGGAGGAGACGACATATTCTTCGTTAACGTATAACTCGGTTTTCTCTTCTTTCAAGATTTTTTTCCCGTCGTATGATATCGGCAGTATACCATTGATGGTGGTTGCAACACCGCGCGAAATCAACGTAGATAGAATGTGGCAACGATCAATGTGTCGCTATTGTCTGTAAGTGTTTTTGGTTAAGATAGGCGAATACTGAAAATAGACAGAGAGAGACTAAACATGTCAAACCTTATCAAACTACTTTCATTGCTTATGCTGTCAATATCCCTGGGCGCTCATGGGGAAAACCTCGCTTCCTCTTCACCACAGGGCGCGCAAGTTTACTTCATTGCTCCTACCGACGGCCAAAACGTGACCCAAACATTCAAGGTTAAATTCGGTTTAAGCGGTATGGGCGTTGCGCCTGCCGGCACCAATCGAGAAAAAACCGGGCATCATCATCTACTGATTGATACCGATACCTTACCGAATATGAGCCAGCCACTTCCCGCTACCGATAAAATAAAACATTTCGGCGGAGGCCAAACCGAGACAGAGCTGAGCTTGCCGCCGGGGCAGCACACACTGCAACTGCTGCTTGGTAACTACGCGCATGTCCCTCACGATAAACCTGTGTTGTCGGAAAAGATTACAATTACCGTGAAATAAATCGTAATCAGTTGGGGTAGAGTGCCAGTTTTGACTCAACGCTACGCGCGCTAGCCTGATGAGATTTTCTCAGTCGTTTAACACTATCAAGTTGCTTTGCTGCATCCCAGGTCTGTTTCTCGCCACTGTAGAGCTGGCTATTCAAGTCGCTTAGAATGCTGCTCAACTCCGTATCGCCAAAGGCGTCGACTACATCTTCCAGAGAGTGCACTTTGCGCTGGGGATACAAAACCGCACACCAGCTGATAATCTCGCGGCGCGCATAGACAGCGTTGCCAGCAGTGCAGGCCGCGACCAATTGTTTAAAAGCCAGTTTCTCCGAGATGTTTTCAGGTAGCTTTTCTTTGACTTGCGTCGGCCGCTTGCGCGAGTAAAAGAGGTAGATCAAAGTGCACAGCCAACCCAAAGCGAGAGCCAGACTTGCCAGCTTCCAAACGCTGGTGTTTGCGGTCGGTTGTACCACAGTATTCACTGGCGCAGCGGCGGCCGGGTCTTTCGAGCCAACAAATTCGATAGGTGATCGGTCCAGCTGGATATCAGCGCCTTTAGTCACTACAATTTCCTGCTCCGGGAGCACCGCATAGCGCACCTGGCCGCTGTTGGTATCCCACCAGGGAATACGTACCTCAGGAATCTTCCAGCTACCCTCACGCGTAGGAATGAGGGCTGCACTATCGGTTCGCGAGCCGGTTAATCCAGCACTGGACTCCCCATCTTCGATCACGGGCTGATCGGGATAGTATTTCAGACCTTCCGTCGCAGGAAATAAGATAGGGGGCAGCTGTGCGCCCTGCAGGCCCTCACCCGTAATTTTTATAGTGCGAGTAGCAGACTCACCCGTGTGGAGCTGGTCGGGTGGAGTAGACCAGATCTCTTGTATTTCCAAATTGCGCGCCGGCAACCAGGTTGTTCCAGCAAAGGAGGCGGGGCGCGGTAGTACCTTGAGTGATAGTACCTTAGTCGAACGTGTAACTTGTCGGCCAGAATTTCCAAAACCAAAACTACTACGTCTGCCACTGCTCTCGCGGGCGGTAAATGTCTGGGCGGGAATTTCGAGTGTGCCACTTTCCTCAGGGAAAATGGCGTAACGAATTTCGTGGATCAACCAGGGGCGACCTTTTATTTCGCGCTGAAAGCTTTGTTGTTCCAGCTGTTTGAGAAACGCATTATCCAGTTGCAGGTCGGTAACGCTGCGGGACTCCAGGTTGATTGATTGCATAATACGCAGGGTTAAAATCACCTGACCTTGTACATATACGCTGCTTTGGTCTAGTTCGGCTTCGAAACTGACAGTCTGGTCCACGGGGTTTTGGTTAGACTGAGGGCTTACCGCTACAATCAGGAAGTTGGTTTTGGCGTCACCTGTAGAGAGTGGGGGAATTTTTACTGTGCCCGTTCGGCGTGGTGTAATTTCAAGTGTGACTGTACGTTCGCTGGTACGTTGCCCATTGATGATGCTTGTGCTGTTGGACGAAGAGCTTTGGAGTATTTCAAAATCGTTAAGCAGTGGGCGCGGATTGAGGTTACCGATGCGTTCATTTGCTGTGGCGGTCACGGTGAGAATGAGGGTGTCACCCATCTGTACCCGGTCGCGGTCAACACTGGCGGTGAGTGCTGAATTGGCGGGGTTGGTTAAAAGTAGCAGCATCACCAGAAACAGCTGATACATTGGTTTACCAGTAAGTTTCATCATTTTTCCTGTTACCCTGCTGCTCGCGCTGGCGACTTTCGTACTTGAATTTTTCTCGCAGCAACCCGGAAGGATCGTCCGGGACACGGCGAAGCCATTGCTCCATTGCCTGATCCTGCTCTTTATCTTCCTCGGATGCCTCTTCTGCCTGAGCTCGCTCAGCTTCTTGTTCTTGCTCGCTCTGCTGATCCTGCTCGTCCTCGGGAGACTGCTCCTCTTCACCCTCGTCTTCTTGCGGTTCTTCTTTGGGTTCGGGCGGATCTTCGGTTTGGTCTTCGTTGTCCTGTTGGTCCTGAGAGTCTTGTTGCTGGTCACCCGGGTCTGATTGATCATCAGAGTCCTGTGGCTCTCCAGATTGATCTTGCTGGTCCTCGTTTTCTTGCTGATCCTGATCTTTATCTTGTTCGTCTTCCTGGTTTTCCTGGTCTTCCTGTTGTTCCTGCTGGTCTTTCAGTTTCTTCAGCAGCTCCAGGTTCTCCGTCGCATCTACCTGTTCCGGCTGCAGCTCCAGTGATTTTTCATACGCTTTAATGGCGTCGTCAAGCTTGCCGGCCTTGGCCAGGGCATTGCCCCGGTTGTACCAGCTGTCGGCAGAGTCGGTTTTGGAAAACTGTTCTGTGGCGCGTTCAAAATCCTCATTGCGGTAAGCTGCAGTTGCCGCCCAGTCGGTGTTTTCAAACAGTGAGGTTGCGGCCTCGTTGTTATTACTTTGTAGCGCTTTTTGGCCCTGTTGGTCGGGTGTGAGCCAGAGGTCGTCCCAAGTTTGCGCACTGGCGTCCTGCGGACTAGTCATAAAGATTACCGGTATCAGACACATCACCCAGCCTCGCCTGAACAGGGCAAGTACAACGGGCAGCAGCAGAAGAACCAGAGCATAACCCATGTCTTCCCAGGCATCGGCGGTGCGGTCCAGGGCGAGAGTTTGTTGACTCGCATCGGGCAGAGTAGTTTGAAGCAGACGCTGTAGGTCACTGTCATCCAATGTCATACGCGCATAGTTGCCATTATTATCCGCCGCCAGGTTTCGCAAAGCCGACTCGTCCAGGCTTGGGGTTACGATAGTGCCGTCAGCATCCTTGACAAAACCACCCTGGGGCAGGGGGATGGGCGCACCCGAACGGCTACCTATGCCCATAATTGCAAAATCGATTCCCGAGCCTTGAAGTGTGTCAGTAATGGTCTTGGCAGATTTGTCGTCTACGCCATCGGTAATAAGAAGAATTTTCCCGTTACTGATTCCCCCTGAGTGCAATAGCTTGATGGCTTGTTCAATAGCGGCTGCCGGGGTGCTACCGGGGACTGGCATCATGCCCGGGTGGAGCGCGGGTACCAGATTAGTGATAGTTGGGTTGTCATCTGTAAGCGGCGTAACAATATGTGAATCACCAGCGTACGCAATTAGCCCTGTTTGGCCTTCCCCTCTATGCTTCAGCAAATCCAGTAATTTCTGACGGGCCCGAATTAACCGGGAGGGAGAGAGGTCTTGTGCCATCATGGAATAACTTAAATCCAGTACCAGTATGAGGGCATCCTGCTTTTGGTGGATGGGCTGTGGAAGCTTTTCCCAGGCCGGGCCCGCAGCGGCAAATGCGGCTAGTATCCACGCAAGAAAGATAACAGGCAGCAGACTTGGTCCGCGACTCGCCTCTTGTTTCCCCACGAGGAATGGCAGTAATTCTGGTGAGATAATATCATTCCAACTACCGCCTTTGGCGCGGAAATAGAGCAACAGAATGGCTAGCAGTGCTGCCGGAGCGAGCGTCCACAGCCACTCGGGCCGCATCAGGTGAAAGTCGGATAGGAGCGCCGTCATCGGCTTATCCAGCACTGGCGCACAGCCAGTAAGAAGCTGAGCCCCAGCGCGAGTAATAGCGGCAGATAGCTTAGTGATTGCCGCGGGCGGTACATTTCCGCGTCTTGTTCTACTGGCTCCAATGTATCGAGCAAGCCATATATATTAGCCAGTTCCTGAGGATTGCGTGCCCGGAAATACTGCCCCCCAGTCAGGCTTGCAATTTTCTGCAAGCCTTCTTCGTCCAGGTCGGCCGAGGGGTTTACCTTGCGGCTGCCAAAGCTGCTTCCAAACATTCCAGGTACGGTCATCTCATCGGCGCCGATGCCGATCGTATAGATTTTGATGTTGAGCTTGGCGGCGAGTCTGGCGGCATCAATTGGTTTTACATTGCTTGCTGTGTCCTGTCCGTCGGTGAGAAGAATTAGCACCCGGCTCTCGGCGGGGCGCTCCCTAAGCCGTTTCACCGCCAGCCCTATAGCATCGCCTATTGCGGTTTCCTGACCGGCGAAACCTATTTGCGCTTCGGTCAGAAAACCTTTTACCGTAGCGGTGTCAAAGCTCAGGGGCGATTGTACATAGGCTTTGCTGCCAAACAGAATCAGGCCAAGGCGGTCACCCAGGCGTCGCTCAATAAAGCTGCCACCTAATTGCCGCACTGCTTCTACTCTAGGGATTATGTGTTGTCCCACCTGCATGTCTTCTATGCGCATGCTGCCGGAAATATCGACTGCCAACATAAGGTCACGGCCATTGTTGGGAAGTTCAATGGCTTCGCCAATCCAGATGGGTCTTGCTGCGGCCACTAGAAGTAGCCCCCAGACTAACCACAAAGTGGCGCCGGGGAGTAAACCCTGGCGTATTGTGGTGCCGCCCTGAGATTCGCTGAGCTCTCGCCAATCGTCATAGAAGGGTGCGCGCAAAGCGGGCTCAGAACTGGAGGCGGCGGGTGATAGCTTGCGTACCAAAGCAGGCAGAGGCAGGAGCAATACAATCCATGGCCATATCCACTCAATCATGTGGAAGCCCTGTGTGCTTTGATCCAGTGCCGGGCGGCAGCTGAAATCTGCTGCATATCCAGATCGACGTTTTCCCTTTGATAGGCCGCATTGGCAAATTCTGCGGGGAAAGTAGCAGCACCGGTTTTAGTTCCGGCTGTACCATTGAGGAAGTCTAACCATGCTCTCCCCGATAGGGCCGCAATATCGTGTCGTGGGAATACTCGCAATGCCACCGCTTTTAGAAGGGCATTGGTGGCTGTGACTGCGGTGTGTATAGGATCGTTGTCCGGCTCGCCAGCCTCAAGCGCAGTGTTTATCTCTTTTAACTGTAGAAGCGCCAGACGTCGGTAGGCATTGCGTTTATAACGTTTACGTAGGATATAGCCCAGCACGATAATAGCTGTGATAAGCAATACGATAAGTGCCCACCATCCGGGTGCCAGAGGCCACCAGCCTATTAACGCTGGGTCGCGCAGAGGATTGAGAGCCGCCAATGGATCTTGCGGATTCACCGTCTTGAATTCCCATAGTATTGTTGCAATAGAGCAAACGGAGCATTGCTGGTTGAAGTTGGAAGCAATGGGATTCCCAAGCGCTGCAAATTGTTCGATAAGTTCTCTCGGCGCTGCACGAAACGTTGGTGGTACTGTGTCCTGAGAGCCTTGCTGGCCGTTTGGAGTTCGCTGCGGTGCTCACCATCGGTGACGGCATAAAAGCCAGAGCGGGGTAGTTCCAGTTCCAGTGGGTCGGTGCAGGCAAGAGCAGTTATTTCAGTGTGCTGGGCAAGTTGGAACAAATGTTCTTTGGCTCGTTCATCTTCTGCGCCCTGGAAATCGCTGACTATAAAAATAGCACTTCCCGGTTTTGCGATGCGGCGCAAATTGTGCATCATGCTGGAAAAACTGCCATTGAGCGTAGGCTGCGCGAGGGGCAATGCGTTGTTGTAACTGTTGATGTGAGAGAGAAGCGCAAGTGCGGTTTTACGACTGCGCCTGGGGCGAATCTCTATGTGTTCCTGTCCGTTGAATACAAGCCCGCCTATACGGTCGCCGTTATCTAACGCACTCCACGCTAATAGACTGGCGATATTAGCCGCTAACACCGATTTGAAGCAGGTTCTGGAACCAAAAAACATACCGTGACGTTGATCAACAACCAGTAGAACAGGGCGCTCACGTTCCTCCTGGAAAAGCTTGGTATGAGCGTTGCCACTTCTTGCTGTGACTCGCCAGTCGATGGTGCGTATGTCGTCTCCGGGTTGGTAACGACGGACTTCCTCGAAGTCGATCCCGCGTCCGCGAAAATTTGATTTGTTAGGGCCGGCGAGTGTGCTTAAAGCGCGTTTTTTTCGGCTCAGACACAACTGCTTGGCCGCAAATCTCAGGGCGATAAGATCGGTTAGTGATGTGTAGGCGCCCTGTGCGGGTGTGGTGAAATCCACTGCAGCTATCCTACAGGTACCAGTGCCAGCAACTCGCTTATCACTTGATCTGGTGTAATGCCATTGGCCTCGGCCTCGAAGCTGAGAATAAGGCGATGACGCAGCACGTCAGCGGCGATAGCCTGAACGTCATCGGGGCCGACAAAGTCTTGCCCCTTTAGCCAGGCGTGTGCTCTTGAACAGCGGTCCAGTGCAATGGTGGCCCGCGGGCTGCCGCCAAACTCAATCCAGTTGGCTAGTTGTTCCGAATAAGGAGTGGGGTCGCGTGTGGCAATTACCAATTGCACCATGTATTGCTCGACAGCCTCGGACATATGTAGTGCAAGAGACTCCCTGCGCGCCGCGAATACAGTTTCCTGGGGCAGGCAGGTGGGAGCCGTTGCGTTCTTATGTGCCGCCTCGTCGCGGGTCAGTTTGAGAATTCTGGCTTCGGCCTGCGCGTCCGGGTAGCCTACGTTCACGTGCATCAAAAAGCGGTCCAGCTGAGCCTCTGGAAGCGGGTATGTGCCCTCCTGCTCAATGGGGTTTTGCGTGGCCATCACCAGAAATAGTTCCGGTAGTGAGTAGGTTTTACTGCCTACACTGACCTGGCGTTCAGCCATTGCCTCCAGCAAGGCCGACTGTACTTTGGCCGGTGCGCGGTTTACCTCGTCTGCAAGTACCAGATTGTGGAAGATAGGCCCCTTCTGGAAGTGAAACGAAGCCTCCTGTGGTCGGTAGATCTCCGTGCCGGTGACATCGCCGGGGAGCAGGTCTGGGGTAAATTGTACCCGGTGGAAGCTGCCTTCTATGCCATCAGCCAGAGACTTGATGGCTCGCGTTTTTGCAAGGCCTGGCGCTCCTTCAACCAGCAAGTGACCATCGGCCAGCAGGGCAATTATGAGTCGTTGTACCAGGTGTTCCTGGCCAATAATTTGTTCACTGAGCCATGTTTCCAGAGCTCTTATGTCAGCGCTTGCCACGTTTACTCCCGGGGTCTGAGGGTGTTAGTTATGAATTCAACAGAGACGGTAAATTCAGGCGCGCATTTTAGCCGATGCGGCGAAACTATCCAATCCGCTTTTGTGACTTTTCACAGGCTGAAAAGTTCCGCAGAAACCCAAGAATAGACTAGACTGTGACTCAAAATACAGTTTGTGGATGGTGCCATGGCCTGGGATACAACAAAAGAAAAATTGCTGGCGGGATTGGCAGAGCGAATCGATGCGCAAAGTGGCGCGGGCCACGGAGACGCACTGCATGAACTGGCTAGTGTATTTTTTAGCCGATTTCCTGCCGAAGATCTGCGTGGACGATCTGTAGAAAACGTTTATGGCCTGCTTTACGGTCTGCTCAGGTTTATGAATATCTGGCCGGAGCGTACCCCCAGGGTGCGAATTTTTAATCCCGATATTAAATCGCATGGCTGGGAGAGTAAGTACACAGTGCTTGCAATTTTATGCCGCGACATGCCTTTCTGTACAGCCTCGGTACGCAGTGAGCTTAATCGGCGAAATATCCGTATCCACTGTATTTCCAGTTGCAATCTGGCTTCTCAAAGAGCTGATGATGGAGAGCTTATCTCCATCCATCCATCAGAAAAGGAGCAAAACGCACAGCTTTCAAAAGAGAGTCTCCTGTTCTTTGAAATAGCGCGCTACTCAGATAAAGAACAACTGGAGGATTTACGCCTCACGCTCACGGATATTCTCAATGAGGTGGCTTTGGTCGTAGATGATTTTAGCGAGATTCTGGCACGGGTGGACGACTCTATCGAGACCGTGAGCTCCTGTGACTGCACCCAAAAGAGCTTAAGAAGTGAAGCCGCCAAGTACTTGCAGTGGGTGCAGCGTAATCGCATTGTGTTTCTGGGATACGAGTATCTTAGCGTAGACTGGAGCGGTCAAAATTCGACGGTTAGCGTTGATAAACAGCATAGTCTGGGATTGCTTCGCGCCCGTAGTACTGCCGGAGTTGAAGACCTCACGGCTGATCTAAAACTTTGTTCACCGGAAGACTTGTTGCAAAAGCAGCTGAGTTTCTCAAAATCGGGGAATCGTTCCAGGGTTCACCGACTTGCCTACCCCGATTACTTCGAAGTGAAAGCCTATAACACAGACGGTCATGTTATCGGGCAGCACCGGTTCCTTGGTTTGTATACATCCTCGGTCTATACCCAGAGCCCCAAAACCATTCCTATCCTACGGCGCAAAGTTAAACAGGTCATAGACCTTTCGGCTCTGGACAAAGCTGAGCATGAAGGACGCGAGTTGGGCAGGGTGCTTGAGCTATTTCCGCGCGACGAGCTGTTTCAGTCAAGCGTAGTAGATCTGTTCAACACGGTAACCGCGGTAAACCAGATTCAGGAAAGACGTCAAACACGTTTGTTTGTGCGCAAAGACGTGCATGGTAAATTTGTCAATTGTATTGTTTACGTCCCACGTGATGCGTACACCACAGAGTTGAGGCTGGAAATTCAGAGTATTCTCAGCACGGCTTTGGGCGCAAGAGAATCGGAATTTACCACACACTTTAGCGAGTCCATTCTGGTTCGCTGTCATTTCGTGTTGCGCGTCGACCCCAGCGTCGATGTAGATTATAAACACGAAGAACTAGAGGAGCAGATAGTGCAGGCCACACTTTCCTGGGAAGATCGCTTACGCATAAGGCTAATTGAAGAATTTGGCGAAGAGCAGGGTGAAAAATATACCACCAACCTAGGCAAGGCATTTCCCCCGGGTTATAGGGATGATTTTGACCCTCGTGTCGCAGTGCTCGACATTAAAAGCATTCACCGCTTGGAGCACGGCAAAGAGCTGGACATGAATTTGTACAGAATGCTGGAAGAGGGCGACAGTATGTTGCGCTTGCGCCTGTACCATAAAGGCGAATCGCTGCCCCTGTCTGATGTCCTGCCTATCCTCGAAAATCTGGGCCTACGGGTCGTTACAGAGCGCCCTTATGGGGTGCGTGCAGCAGATGGCGAGCGCTATTGGATTCAGGAGTTTAGCCTGATCTATGCGCTCTCTCACGATATCGACCTGGAGACGGTTCGAGATGAGTTTTCGGATGCCTTTTCCCGGATATGGATTGGTGAAGCAGAGAGTGATTCCTTCAACCGCCTGTTGATAGGAACTCGGCTGAGCTGGCGTGAAATTGCACTACTGCGTGCTTATTCGCGATATTTACGTCAGGTGCAGTTTCCCTACAGTATTGACTACATCGCCGAGACCATGGCGAATCATCTACATATATCGGCAGATATTGTCGAGCTGTTTCTCACGCGTTTTTCTCCAGTATTTGACGGCGATGATGAGTGGCGAGCACAGCGCGAGGAGGCCGTAGAAGAGCGTATTCTCGAGTCATTGGATCGAGTGCAAAACTTAGGTGAAGATCGTATTATTCGCCAGTTTGTCATGCTTATTAAGGCCACGCTGCGTACCAACTTCTTCCAGGAAGGCGTGCCCGGCCAGCTCAAATCCTACTTCTCCTTTAAGCTCAGGCCGTCTGATATCCCTGATATGCCCAAGCCAGTGCCACTGTTTGAGATCTTTGTTTACTCTCCCCGGGTCGAAGGTGTACACCTACGCGGTGGCAAAGTTGCTCGTGGTGGTTTGCGTTGGTCTGACAGAGCCGAAGACTTTCGCACCGAGGTGTTGGGGTTGGTGAAAGCGCAGCAAGTAAAAAATGCTGTTATTGTTCCAGTTGGTGCAAAAGGCGGCTTTCTGCCGCGAAGAATTACGCCCGAAATGTCGCGAGATGAGGTACAGCAGGAAGGCATAGAGTGTTACAAAATCTTTATCCGTGGTTTGTTGGATATTACCGACAACCGTACGGATACAGGTATTGTTCGCCCGCCCCAGGTCGTGGCGAAAGACGAGGAAGATCCTTATCTGGTGGTAGCGGCAGATAAAGGTACAGCCAGCTTTTCTGATATTGCCAATTCCATCTCAGCAGAATATGACTTTTGGCTGGGCGACGCCTTCGCCTCGGGTGGCAGCGTTGGCTACGACCATAAGAAAATGGCCATCACAGCCAGGGGAGCATGGGTTTCTGTACAGCGCCTATTCCGCGAGTTCAATGTTGATATCCAGCAAACTGATTTTACGGTTGTAGGAATTGGTGATATGGCCGGCGATGTTTTCGGCAACGGCATGCTGCTGTCCAGGCATATCAAGTTGGTGGCAGCGTTTAACCATATGCATATTTTTATTGACCCCAACCCCGACCCGGAAATCAGTTTTGGGGAACGTGAGCGCCTGTTTCAAATGCCTCGCTCAAGTTGGATGGACTACAACGATAAACTAATTTCAGCCGGGGGCGGCATTTTTGATCGCAGAGCCAAGTCTATTACTATCTCCAGCGAAATGAAGGAAAGTTTTGGCATTACGGAAGGACACCTCACCCCCAGCGAATTAATTTCCTATGTACTGCGCGCGCAGGTCGATCTGCTGTGGCACGGTGGCATAGGCACTTACGTCAAATCCAGTTTTGAAAGCGATACTGACGTGGGCGATAAAGCGAATGATGCGCTACGCCTGGATGCCAACGAGCTACGCTGTAAAGTGATTGGTGAGGGCGGTAATCTGGGAATGACACAGCTGGCGCGGGTGGAATACGGTCTCAATGGCGGCCGTTCCAACACCGACTTTATCGACAACGCCGGTGGTGTAGACTGCTCTGACCATGAGGTCAATATAAAAATCCTTCTCAATGCCGTAGTGGCTAGAGGTGACCTCACAGAGAAGCAGCGCAATAAGTTGCTTGAAGAAATGACCGGAAGCATAGCCGAGTTGGTTTTGCGTAATAATTATCGTCAGGTTCAAGCCATCAGTCTGGCCGAATTTCAGGCGGACGAGCGCCATGGCGAATACCGCCGATTTATCTCCACACTGGAATCTTCCGGTCGACTGGACAGAGATCTGGAGTTTATACCATCGGATGAGACACTTACCGAGCGCCATAATCTGGGTAAGGCGCTTACGCGTCCGGAACTGGCTATTCTGGTTTCCTACAGCAAGTCGCTATTAAAGGAAGAGCTTATCGAATCCGATTTAGGCAAGGATGCGTTTATGGCCAATTGGGTTAAAACTGCCTTTCCGCTGCGCATGAATGAAGAATTTGACGAAGAGCTTTTGGAGCACCGTCTGCACCGCGAAATTATGGCAACCCAGTTGGCCAACGATATTGTAAACCGGGTGGGTCTTACTTTTATCAGCCGACAGCAAAAAGCCACTGGGGCAGATGTGGCAGATGTTGCGCGAGCGTATGTGACCGTAATGGAAGTTTTCTCGGTTGAACAAGTGTGGGAAGACATAGAGGCACTAGACCACAAGGTGAGTAGCAAAGTTCAGAGTGAGATGATGATTAACCTCATCCGCCTTGTTAAGCGAAGTGTGCGCTGGATGTTGCGCAATCGCCGCCATAGCCTGCTGCCTACCATTGTGATTGCCGAGTTTTCACAGGGGATCGAGCAATTGCGACAAGCACTTTCCACTATGGTGGGTGCTCGAGCCACTGAGCAACACAAGATCCTGTCCAAACATTACATCATAGCGGGTGTGCCGCGAAAATTGGCGGAGGCTGTGGCCACCGCTGAGCAAGCGTATATCGGGCTGGGTATTATCCATGCCGCCAGCGAGGCTGAGGCACCCCTACTTGAAGTGGCTGAGCTTTACTTCCGCATGGGCGAGACTTTGGAGCTGGACTGGTTCAGCAATCTGATTGTAGATGCCAAGGTAGATAACGAATGGCAGGCGCTTGCGCGAGATACCTACATGGAAGACCTGGAATGGCAGCAGCGCAAATTGGCTGTGGGTGCTTTACGACATGTATGCGAGAAGCGGGAGATGGGTTTGTGCATGGACCGCTGGCAGGAGGAAGAAGCGCTGCTCATTGGAAGATGGAAGCAAATGCTGGGTGAGCTTCACGCAACCAGCGCGCCTGACTTTGCGATGTTTGCTGTGGCGAACCGTGAACTTCTAGATCTCGCCCAAAGTAGCACATACGACTAGCCTGACCTCGTTAGAGGCCAGGCTAGTAAAAAGAGTTTATGGTGTTTAACTGATGGTTGGGGCGGTTAGTGTATCCGGGTACGCTGAACAGCAGAGATACCGGTTAATCCGTCCCATTGGTCACTGCGCCCTTCGCGCCATCCCGATAGCCAGTTTTGTCGATGCTCATCGGCGTTGTGCGGGCAAAAATCACTACTGCGGCCGCTAACTCCGGCCTGATAACCACGATCAAATGCTCTGTCGTTCATGTCACGTTTCTGTCTTCTCATAGATTACTTCTCCACAAATTTAAGTACGCAATACACTAGTAACCTCATTAGTAGCGCTGACAACGCCCCGAAGCTACAACTCCATAAGAACAGAGAGCGAGTGGAATGTGAAACACCAAATAGTTCTCAGCAGATAAATTCATATAACTGGAAGTTTTCAAAGAGCAAAATATTGTCTTAGCAGGTACAATACTCGTCATATTGATGGCCTATAAAGTTGGTAGCAGGGTAGTGCAACGGCGCCCTAACTTTGCCTTCATTCCCCCTTAACATACAGCGCAATGGAGCCCCTTAGCCTTGAATAACACGCTCAAATCCTCAGCCTCTTCCAGCACAGTTTTTTTAGGTAAGCCCATTTCAGGCCCGTTCACCATCCCCTCGGGCATAGTCGCCACGGCAATCCCGATCATAGAGTATATATTTCGTGCAATGCCCGAAGTGGGCGTGATGACCACCAAGAGCATCGGCCTTGAGCCGCGCCCGGGTTACCGCGAGCCGGTGTTTAGCCAATATGCACCGGGCTGTTATGTTAATGCGGTAGGTCTTACCAACCCGGGTGCGCACGCCTCGGCCGAATTGTTCTCGAATTTGGAGGTTCCCCAGGATCGCTTTCTACTTATTTCGATTTTTGGTGGCAGTGTAGAAGAATTTGTTGAAGTGGCGCGTTTATTAGCCCCATACGCCGATGGTCTGGAACTCAACCTGTCCTGTCCCCATGCCAGTGGTTACGGCATGGCCATGGGGCAGGATCCGGTTCTGGTGCGCGAAATTACCGCGGCAGTAAAAGCCGCCGTAGATGTACCGGTAGTACCTAAATTGACACCCAATGCACCCAATATAGGCGAGATTGCCCAGGCGGCTGTTGCGGGCGGAGCCGACGCCTTGTGCGCCATCAATACCGTTGGCCCCGGCCTCACCAGCGCCTGGGGGCATCCTGTTCTGAGCAATGAAGTCGGTGGAATGTCCGGCAAGGGCGTATTACCCATAGGCCTCAAAGTGGTTCGAGAGATCGCCGCCAGCGTTGAAGTACCCATTATTGGCTGTGGAGGCATTAGCAGCGCAGAAGATGCCTTCGCCTATCGAGATGTGGGGGCGAGTATCTATGGTGTAGGCTCTGCCTTAATTGGAATGACGACCCAGGAGATGGAAGACTATTTCAAAGTATTAGCTGCAGACTTTGCCTCCGAAGACACAAATCAACAGCCCGCGCAAAATGCCGAGGCTCTGGTGCAATACGATGTCGATATGAGCTTTAGTCCCGTAACTCTGGTGAGCAACAAGAAGGTGAGTGCAGATATATCCATTCTCACATTTGACCGAAAGCTCAATATTAAGGCCGGGGAGTTTATCTTTTTATGGATTCCAGGTTTGGGAGAAAAACCTTTCTCAGCTCTGACAGATGATCCGTTCTCACTGGTCGTCATTAAACTGGGCCAGTTTACCGAACAGTTGATAGCACTGGAGCCCGGGGCGCAAGCCTATGTACGGGGCCCGCATGGAATTGCAGTGAACCCGGCGGAAGGATCAAAAGTAATCGCGGTTGCTGGCGGCACGGGTCTGGCTGCAGTCTATCAAGTCGCCCGCGATCATGGCAGCCCCGAGTCTCGTGCGGAGATATTTACCGGCGCCAGAACGGCCGAACGCCTCTATTTCATCGATGAGTGCGAGGCGTGTGCAGATGTCCACATTGCCACAGACGATGGCAGCCGCGGGTTTCATGGTGTGGTTACCGAGCTTTTGCGGCAGCGCTTACAACAAATGTCTGCAGCCGAACTAAAGACTCTGGTGTTCTTTAACTGTGGACCTGAGCCAATGGTGCACGCGGCGGTCGCGGTGCAGCGAGAATTTTGCGCAGAAGAACAGATATTTACAGCCATCGATTACCTGACCAAGTGTGGCGTGGGTATTTGCGGGGCCTGTGCGGCGCCAGATGGACGTAGATTGTGCGTTGATGGGCCGTTTTTGCAGGGCCGGGCAGCGGGCTAATATTTCAGCTGTGTGAGCTCAGTGGAAATAGGCCGTAGCCTCGTTCTGTTATTCCCCTATTGGAGACACGACGTGAATCCATCCATGGAGTCTCGGCATGCGGGAGGCCGCCCCCCACGTCCCTGCGGCTGACGGTCTCCAATAGGGGAATAACAGAGCAAGACTACTCAGATATGCTATAGCTGCAAAGATTGCTGCATATTGCCGTTAGTTACAATGATCGAGCAACGCCCAGTGGGAGGTACTGCCCAAGGGCCTGCAGTATGAACCGAGGGGAGTACCTCCCACTGGGCGTTGCGGCTAAGCAGCTAACCGTTAGTTCGAATCAAGGGAAGTCTCATCCATGCGGCGTTGCGGCTACCGTCTAAACAGAATTCTCTAGCCGAGAAACCTACGCAGAAGCCTGCAAATTCCCTTCCTGACTGGCAAGATACTCCTCATAAGTACCCTGATAATCGTGCAACTCGCGACCTTTGATCTCCACAATCCGAGTCGCCAAAGACGACACAAACTCCCGATCGTGGCTAACGAAAATCAAAGTGCCCTCGTAGTGCTCCAAAGCCAGGTTTAGCGCCTCAATAGACTCCATATCGAGGTGGTTTGTAGGTTCGTCCATCAAAAGAATATTAGTATCCATCATCATCAACTTGCCGAACAACAGGCGGTTCTTTTCACCACCTGAGCAAACCTTAACCTTTTTCTCAAAATCGTGTGACGAAAACAACAGGCGGCCAAGTGTAGCGCGCACAATCTGGTCATCATGCCGAGGTTTGCGCCATTGGCTCATCCAGTCGAACAGATTGAGGTCACAATCAAAATCTTCAGTGGCATCCTGGGGGCAGTATCCCAGCGTGGCATTTTCGGCCCACTTTACAGTCCCGCCATTTGCGCTGAGTTCATTAGTCAGGCAGCGCAGGAATGTGGTTTTACCAGCCCCGTTGTCGCCGATGACCGCTAATCTGGCGCCCGCCTCAAGGATCATACTGCCTTTTTCGAATAGTAATCCATCTTCAAAGCCGTGGCTCAGGTTCTCTAGAACCAGAGCTTGTCTGTGCAGCTTCTTTTCCTGCGCAAAACGGATGTACGGGCTGACGCGACTGGACGGTTTTATGTCTTCCAGCTTGATTTTATCGAGTTTCTTGGCGCGCGAAGTTGCCTGCTTGGCCTTGGAGGCATTGGCAGAGAATCGGCTGACGAACTGCTGCAGTTCGGCGATCTGCGACTTCTTCTTCGCATTGATCGATTGCTGGCGCTCTCGCACTTGCGTTGACGCAATCATAAAATCGTCATAGTTGCCGGGGTAGACGCGCAGCTCTCCAAAATCAATGTCGGCCATGTGGGTGCACACGGCATTGAGGAAGTGACGATCGTGGGAGATGATAATCATTGTGCTTTTGCGCTCATTGATTATATTTTCAAGCCACCGAATAGTGTCGATATCCAGGTTGTTGGTGGGCTCGTCCAGCAACAGAATGTCCGGGTCAGAGAACAGGGCCTGAGCGAGCAATACCCGTAATTTCCAACCCGGTGCAACATCACTCATCGGGCCAAAGTGCATTTCCTGTGCAATGCCGGCGCCGGAGAGAATTTCTCCCGCTCGGCTTTCTGCACTGTAGCCATCCATTTCGGCAAATTGAATTTCGAGGTCGGCTACTTTAAGGCCTTCTTCCTCTGACATTTCTGGCAGAGAGTAGATGCGATCACGTTCCTGTTTAATTTCCCACAGCTCGGCGTGGCCCATGATTACCGTATCGACAACACTAAATGCATCGTAGGCAAACTGGTCCTGCTTTAGTACTCCAACACGCTCGTTGGGCGTGATTGAGACATTGCCGGCAGTAGGCGTGAGACTGCCTTCCAGGATTTTCATAAAGGTTGATTTGCCGCAGCCGTTTGCGCCAATCAGGCCATAGCGGTTGCCATCGCCAAATTTGACTGAGATGTTCTCGAACAAAGGCTTGGCGCCAAATTGCATGGTGATGTTTGCAGTGGAGATCACGGTATTTTCCTGAGCGCTGATTCGGGGTTTTCGAAGGACGCGTACTATAGAGATTTGCGCGGGAGTAGTCGAGGGGAATAGTACGTTTTTTAACCTTCTTCTTCAGCTTCCTGAACACGCTCCTGGCGCTCTCGCTCTTCTGCCAGCACTGCTTTTATCTCAAGCATTACAGCATCTACGTCGGCTTCTTCGCTGCTTTCTTCAAAAATGCCGGTTAGCTTGGTTTCGGGGTGTAGTTCACCCTCCTCATACAGCGCCCACATTTCTTTGGCAAAAGGTAGATCGAGTAGTTGCGGAGCATACTGTGCGTAGTAGTCGGTAATTTTGTTGACGTCCCGTTCCAACATCCATTCGGCGTTGTTGTTGGCTGACGCATCCACAGCCTGTGGTAGGTCGATGATTACGGGGCCGTAGTCGTCAACCAGCACATTAAATTCAGATAGGTCGCCGTGAATAACACCTGCGCAGAGCATGCGGATAACATATTCCATCATGGTGGCGTGGTCTTCGAGAGCTTCCTCTTCGCTGAGAGCAACGTCGCCTAGGCGAGGCGCTACGTTACCCTCCTGGTCGGTTACCAGTTCCATCAGCAGCACACCATCGAAACAGCCATAAGGCTGGGGCACGCGCACACCGGCACGCTCGAGTCTGTATAGGGCGTCTACTTCAGCCGACTGCCAGGCTTCTTCTTCCTGGCCACGGCCAAATTTTGAACCTTTTTCTATGGCCCGGGCGCGGCGGCTGTTTTTTACCTTGCGCCCCTCCCGGTACTGTGTGGCTTTTTTGAAACTTCGTTTGGCCGCTTCTTTGTACACTTTGGCGCAGCGGATTTCGTCTCCGCAGCGCACTACGTACACCGTTGCTTCTTTGCCGCTCATAAGTTGGTTGACGACTTCGTCAACGAGACCGTCGTCATATAGGGGCTGAATGCGCTTTGGAATCTTCATTTTAAGTATTAAGCCAGATCTACGCGGACTTTATCCAGTCGATGATGATGGCGGACCAGCGCTCTCCATCTTCCTGTTGAATGAAATGGCCACCATGTAATGTGGCGTGTGGTTGGCCTGCACAGCCCGGCACCAGTTTGTGGAACACTTTGTCGCCGCCACCGGTAATGGGGTCGTTGTCTGAAAAGCAGCACAGAAAGGGCTTTTCCCAGGTTTTTAGCACTTCCCAGGCCGCGATGTTGTCGTCCCGTGCTGGGTCATCTGTGGAACTTGGCACCAGAGAAGGAAACTTTCTTGCGCCTGCCTTGTAGCTGTCATCCGGGAAGGGTGCGCGATAGGCGTTTTGATCATCTTCACTTAGGGAGCCGCTGCCGAAGTTGTTCAGAATCATGCCGATATCGAAGGCCTCATCGTTCAAACTGAAGTCGCGCCACGCGATGAAGGCATCTGATGCGCCCTGGTCACCGGTGGGAAGACCGGTGTTGGCTATGGTAACGCGCTCGAAGCGCTGGGGCATCGCTGCGACAAGGCGCAGGCCAATCAGGCCACCCCAGTCCTGGGCAACCAGGGTCGCGCCTTGTATATCCAGTTGTGTTACCCAATCTGTCATCCAGTTCACGTGTTTTGCGAATGTGTAATCATCCGTGTCGGCGGGCTTGTCTGAACGGCCGAAGCCAACCAGGTCCGGAGCCAGTACTCGAAACCCGGCCTCAACCAGAGAGGGGATCATTTTACGATAGAGGTAACACCAGCTGGGTTCACCGTGCATACAAAGCAGTATTTGACCGTTCCTGGGGCCTTCATCCAGGTAATGCATGCGTAATGCACCGAGGTCTGGATCGTTAATTTCCAGATAGTGGGGCTCAAAATCATAACCGGAAAGATTTTCAAAGCGCTGTTCGGATGTGCGTAATATAGCCATTTCTAGGAGCCTTTATTAGTTTATGGGGTAGCGCTTGTCCCACTTTGCAATAATGGCCTGCAGGCTGCCGTCTTTGCGAGTTGCGCTCAGAGCACGATTGAAGTCGGCGACCAGCTTTTCGCTTTGGCCGATTTCCCGACTGGCGGCGAGGTGTCTTTCACGATTTGGTAGCTTTGCATGAACGACTTCAAATTTGTGCATATCGTTGTGCAGGTATTCGTTTAACTGCATTGCCAATGTGCGCTGATCGCCGATGACGACATCCACTTTTCCGCTGAGTAAGCTCAACAGGTTTTGTATGGCATGGTTTTCTGGAACCACTTGTAGCCCGGGTATCTCGTCAAAATTAATACCGTAAGCAAAGCCTTCCTGGGTGCCCAGGCGTTTTCCACGTAGATACGACTTGTCGAGATACCTGCTTGGGTCAGACCGAAGTTTTAACAGGATAAGTTTGGAATTAAGATAGGGCTCGCTAAAAATGTAATGCTTCGCGCGTTCATCTGAATACCACGCGGCGGCCAGCGCATCGTACAGGCCTACATCTACGCCTTCCATCGCTCTGGACCACACTTTGAAACTTATCTCGGGGGAATAGCCGCCCTGTTTTAGCACGTGGCTGACAATTTCCATGGCTAGCCCCTGCTCGGGCAACTTGAGATCGGAATAGGGCGGACTGGTGCTGGCTGTAAGCGCCACCTGGGTTTGTGCGAAAACCGCAGAGCAGGTCAGGGTTAGCCCAAGTAGCAGGGCGATGCAGCTTTTATACATGTTCAATTCCGTGGTTGGGGACAAAAGGGTTGCCAATATAGCACTAAGAGGCTGACTCATCCAAAAGCTCAATCCAATGGCGCACTGGAATTTTTGACTTTGTGCCCATTTGCAGTTGGCAGCCAATATTGGCAGTTGCAATGAGGGCGGGTTGGTCGATATTTAGCGCGACCAGCTTTTTGTCCAGCAGTCGCTCGCTGATGTCTGATTGCAAAATAGAGTAAGTGCCAGCAGAGCCGCAGCATAAATGCGATTCGGTGGTGTCCGCCAGGTCAAAGCCGGCTTTAGAGAGGATGCTGGTTACCGCATCAGGTAGCTGCAGAGCGTGCTGCAAAGAACAGGGCGTGTGTACCGCAACCTTGCCGATTGAGGTATGCGGAGTAAGTGACTGTAGATCTTCGGCTAACAAAATTTCGCTGATATCTTTACTGAGTTCACTCACGCGCTGTGCCTTGGCTGCATAAGTCGGGTCATCTGCAAGCAGGCGGCCGTAATCTACCAGCATGCTGCCGCAGCCCGAGGCTGTGGAGATAATAGCTTCGACACCCGGGCCCGAATCTGGCTCTATCATTGGCCACCATGCGTCGATATTTTTACGCATATCATTGAGCCCGTCGTTGTGGGCGTTGAGGTGGTAGTTTACCGCGCCACAGCACCCTGCCTTATTTTCACTGATTAGAGAAATTCCCAGTTTGTGTAGAACCCGCTGTGTGGCAGCAGTAGTGTTGGGTGTGGCTGCACTTTGTATACAGCCTTGCAGGGCGAGCATGCGTCGGGACTGCGACTCTGGTGACTGGGACGGTGGTGTCTTTACGTTTTGCTTTGGCGGAATTTTATTGCGTAAAAATTCCGGAGTTAGCGGGCGGAAGAACTGTCCGATACGCAACAGCCTTGCAAACAGAGTTGGATTTGACAGGGTTTTTCGCAACAGCCACCGAGTGGCTCGAGATACGATGGGGCGCTTTACCTGTGCCTCGACCAGATGTTTGCCAATATCAGCCAGAGCGCCGTACTGTACGCCGGATGGGCAAATGGTTTCGCAGGACCGGCAGGTCAGGCATCTATCGAGATGTGTCTGTGTTGTTGCGCTGGCACTACCTGTTTCGAGTAACTGTTTGATCAGGTAGATGCGCCCTCTGGGGCTGTCTCTCTCATCCTGATTGTCCAGGTAGGTAGGGCAGGTGGCTAGACAGAATCCACAGTGCACACAGGCGCTCAAGTAATCCTTGGCTGCGATTCCCTCAGCGGTATCCCGGTAGCTGGCGTGTAAGTCTACGTGCATCGTCTACATCCAGGAATAGAGTCGTCCGGGGTTAAAAATACCCGCCGGATCGAGGGCGTGTTTAAGCCGTTGATGCAGGGCTTTTTGCACGGTATTTACGGGGTGATTAACTTCACCTGTTCTGTCGCCGCCGCGGTACAGGCCCACATGCCCGCCTGCGTCTTCGGCAGATTTCACCAAGTCGTCGCGCTGTTGTTCTCCGCGCAGCCAGCGCTGCGCACCGCCCCAATCGAGAAGAATGTCACCAAATTCTGATTGTACGGCTGCCGTGGGGCCCTGGGAAAAACGCCACAGGGCATGATCGCTAGTGAAAAATGGATGTTCGAATTCGCGTATTTTCTGCCAGAATTCATCGGCGTTGGGCATTTCCTCTCCTCCCCAGACCTTTGCTGTTTGGGTGACCGCTGGCTGTGCACCACTGAGGCGCAGGTACAAGAAGCCCTGCACCCAGCACGCAGCATTGAGGGGCTTTGCCGCGCTTCGGCGCTCATTCATTATCTTCAGTGCCTGCTGGGCATCTACCTCGTAAACCAGCGTGACCGAATGCTCGGCAAGCGGCAAAACTTTTAGGCTTACCTGAGTGATTACCCCCAGAGTTCCCAATGCACCGGCTTGTAATCGGGATACATCGTAACCGGCTACATTCTTCATGACCTGTCCGCCGAAATTGAGTAGCTCGGCTTTTCCATTAACCAGTTGTACGCCGAGTACCATGTCGCGAACAGAGCCGCTCCAGGGCCGGGCCGGGCCCGACATATTACACGCCAGTGTGCCGCCCAGAGTGGCCCTGCCGCCAAAAGTAGGAGGCTCGAAGGCAAGCATTTGTTCCTCGTTTGCCAAAGCGGCGTTAATCTCGGTCAGCGGTGTGCCGGCCCTGGCAGTTAACACCAACTCGGCCGGATGATAATCAATGATGCCGCTGTGTTGCCCAAGTTCCAGTGTCTGAAACTCGTCACTGGATACGCTCCGTCCCAGTATGTTGGTTTTGCTGCCGCCCCCATTTATTGACAGTGGTGTCTTGCTCGCCAAGGCTTGCGCAACGGTATCGACTATTTCAGCGCCGCGGTCGCTCATGACTCACCGCCATGCATGTGCCCGTGACGCGCGGGCAGGGCGCGATACTCCTGGCAGCGCTTTAATATTGGAATACCCTTGCCGGGATTGAGCATTAGTTGCGGGTCGAAAGCTGCTTTGATTTCCTCAAACTGCAGCAATTCCTGCTCGCTAAACTGACTGGGCATTTGGCCAAGTTTTTCCAGCCCCACGCCGTGCTCCCCGGTAATGCAGCCGCCTACCGCGACACTGAGTTCAAGGATTTTTGCACCGAACTCCTCGGCCTTGCGAATGTCGTTGGGGTCGCCGGCATCGAATAAAATCAGGGGGTGTAAGTTTCCGTCGCCAGCGTGAAAAACATTGGCCACACGCAGTCCATACTCCGCTCCCAGGCGGGCGATTTCGCCAAGTACGTAGGCTACTTGCCCCCTGGGGATGGTGCCGTCCATGCAATAGTAGTCCGGCGCCAGCCTACCCACGGCGGGAAAGGCTGATTTACGTCCTCGCCATAGTAGCTCTCTTTCGGTTTCGCTTTGTGAAACCCTGATGGTCGTGGCACCGGCAGCCTCAAACAGCTGATTCACGCGGGCAATATGCGTCTCGACTTCTTCTACAGTGCCATCGACTTCACACAACAAAAGAGCCGCGGCGTCTCTGGGGTATCCGGCATGCACAAAGTCTTCTGCAGCTTGTATGGCGAGTGCATCCATTAACTCGAGTCCGGCTGGAATGATACCGGCACCAATGATGTCACTCACGGCGTTACCCGCGTTATCAACGCTATCAAATCCTGCCATGATGACGCGCGCGAGCTCTGGTATGGGCAACAGTTTTACTGTGATTTCTGTGACCACAGCGAGCAAACCCTCTGAGCCAATCAACGGTGCCAGTAAATCGAAACCTGGGCTGTCCAGGCCCTGGCCACCGAGTGTCATGGGCTCCCCGGTGACACTCAGAACCTCTAGTGATAGTACGTTATGTACGGTTAAGCCATACTTTAAACAGTGAACGCCGCCCGAGTTCTCCGCGATATTACCGCCAATACTGCAAGCGATCTGGGAGGAAGGGTCGGGGGCGTAGTACAGGCCAAATGCCTTGGCAGCCTGGGAAATGGAGAGGTTGCTGACGCCGGGTTGAACGCGGGCAGTGCATGCCAGGGCGTCGATTTCTATAATGCGGTTCAGTTTGCTCAGTCCCAGCACGATGCCTTCAGGGTGGGGCATGGAGCCCGCACAAAGACCGGTGCCTGAACCCCTGGGCACTACGGGAACTGACAAGGCTTGGCATATTTGCAAAATCTGCTGAACTTGCTCTACGCTGGAGGGCAGCACGACCAACAACGGAAGCTCCCGGTAGAGGGTGAGTGCATCGCATTCGAAGGGGCGCTGCGCTTCAGTCTCGTCGATTATGGCGTCTGCGGGTAATACTTCACTCAGTTTTTGCAGCAGCTGTGCACGAACTTGAGCAGGGGCAGAGTTGGATGGTGTGTGCATTGGGTGCCGGATATGATGTGGGCAGGTAGTATAAACTCAAATAAGGCGGTGGGGTATGCCCAGTAAGCGCGATAACACTGAGGAACAGGCATGACAGAGAAATTTAAAGAGCAGGGCGGAGCCGCCACAATGGATCCAAGCCCCATGGTTCGCTGGGTAACATCCCGTGTTATCCGCAAATTGGTTCATCCCAAGAGACTGGTCGATTTGCGTCGTAAAGAGGAACGGGCACGCGTGAAAAGCGGCAGCGCGCACTGTATTGAGTATTTCCATCAGGTTGACGATGGCTATAGTCACCTCGCGGTGCAAGCTTTACGCCCGCTACTGGACCGATACGACATTGAATTGAAGTTTCATCTTGTGCGTGGCCCCAGCGGTAATAATTTGCCCGAACCTGAGCTTTTGCCCCGTTTGTCAATGAGTGATGCCGCTTTAGTGTCAGGGCATTACGGGCTCGAATTTCCCCCTAACGCCAGCTTGCCAGGTTCGGAGTTGGTGGCTAGAGCCAATGCTATATTGGCTCAGGTAAGTGCAGACCAGTTTCCACAGGCGGCAGTTGCGGTTGGCGCCGCAATCTTCGGCGAGGGCGCTGATGTCGTGCTGCAGGCGCTGGAAGGTGTACATGGTGCTGCAAGTGATGCGATCACAAGGCGGGCATTGGACGATGGCGATTCACGACAGGCTGAATTGAAGCACTACTCAGGTGCCATGTTTTATTATGCGGGCGAGTGGTATTGGGGCGTGGATAGGCTTTATCATCTTGAGTCACGTTTACAGTCTCTGCATGCGGTGCGTGGGAAGCATCATGAAATATTGTATCCCCGGCCCGACATTGAACAGGGCCCGCGAAAGGATAATGGCAGTCTCACTCTGGAAATTTATGCCTCCATGCGCAGTCCCTATACCGCATTTATTTTCGATAAGGCAGTCGCGCTGGCAAAAAACACGGGCGTAACGCTGGCACTGCGGCCGGTGTTACCCATGGTGATGCGCGGCGTGTCTCTAAGTCGTCAAAAAGGCATGTATATTTTCGCCGATGCAGCCAGGGAGGCGCGGCATCTAGGCGTAGAATTTGGAACGTTCTATGATCCTATAGGTAGCCCTGCCAGGCGCTGTTACTCGCTTTTTAACTGGGCTGGAGAGCAGGGTAAGCAGGTGGAGCTGGCGAGTAGTTTTTTAAAAGCAGCCTTCGCCCAGGGTGTTAATACCAACAAAGACAAAGGCATGGCACATGTGGTGCAGCAGGCGGGCTTGAGCTGGGAAGACGCGCAGCGTGTGATTGACAATGACGACTGGCAAGCCGGACTAGAGGAAAACCGTACAACAATGTACGGCTTTGACTGTTGGGGCGTACCCAGTTTTCGTTTGTTGGATGCGCAGGGTAAGACGCTTGTGGCCGTGTGGGGAGCGGACCGACTATGGTTGGTCAGCCGGGAGATCCAGGCGGCGCTAGCGTCCTAATCGTATAGCGGTTTTGATAACTCTGCCCAGTCGATATTACTGTCACAGGGTAGAGATTCAAATTCAAGAATCCCCAGCTCTTCAAACTTGGGCCGAATTTTTTCGGTTAACAGGCCAATACGCTTCAAATTAGGCACTATTCTTGAGAATACCAGGTTTCGGAATTTTTGTCGGCCTTCGCCTCCCAGTGAAATCTCACGTGTTTCGGTAGTGTCCCAACCGAAATGTGCGTGAACGTCTACCGGCACCATGCGCTCGCGCATTACAATGCAAGCCTCCAATGCAAACTGAGCGCGATCTTCAAGTTCTTCCTGGCTGAGCGATTTTACGTGATCTTCCAGGTAGTTTACGCCAAAGGTTACGTGGCGCGCTTCATCGCGAATAACCAGATGTAGTAGGTCATGAAAAACAGGGTCTTTGGTATTCATCTTGGCAACATTAAACGCCGCGAGAGCCAGCCCTTCAATAATAATCTGCATGCCGATAAATTTCAGGTCCCAGCGTTCGTCGGTGAGGATTTTATCCAGCAAGGCCTTAAGGCTACGGTTGACCGGATACATTAGACCCATCTTTGTCTGGATGTATTTGTTAAATACTTCTACATGGCGCGCCTCATCAAAAGTCTGCGAGGCGGCATAGAGTTTTGCGTTGAATGTTGGGGCGCAGGAGGCGAGTTGCGATGCAACCAATAAGGCTCCCTGTTCGCCGTGCAGAAACTGGCTTACAAACCAGCTGTTTAAGTGGCGGTGTAGTTCGAATCGAGTGTCTACATCCATGTCCAGATAGGGTTGGTAGTCGGCAAATGGAAAGCCGTCTCTCAATTCTGCCAGCACGGCTTCTTTTTCGGCGTAGCTAAGGGGAGGGATGTCTGCGGCGTCTTGTGTTTGGCTCCAATCGATATTGACTTCCGCGTCCCAATTGAGCTGTTTGCCCAGTGCGTATAGTTTTTTGATGCGGTTGTCTTGCTCTGAGTAGTCCCAGTTGTAGGCTCCGGTCAGCGGTGTGTTAAAAATTTCTGCAATGTGTTCAACGTGCTCAGGTTCTAATTGTGGCTCGTCGGAAAACTCCCGAACTTCGTTCGGTGCCTCTTTTACCATGGTTAGCTGCATGTTATTAATTCCCGCTTAGCTAGAAAGTGTTTGTATACTCTCAGATTGTTTAGATACAGGCAACGATGCTTGGCGAGATATACATTGGCTGGGAAATCGGCCTCGATCAGGTGTTCTTGCTCTTTTGCCAACTGGCATAGATGCTTTTCCACACGTTTCCATCCTTCAGGGCTACTTCTGTGTCAAAGTAATGGTTCATGCGCTTGAGGTCGCTTCGATTGTCTTTAATGGAGGCACCGATTAGGAAGTCGGTAAAATCTTCCGCCCGCATCTTTCCATCGCGGTAGTAGTAGGCGTGCACACCCATGGCGTGGGCTACGGATACTGCTTCGGCAGTGGACATTACGGCCGAGGCGAGGCGATCGGTACTTCTCCCGTCTAGCGACTGACCGTTGCGCAGTTCGTGAAATATGGTTACCAGTGCCCGTATGATTTCTATTTTTGGTGTTACATCTACGCCAGACAATTGCAGTAATTTTATTGATTCTCGCTGTACTACCGCAATTTCATCATCAACCAGGGCGATGGGTTTTATCGTCTCGAAATTCATTCGTCGCTTCAATGCAGAACTCATTTCATGAACACCCAAATCGGTTGTGTTCGAGGTGCCAACAAGATTAAATCCCTCTCTGGCATAGAGAGTGGCGTCGTCACCGGGTAATTCCGGAATAGTGATCATGCGTTCTGACATGATGGATAGCAGCGCATCCTGTAGTGCAGGAGCGGAGCGGGCAATTTCTTCAAAGCGCACCAGCTTGCCGCTGTGCATGCCACGAAACAGTGGCCCGGGTATAAGCGCTTCCATGCACGGACCCTTGCGGTCCAGCATGGCTCTATTCCAGCTGTATAGTAATTGTTCCACTGTCTCTACTGCACCACCTTGCACCAGAAGTGTGGAATCGCGGGATATAGCTGCACAGATGAGTTCGGATAACCACGACTTGGCAGTGCCCGGCTGACCCACCAACATAACGCCGCGCTGGGTTGCCAGGGAAATGATAATACGTGTCACTATTTCCCGGGGCGCTACGAATTTTGGTGATATGTTCTGGTCCGGGTCACCCAGAATGAAGGTTTCAACCGACATTGGGGAGAGAGACCAGCCTGGAGGCTTTGGGTGCTTATCGGTTTCGCGCAGTTGTTTGAGTTCTGCCGCATAGACAGTTTCAGCAGGTAAGCGTTGAATATTCTCGGGTAGAACAGTCACTCAGGACCCTCCTCGTTTTTCTGGTGCCATTCTTTCCATGGGCAGGATACGGGGTACTTCGGCGAGGCGGATGACACCATTGATCACGTGGTCCAGTGCACTGTCGCGCATGGTGATCAGGCCCGAGTCCAGAGCGATGGAGCGCAATTGCGACACCGGATATTGTAGTGAAATTGCATTGCGTATCTCCGAGTTTACCTGCATATATTCAACCACCGCGACACGACCATGTGTACCCCTGCCATTACATTTTTTGCAGCCTTTACCGAGATAGCTTTTAAAACTCTTGGGTGTGCCTTCGGGAAATAACTCTCTCAGTATAAGGGGGTCTGGCGTATCTTCAATTTTGCAGTCGGGGCAAATACGCTTGGCCAGCTTCTGGGCAATAACACCCATTAATTCGCTAGCTACAGAATTTGGGTGAACATTCAGGTCGTAGATACGTTGTAGGGCATCGACCGCATCGTTACTGTGCAGCGTGGAGAGCACTATATGCCCGGTTTGGGAGGCGCGAATCGCTTCCACTGCGGTTTCCTGGTCGCGTATTTCACCGACCAAAATTACATCGGGATCCTGGCGCACAAAGGAGCGCATGCCGTCGGCAAAACTGAAGCCGATGTCGGGTCGGGTAGTTGTTTGCTGTATGCCCTCCATGGAATATTCGATAGGGTCTTCTATGGTAATAACCTTGCGCCGACCATCTTTGGCCAGCTCGGATAAGCCAGCATACAGCGTAGTGGTTTTCCCCGAACCTGTTGGCCCAACGACCAGTACCAGCCCGGAGGGGTTGTCTAGTAAACGCCGATAGTGCTTGGCCACTGCATCGGCCATACCCAAGTTTTCAATGGCTACAATGTTGTCGGTTTGGGGGAGCAGACGTATGACAACGGTCTCACCGTGCAATGAGGGTTGTATCTGAATGCGTAAGTCATAGGCTATTCCGCTGACGGTCAGTTGTGAACGACCGCCTTGTGGCAATCGTTTTTCGCCGATATCCATTTCGCCACGAATTTTTATCACGTTAACCAGACCGCGGGCTTCCTTGGCCGAGAGTTGGTAGTGCGTAACGTCGTGCAAATCACCGTCAACTCGGAGGCGAATCCGGGTGCGCTCCGAATAGTGTTCGATATGGATGTCGCTAGCCCCTTCACTTACCGCGTCCAGTAACAGTGCATCCATGAGCGTAATGAGGTGCGCTTCTATACGAGGAGTTTTTCGTGGAAGTGAGTCTTGAGGCTGGCTCTTTTTGCGTTGGGCCTCATCGCGTAAGGTTCTTGCATCGCCCTGTATAGAGATTTCCAACGTTGTCCACAGACGCTTAAAATCGTTCGGTGTAATAAGAATTTTCATTACCCGGTCATAGGGGTACATGTGAAAAATGTCATCGACTGCGCTGTCCGGGTCATCGGTTGCCACGTGCAGGCAGCCCTCTTCGACAGTCAGGGGGATGAGTCTATGGTTATCGAGAAAGCTACGGGAGAAGGTCTCCATCAGCTGTGGATCAATGTTCTTTAACAGCTCATCTACGTCGGCGAAAGGCATGCCATTTTCGTCTGCCAGACGTTTGTAGAGTGTTGCGTCTTCCAAATTTAGCATTTCGCGCAACACTTCGATCACTGGAAGTTTTTTTGTTTTGGCGGTACGCCTGGCTTCAGATAACATCACTTGGTCGACCATGCCCATATCGAGCAGAGTCATACCCGTGTCTCTGGCAAAATCTACCAGCGCCAGTTCCTTGCGCAGCACTGCGCCCAATTCGCTTATGCTATAGCGTGTTAAAATGTGGGTGTTATTTTCTCCCTGCTCTAGCGCGATTAGCACACCGGCAGGAGCTAGTTGTTCCAGTAATGCCGTTTTGTCTTTTACCCGAGGACTGGAAACCAGTATGCGGTCGAAAGGCTCCAGGTCGGGTGCGCCTGTGCTGCCATCTTCCAGCCGCAGAATCAAATTGGTAAGCTGCAACTTGTTAAAACGCGCCTGAGCGCTGTGGGCAATAGCCGGGTTCGCCTCAATAGTGATAACTTGCGACGCCAGTTTGCTTAATACGGCGGCCAAATATCCAGCACCGGTGCCTACCTGCAGTACCTTGTGTTCGGCCCGAACGTCGGCAAGCTCGAGAATCTCCGACACAGCATTGCTAGGAGGAATGCTACGACCTAAAACCAGCGATGGATCGCTCATTTCAATAAAATGATCACGGGGGAGAGAGTGCATGGCTGTAGCAATGCGTTTGCTTGTTAGGTTTTTAGTATCTGGCATAAGTGAAGGATAACTGTGTAGCGGTTTATTGTGTAGGAACCAGATCAAAGTATTGGCTGTTTTAATAATTCTAGCCTGCAACATTGTATCAATATTACCCACCTATTAGTTCAGCTGAGGGCGTGTAAATGTTACACCGGGGCGGTACAGAGATGTTATCCTAGCGTTTCGATTTTACAGGTGAACAAATGAGTGTTCTCGCAAGAATGCTGCCCCCTCTTGAATGGGCGCGAACTTACAATAAAGGATTTCTTGCCGACGACTCTCTCGCTGCTGTCATTGTCACTATCATGCTTATTCCCCAGTCGCTGGCTTATGCTCTGCTGGCGGGATTGCCTGCGGAAATGGGTTTGTATGCCAGTATTCTTCCGTTAGTTGCCTATGCATTGCTTGGAACCAGCCGCACTCTGTCCGTAGGGCCGGTGGCTGTAGTGTCTTTAATGACCGCAACCGCGATAGGAAACATTGCCGAGGCGGGCAGTGTGGGCTACGTGACTGCAGCCATAGCAATGGCGCTGCTTTCCGGGATTATGCTTATCATTATGGGCGTGCTTCGATTTGGGTTTCTCGCCAATTTTCTTTCTCACCCTGTGGTGTCGGGGTTTATCACCGCCTCAGGCGTGATTATTGCCCTGAGTCAGATGCGGCACATTCTGGGGATAGATGCCCACGGTGACAACGTGCTCGAGATACTGGGCTCGCTGTGGATAAATATCGCTTCGGTGAATTATCTCACTCTCGCAACGGGGGGCGGGGCGCTGGCATTTCTGTTTTGGGTGCGCGTTGGTTTGAAGCCTTTGCTCATGACGTTTGGTATCTCAGGCTCGGCAGCTGCAATGATGGCCAAGGCAGGACCGGTGTTAGTGATTATTGCAACGATTCTTGCTAGCTATTACGGCGGCTTCGACACCAGGGGTGTGGCTCTGGTGGGGCAGGTTCCTCAGGGTTTACCGTCACTGTCCATTCCCAGCTTTGATTTCTCCCTATGGTCTGAACTCGCCGTGTCCGCCATGCTTATTTCAATTATTGGGTATGTGGAGTCGGTATCTGTTGGCAAAACACTTGGAGCCAAGCGGCGCCAGAGAATCAAGCCTAACCAGGAACTTATTGCGTTGGGAGCTGCAAATGTTGCGTCTGCGGTATCCGCAGGCTTCCCCGTGACAGGTGGCTTTTCCAGATCGGTAGTTAACTTTGATTCCGGTGCACGCACGCCGGTAGCCAGCATTTTAGCTGCAATAGGTATTGCTCTCGCCGCGATGCTGCTTACCCCGATACTATTTTTTCTTCCCAAGGCATCCTTGGCGGCAGCGATTATAGTGGCTGTCACGTCGTTGTTTGATTTTGGCGTGTTGGCGCGTGCCTGGCGTTACTCCCGATCAGACTTTGCAGCGGTTGCAGTCACTATTCTTGTTACGCTGCTGCTGGGGGTCGAACTGGGTGTTCTTGGGGGCGTATTGTGCTC
>JADGEN010000034.1 GCA_016744355.1 Halieaceae bacterium
CTGGCACATCGAGCTGGTGTCCCTGGCCTTGGCGAAGACGTCGACCACAAACTTCTCTTTGACAGGGAAGCTGCTCTGGCAAAAATTTGTGCCGCCGAGTCACTTGATAGCAGTGGCCGCAGCCAGGCCTATCACGCCGTCACAGGCGGTTTTATACTTGATGAACTCATTCGCGTCACTACCGGGCTTACTATTCAACAATATCTGGATCGCTATATCCGCAAACCGCTCGGAATGCGCTATTTTCGCTACGGCCTGAACACACGGGATCTTAAAAAAGTGGCGGAACATAGAGCAACCGGGCTGCCGGTAAAAGGCGCGATAGGAGAAACCTTAAAGAATGTTCTGGGCTTGGAATACGAATCAGTTGTGAGCCTATCCAACTCGACCGAGTTCGCCCAGGCCGTGCTGCCATCCGCCAACATCTACGCCACTGCCGAGGAAAGTAACCGTTTTTTTCAAATGCTCCTCGACAATGGTCAATATCAGGGCAAACAAGTGATACAGCCTCTAACCGTCTATCGCGCAGTGCAGGAAGCAGGCAAAGCTCAGTTTGACGCCTCGTTAAAAATGCCTATGCGCTACAGCCCCGGTTTCATGTTGGGGGGCAGTCCGGCAGGCATATATGGGCGCAACAGTCATTATGCGTACGGCCATCTGGGCTTATCCAACGTGTTTTGCTGGGCAGATCCAGAACGAGATATTTCCGTTTCGCTACTGACCAGCGGAAAACCGGTTCTGGGCACCCACCTCGCCGCCCTGCCGCGCCTGCTGTTCAGTATTGCAAAGCAATGCCCCAGAACACGCAATATGGAATCGGCAAACCTGCCCACACCGCTATGAGCGAGAAGATACAAGCCTTTACCTTTGAGCCACTCAATTCAGCAGATGCTCCGCCCCCTGCCAAAGGCAAGCCCATACGTTGGGCAGCACTTGGGATTAGTGTTGTTTTCCTGGCTATTATGGCCTTTCTACTCACGGCTAAGTCCCTGCAAATCAAGGTTGAATCAGTCAGCCCCGTCGAAGTCGGTCTCAGCGGCGGGCTGCTGCTCCCCTTTGGCGACAGGTACTTGCTGCGCCCCGGAGAGTATACGGCAACCGCCAAAGCGTCCGGCTATCACGATTTACAGGCCCAGATAGTCGTTACCGACAAGGACAGCCAGATTGTGCAACTGATGCTGCAGCCGCTGCCAGGCAAACTCAGCATTAGCAGCGCGCCTGCCGGCGCCAGGGTGTTACTGGACTCCGAGTTTCTGGCCGAGACACCCTTCGTGGATTTAGCTGTAGAGCCCGGAGAGCACCACCTTGAAATACACGCTCCCCGTTATTTGCCGCTACAACAGGAACTTGCGGTGACGGGTCGCGAGGTACAACAAAAGCTGGACCTGACACTGGAGCCCGCATGGGCCGAGATCACAATTGATACTACACCTGCCGGAGCGACTATCCTGGTAGACGGCGAAGATGCAGGGACCACTCCCGCTGTTGTAGAAGTACTGCGCGGCGAGGCTCAGATCATGCTGAAGAAAGACACTTTTGCGAGTTACGTGCAAGACATAACCGTGGTACCCCAAGTGCCGCAAAACCTGGGCACAATCAAACTGACAGCTGCAGCTGGTGTTGTCGAACTGAGCAGCGCACCCTCCGGGGCCAATGTTACTCTCGATGGCGAATTTCAGGGGCAAACGCCGTTGACGCTGGAAGTAACCCCAGGGCGCTCACATCGTCTGGCTGTATTTAGGGCCGGCTACAAGCGCCACGCCTCCAACCTGGAGATGGCCGCTGGCGAAACTGCAAGCCGCACAATTAAACTCAGCGCTATGCTGGGGGACGTGAAATTTAGTATTTCTCCAAGCAACGCCAGCCTGAAGATTAATGGACAAACGCACGGCACGGGTTCCAGGACTCTCAGTCTCCCCGCGGTTTCGCAGTCGGTAGAGGTGTCTCTGGATGGCTATGCCACGGTGCGCCAACGAGTAACCCCCAGGCAAGGGTTACAGCAAGTCGTAAACATTACTCTGCAAACCGCCAGAGAGGCGCAACTCGCGCGCATCAAACCAGAAATCACCACCTCTATGGGACAAACCTTGCTGCTGTTTTCTCCGGCAGAAAGCGGTCATGGTGATTTCACTTTGGGGGCTTCTAGAAGAGAGCCTGGGCGACGCGCCAACGAGGTTCTACATCCTGTTTCTCTTACTCGCATGTTTTACATACAGACCACCGAAGTCAGCAATGCCCAATTCCGCCTGTTCCAGAGCGACCACAATTCGGGCCAAATCGAGGGAAATAGCCTCAACCGCGAACATCAGCCCGTTGTACAAATTAGTTGGCAACAAGCCGCACAATACTGCAACTGGCTAAGTAAACGAGAGGGCTTGCCGCAGTTTTACCGCGAAAGTAAAGGCATCGTGATTGGACACACTCCGTCAGCGACGGGGTACCGTCTCCCCACCGAAGCAGAATGGGCGTGGACTGCTCGCATGGATAGTGGCGGCACCCTCAAAAAATTTCCCTGGGGCGATGAGTTCCCGCCCACCTCCGCGGTAGAAAATTACGCTGATAACACGTCCGCCTATGTTACCGGGCGTATTCTGGACGGCTACACCGATGGCAATGTCGTAAGTGCCACTGTCGCCTCCTTTCCTCCCAGCGGTAAGGGGATGTACGATATGGGCGGTAATGTTGCCGAGTGGGTCCACGATGTATATTCCATTCCCGCAGCCAACGGCACAATCGAGGTAGATCCAATCGGCGGCCAGAACGGCGACAACTACGTCATTCGCGGGGCTAGCTGGACTCAGAGCAAGATAGGAGATCTGCGGCTTTCTCATCGAGATTATGGGCAAGCGGGCCAAGATAACGTAGGATTTCGAATCGCCCGGTATGCGGAGTAACTAATGAGTCCGGTCTATACTTTAAAAAGAAAAATTACTCTGCTCCTGCTCACGCTGGTGCTATGCGGAACTATCCAAGCTATCCGGGCGCAGGATTCCGCAGCGGAATCCGCACAACCCAAAACTGATACAAAAAAATCCGAGGTGCCTAAAAAAGCTGCCGCGGAAAAAATCACACCTGCCCCTGCAAATAACGATTCACCCTTCGACTACGAAGCCTCAGAGGAAATCTCTCAGGACCTGTCCGTGTCGTTTCCAGTGGATATTTAGGATTAGTCTATGAAAAGCAAGATGTCATCCGAGTTCATCTTCCAAATGTTCGCTCTGTTAATTGCCATTATCGTAGTGCACGGCGCCTATGTTGGCGTCATTCGACCCAGCGCTGATGCGCAGCTGCAAAAACAAATAGAAATGCAGGCTGCCGGGGAAGAGTTTGTTCCACAGCGCACCCTGGCCGTCGTAATTCGAGACTTCGAGCAGGAAACCTGTTTTATCTTGCTCATCTGGGCTCTGGCCATTATGGCCTACAAGGGCCGGCGCACCATGGCCGAAAACAAAATATTGGAGCGACGCCTGCTCGACATTCCCGAGGGCACCAGTGTGCTGCCAGAAGACGCACGGGTCTACAGCCGCTCTCTGGAGGCTCTACCGGAGGAAGAGCAAGACTTGCTCGTGCCCAGGACACTGCTTTCAGCGCTACAGCGCTTTGCCACGACAGGCAGCATTCAAGCTGTTTCCGATACCATCAAGGAGCAGTGCGAGATTGAGTCCGATCGTCTGGATACAGAGTTATCCATGGTGCGCTATATCGCCTGGGCGATACCCTCCATTGGATTTATCGGCACGGTACGCGGTATCGGTGATGCACTGGGCCAAGCCTACAAAGCCGTTGAAGGTGATATTTCCGGTGTCACCGTTAGCCTGGGTGTGGCATTTAACAGTACGTTTGTGGCGCTGGTACTGAGTATCATCATCATGTTTTGTCTGCACCAGCTACAACTGTCACAGGAGCGCCTGGTACTCAATGGGCAACGCTATGCTGACAAGCGCTTGCTGCGCTTTTTGGTGGCGCGATAATGACTACCTCAGCTCTACTGGACTTAAATGACACCAACTTACAGCTCTGGCATGGAGATACTGTACTGCAAAGTCCGGGTTACGCCCTGCTCGATGGCAGGCAGTACACCTTTGGCAGTAGCGCTCGCAGTGCTGCCCGCCTGCGACCCAGAGATATCAACACTAGGTACTGGTGGCAACTAAACACTGAGAAACTTCAGCCAGCCATGGGCGCCGCGCGGCACACAGCCGACCTGGTGCATTCTCATTTGCTGGACATTCACGCTCAGGGTGGAGCGCCGGATGAATTGATACTGGCTGTACCTGGCAGTATGGCGCGAGATCAACTGGCCTTGCTGCTGGGCATTATCGGGCAGTGCCCGTTCAACGCAACAGGCCTGGTAAACCGCAGTGTTTTACTCGCCAGCGCCCATACAACAGACCTCCCTGTCTCGGGCAACTTGTCTCATCTGGAAATTCAACTGCATCAAGCGGTTATTACTCAGCTAACTCACAGCGATGGTCAGATTGTATTGCAGCAAACCACACCGTTGCCTGGCTGCGGCTTGCTGCAACTGCAGGAACGCCTCATCGAATTAATAGCCGCTGACTTTGTAAAACAGACCCGCTTTGATCCACGGCGCACAGCGGACTCTGAGCAGCAATTGTATGATGCTCTTCCCAAGGTACTGCAATCACTAATCACCAGCCCGGAAACCAACGTCGAAGTTATGGGCTACCGAGCCAGAATAAACCGGGCCGAGCTGCGTGGTGCCTGTAGCCTGCTGTTTAACAGTGTCACCGATACTCTGGGTATCGCGCACCCTCAAGATCAAATAATCATCGACCCTGTTGCCGGTTTATTGCCCGGGTTACTTGAGCATTTCCCCAGGGCGACGCTCATCGAAAATGATTCCCTGCCCAAGGCTCTGCAACGTCATAGAAAATTTCTATTGGAGAACAAAAGTGGTGATGAAGATAACGCCTTGCCATTCGTAACGTCTCTTCCGTGCGAAGTCTCCAGCGCCTCGCCAGCGCAGGCGCCACCCCCAAACGAACCTGCGCAGATAGTTTCCGATCCTGCGCCAGCCAAACCCGACACTCCAGCTGCCACGCATCTTTTGGTCGGTGTCGTGGCCAGAGCCTTGCTACCCTCCGGCACACCGGTGAAGCAGGGTCTGGAGCTATTCAATCGAGACGGCAGCTGGGTGCTACGTGGCAGCGTCAATGCCAGCGTAAACGGAACCGACTACAGTCCCGAACGGCCTCTGGTTTGCGGCGACCAAATTGGCTGCGCTGAAGACGAAAAATTTTGCGCTCAACTGATCGCTGTTTCCGGCCACTGAAGATAAGTAATGGCCAGAAAAAAGCGCCCTTTTACGACTTTTAGCCTCAGCTTTCTGGACATCATGTCCTGCGGCTTCGGAGCGGTCATACTGGTCTTCCTGATTATCGATCACTCCATCGAAGTACAGTCAAAGGTACTCAATAAAGACCTGCTTTCAGAGGTCAATTTACTCGAAGAAGATATTTCCGACGGTGAAAAAGACAAGGTTCGACTTCGCAACATATTGTCTGATGTCGACCTGAGAATCGTAGAAGCACAAGGGCGAGCCACACGTATCAATGAGGACATCAGTGAATTTGAGGCACTGATAGAGTCGCTGAAACGCGATGGCTATACCGAGCGCTCCGATATCGAATCACTCAAGGCAGAGATTCAGTCCCTTGAAGAGGAAGTAAAAAAACTCAAGGCCGCCGCTGAAGACAATAGCGGGAATAACGCCCGTACGTTTGTCGGCGAGGGCAACCGACAGTACCTCACAGGCCTCAATCTCGGCGGCGACAATATTGCTATTCTGCTGGACATCTCCTCCAGCATGCTGGCGGAAAAGCTGGTGAACATAATTCGCTTGCGCAATATGCGCCCAGACATACAGCGGGAAGCGGGCAAGTGGGTACGAGCACTCAACACCGTAGACTGGCTGACCGCCCAACTACCGGTCAGCAGCAAATACCAGCTCATCACCTTCAACACAAAAGCCGAATCTATTTTACCCAAAAGCGATGGCAAATGGCTGGAAGTGGCAGATCAGGCCCAGCTCGATGAAGTGTCAACTACGCTGCGCAAGCTCGTACCCAGTGGGGGTACCAGCTTGGAAAATGCATTTGTAGCCCTGCAGGCGCTCTCACCCAGCCCGGACAATATTTTTCTAATCACCGACGGATTACCCACCCAGGGAATAAACCCTCCGCGAGGGGGTAAGGTGAGTGGCAAAGAGCGCCTTAAACATTATCGCCAGGCTGTTCGTGCCCTTCCGGGAGGCGTACCGGTGAATATTATTCTAGCCCCTATGGAAGGCGACCCCATGGCAGCCTCTGAGTTCTGGCAACTGGCACAGATAAGCCGGGGCTCATTCCTCAGCCCCTCCAAGGACTGGCCCTAATGGCTGCGCGTAGAGAAATTGCGGAATTTGGAATGTCGTTTCTCGATGTCATTTGCTGTGGCTTCGGTGCCATCATTCTGCTGCTGATGATCACCAAAACGGTACAGCCACAGATAATCGAAGCCTCAACCATCAACCTCGACGGCAAGGTTGCGAAGTTGCAGGAACAGCTGTTTGAAATACGCGGCGAGACTACTATTCTTAATCGCGACTTGAACGCAAAACACGAACAGCTGTCAGAGTATGAAGAGCGCATCGCAATTTTGAGAGGACAACTGGCAAGCGTGAAGTCGCGCCACGATAGCCTAAATGTACAAACCAACAGTAATGACATCGTCATGGAACAACTGGCCATCGCCCGGCAATCTCTATCAGAAGAGATGAAGCGCCTACTTGGATCTCAGTACAAATCCAAGAATAATTTAATTGGCGGCATTCCGGTGGACAGTGAATATATTATTTTCATTATCGACACTTCCGGATCCATGTTTTCCTATGCCTGGGAGAGGATGATTGAAGAGCTGCAGGCTACCTTAAGCATTTATCCGAAAGTCAAAGGAATACAAATTCTGAATGACATGGGCAATTACATGTTCAGTCGCTATCGGGGAAAATGGATTCCAGACACTCCAGGTCGACGTAAAGTGATCGTCGACACCCTGCGGAACTGGAATGCCTTCAGTAACTCCAGCCCGGTTGAAGGCATCACACAAGCTATCAAAACCTTCCATGATCCGGGTAAGAAAATTAGTGTATTTGTATTTGGCGATGAATTTACCGGCGATTCCATAGCCCAGGTAGTAGACGTTGTAAGCCGCATCAATGGCGTAGACGATATGGGCAATCATCTGGTACGCATTCACGCGGTGGGTTTTCCTGTACAATTTATAAGGGCGCCCCATCTGCAAACGACAGGAGTACGCTTTGCCACCCTGATGCGCGAGCTCACTTACCGCAATGGAGGCACATTTGTTGGGCTTAATGATTTCCGCCCCTAGCGAAAAAATTGCATACGCAACGGGCCTGCTAAAGTGTGCAGCCTGCGCAATCATTGTGTTTTTTCTCAGCGCCTGCGGTGCCAACAAAGTTATTGTCGAGGGGGATTTCCCCACGCCCATTATGACACCCCTGCCCCTGAATATAGGCGTGTGGTACCCCGATGAGTTTCGTAATCACGAATTTACCGATATGGCGAAAACGCCTCAGGACTCCAGCTGGGTAGTAAAAACGGGGAACGCCCAGGTCGCAATGTGGGATGTCCTGCTAGCAGGCATGTTCCAAAACTTTGTTGAAATGAAGTCCGCCCCTGGCCACGGTGTTATGAACCAGGTAGTAGACGCGGTGCTCATCCCCGAAATAGATGAGCTGCAATATGCTATCCCAACGCAGACTCACGTGAAAATCTACGAAATCTGGATGCGCTACCGTTTCAAACTCGTAGACATCAATGGCGAGCCCCTCGCCGAATGGATGATGACCGCCTATGGCAAAACCCCCACTGCATTTTTGCGTAGCGACACCGCCGCCGTTAATATGGCTGCGGTAATGGCTTTGCGCGATGCCGGCGCAAACTTTGTGCTCAGTTTTAGCAAAACGCCCGAGATAAGCGATTGGCTTACAAACATGTCCACCGAGTCGGAGGAAGTGACGCCGTGAACAGCAGTAAACTGGGCAGTTTTGTAAAAGTAACGCTGTTGCTATCCACAGTTGCGGCAATCCTCACCGGCTGCGTCAATGCCTCTGTTGACCAAATAGTATTCAACGAACCTACCGAGGGTATCGGTGATGCCAGCATAGTTATCCTGGGTCGTCGCCACTCCAGTGACTACGACACAGAACCTGAGTTTATCGAGTGCGTAGGCGACCACATCGCCGCTAAAGACAAAGGCATACGGGTGGTCGGAGAACTGGAATTTGTGAACTCTTTATACCCCTGGTTTGAGCCGAGAACTGCTCCAATGCACCCAAGGGATATTGACCGTTTGCTGCAACAAAAACCCGTGGCGGATAAAATGCTAGAACTCAATACCGAGTACATGATATGGGTCGACGGCAGTACAGAGCGCACCAATTCATCAGGGTCATTGGCATGTGGTATAGGGCCCGGCGGTGGGGGCTGCTTTGGCTTTGGTACCTGGGGTGACGAGTCCAACTATGAGGCAGTGATCTGGGACTTCACCGATAAGGCCGAAGTAGGTCGAATTAGCACGACAGCCTCAGGCCAGTCATATATGCCAGCAGTAATAGTGCCTATTCCCATTATCGCTCCGGTGCAGGGCACCGCTTGCGATGGCATTGCCAACCAACTTTTGCAGTTTTTATCGGAAAAGTACTGATGACTGTGACTATCAAACAGCGCTGCGTTACATCTATCCAATTATTGGGGCTTTTGGCCACCATTACTCTGACAACCGCCTGCGGCGGTACCGTAACCGCCGGAGGCGCTAGAGTCGATGTGCCCTCGCAGAGCGGTGGCAGCGATACCGGCCGGGAGATGTATGAAAAAATGATCGCGCAGGGGGCCGCGTATGACGACAAGCCACTACAGGATTATGTTAACCGTATTGGTCAATCACTGGGGGGCGAGGGGGGGGACAGAAATCAAAAGTTCACCTTCACGGTAATCGACAGCCCTGACATCAATGCCTTCGCCACCCCTGGGGGCTATATCTATGTCAACCGCGGCTTAATGGCATACCTGGACAGCGAGGCAGAACTCGCCGGTGTAATCTCCCATGAAATTGGCCACGTCACAGCAAATCACGCGGGACGCCAGCAAACAGCCAGTATGACCAACAGCGTCCTCGCCGCCATGGCCTACGTAGTAACCGGTAGCCGAGACGTCGCCGATGCTTCAACAATGGCGGGTACAGCACTGGTGCGGGGCTACGGTAGAGACCACGAACTGGAAGCTGATAGCCTGGGTGCGCGCACCATGCACAAAACGGGCTACGATACAGACGCACTGCTGGAAGTCATTGGAGTACTAAAAGACCAGGAGCAGTATCAAAGGGTTAAGGCCAAATCTTCCGGTAAAAAAGTATCCAGCTATCACGGACTGTATGCCACCCACCCTCGTAATGATGCACGTCTGCAGCAGGTCATCAGCACCGCACGAGACCTGGATCACGATGCAGAGAACCCCGCTAAACCAGGGGAATTTCGCTCGCTCATGGAGGGCCTTGTATGGGGTGCAAGCACGCAGGGCCTACGCAGTGAAGATCGTTACTATCACAACAAGCTTGGCTTCACCTTCGGCCGTCCCGAAGGCTGGACTGTCACGGCAAACGCCAAAGCGATTGTCGCCGTTGGACCCAATAGCAAGGCATTACTCACCGTCACTATTCGCAAACGCGATAAAGCAGCAACACCGCAAAATGTATTGGAGAAAAACACTAGCGGTAGTTTGAGTATTGGATCAGAACTCGAACAATCTGGCCTAAAAGGCTACACAGCGGTGGCCAGTAATGGCAGTACATCACGGCGGGTAGCAGTCATCGATTTCAACGGTTTAAATTATCTGTTCGAGGGCAAAGCTGACGACTTCGCGAACGCCGATCCCACCTTACTGGAAATGGTGAAAAGCTTCCGCCCCAGTCACCCGAAAGAGAAAAAGGCCGGGACTCCTGCCTACGTGCACTTCATTCAGGTACCGCGAGGTGCGACATTGGAAACCCTGGCCGCTGGTATTCGCATTCCTGACGCCGAGGCCCAACTGCGCTTAATGAACGGTTTCTATCCACGCGGAGAGCCAAGAACAGGAGATTGGATTAAAGTAATCCGGTAGAATTCTTTCCCGCCCACTATTTCTGCTGAACCAACACCCAGGGAGGCGCTACCACAGCCCAAAATGAAGGGTTGTCATCAAACCAGACCCGCGCCTGCTCTTCGGCAACCGGTGCTATTTCACCCTCGGCAATCCACGCTTCGAACTGCTTTGTATTATCCATACCCAACTGCACTGCCACATCGACCAGATTTAAATCTTCACCGACGTGAATCACACTGCCACGGGCGTAGTAAGTCTGTAAGTCATGCCAGGGAATACGCGCGGTCTGCTGGTGAAACTCATCGCGCAACAGCGCCTCACGATCAACCATAACGGGAATCAGCTACAAAGGGATTAGATCGGCGTTCCTCTCCGAATGTTGAAGTGGGGCCGTGACCGGGAATGAAGGTGACGTCATCGCCCAGAGGAAATAATTTCTCACGGATACTAGCTACCAGTTGCTCGGCATTACCCATAGGAAAGTCGGTACGCCCGACAGAACCCTGAAAGATAACATCCCCAACCCAGGCAACTTTTTGCTGCGCATAGTAAAACACCACATGGCCCGGCGTATGGCCAGGACAAAACAAAACTTGTAACTCCTGCTCTCCGACACGCACTACATCGCCATCTTCAAGCCATCGATCAGGTACAAACGCATCCGCGTGGGGAAATCCCGACATATCACACCATTCGGGTAATTTAGCTATCCAGAAATCATCGGCTTTCTGTGGCCCCTCGATAGGAATGCCAAGCTGTTGTCTCAATATATCGGAGGCTGCACAGTGATCCATATGACCGTGGGTGAGAATAACTTTCTCCACAGTTGCTTCCATTTTTTCGACCGCCGCCATAATGCGCTCAACATCACCACCGGGATCAACGATGGCGGCTTTGCCCGTGCTCTCGCATTTAATAATGCTACAGTTTTGCTGATAGGCCGTTACCGGAACTATAGTGCATGTAATTGACATTAATCTGGGTTCTCTCAGGCAGTGGGCATTTCTTGTTCGATGGGATTGTCGTTGTTTGGTTCGAGATCGGCCTTGGGGTTGAGCCAAACTTGCTCATCCAATTGATTTTCACTCTTGCCGACAATGGCGCTGACCGTCGCATCGCCGGTTACGTTAACAGCTGTGCGCACCATATCCAACAAGCGGTCAACACCAATAATCAAACCGATACCCTCAACCGGCAAACCGGCTTGCTCCAACACCATGGCAAGCGTAATCAAACCAACACCAGGAACAGCCGCTGTTCCTATAGAAGCCAGCGTAGCAGTAAGGATGACAGTAACGAAGTCTGTCATGGAAAGGTCTACGCCATAAACCTGCGCAATAAATACAGTCGCCACACCCTGCATAATGGCAGTGCCATCCATGTTAATTGTGGCACCCAGAGGAACAGTAAATCCAGCTACAGAATTATGCACGCCCATCTTACGCTCCACCGTGCGCAATGTAATAGGCAGGGTTGCACCGGAAGACGCTGTACTAAATGCGAACGCCCATACTGAACGCATCTTAGTCATCAATATACGAGGCGATAAACCACTAAAAAACTTCAACAGCAGGCTGTACACAACCAGTGCGTGAACCAAAAGCACCGCGAGGACGGTTAAAAAATAAGCAGCCAGATCAACGATGGCACTAATGCCCATGGTGGAAAACAATTTGGCGAGCAGCGCAAACACGCCGTAGGGCGCCAACTCCATCATAATGCCAACCATTTTCATCACAATCACTTCCATATCACGGAAGAAACTTGCGATGCGGCGCCCTGCCTCACCAGCGTGAGAAATTGCATAACCAAACAGCAAAGCGAAGACGATTATCTGCAGCATCTTCCCCTCCGCCAAAGCGTTAAATGGGTTAGATGGAAAGATATTTACCAGTACATCAATAAGCGGTGGCGCCTCTTTTGCCGCAAACAATGCTTCGCTAGTGAGCTGAACATTACTACCTGGGCTAATAAAAACAGCGAACACCAATGCCAGACTAATTGCCACCGCCGTAGTACCCAGATAAAAAACCAGGGTTTTCACAGCGATGGGTCCCATGCGAGCACTATCTCCTAGAGAGCTGGATCCACAAATCAAGGACACCAGCACCAAAGGAACAACCAAGAGCTTCAGAGACGCCACAAAAATTCGGCCGACAAAATCCAATAAGCCGTGAATTAAATAGTCATCTACAGCAACCCGAAACGCATCAGACAAGCCGCTGCTGTGCATCATGAGATTGAGCAGTGATCCGATCAATATTCCCGCTACCATGGAAATCAGTATTCGGTTGGTCAAACTCATAAATCTCTCCTGCTTAAATATAGGTTCGAGGCGCGCGGAACGGTAACGCAGGGGGCTGCGCGACTCAAGCGGCAGTTGTGGTTATTGTTCCTACCACTTGGAACGAATTTGTTTTTCAACTAAACACGCACCTGGAAGGTAGTTTTTTACGGCGTCATCGGCGCAGGCGTTACAAGGCGATGAATACAGTTTACTGCTGCCGTCACTCAATACGACGCAAACCGGATTGTATTCCATGGTGCACACTTGTGGGCGCGGGTCGACACAGGTAACACCTTCCGAAGAAGAGGTGTCAGGGGTGACAGTCCCAGTACAGGCGCTCAACAATACGCCAAGTGCAATGACAATAAGAATTCGCATTAATACCTCCCAAAACAGTACGCAAGTGTAGTGTATTCACTGCCCCCTTAACCAGTGCATTCTGGGTTTCAGCACGGTCGCGCACAGTCTAGCTCGATCAGAATTGGAAAATTTTCGCCAGTTTCTTGCGTTTAGTTTTCAACCTCGCTAGAGTCGGTAGCGTTGTAAGTGGTAGATGTACCCAAGTTATAAACTTACTCACACTGTATTTTTCGCAGCTGTGTTGTAAGAGCACCAACATAAACCCTAGGGATTTGTGGAGTTTGGATGCTTGGATGTAGATCAATAGCACCATATTGCCGACAGATTGCGCTGCGCGATTTGCCACGCCCCCCCTCGTACTCAAAATTAGCGATTCCACGTTCAAGTCACCCGCATGCGGGAGCACAGGTTTGAGCGGGGCGGACACATCCCTGTGGCCCTTCGTGGTTTATTTTTTTGCTGTGCTAGCCCTGGTTGCGACCATGCTGGGACTTTCCTGGTTATTGGGTCAACATCGCGCCAATGCAGCAACCAATGTTCCCTTTGAGTCCGGCGCCCTGTCTGTGGGCTCTCCACAAATTCATATGGCAGTAGAGTTTTACCTCATTGCCATCTTCTTTGTAATTTTTGACCTTGAAACCGTTTTCATCTTCGCCTGGGCTGTGGCGTTCTTTGAATTAGGCTGGGCGGGTTTTATTTCGATTTCAATCTTCATTCTCTTGCTGGGTGTAGCACTGGTGTACGAGCTGCGTTCAGGCGCACTCGACTGGGGAATAAAAACTCGCTCTGGGGCCCCCACTTCGACATTGACGCAAGAGGCACAGAAATAATGGAGTGGAATCTAACCCGTCCGGAAGACACCATTGCCGTATCGCCAGGTTCTGCGGGAATGTCAGAAGACAGCATAAAAGAACAGATTGAACGCAATGTGATGTTCGCCAAGCTTGAAGACTTGATCGCATGGGGGCGCGCGCACTCCCTGTGGCCATTTAACTTCGGCCTGTCATGTTGTTATGTAGAAATGGCTACCTCATTCACCAGCCGCCATGATATTGCGCGCTTTGGCTCTGAAGTAATTCGAGCGACACCCAGGCAGGCTGACCTGATGGTTATATCGGGCACTGTTTTTCGCAAAATGGCCCCTGTTGTTCAACACCTTTACGACCAACTACTTGAGCCGCGCTGGATAATCTCAATGGGGTCCTGCGCCAATTCCGGCGGCATGTACGACATATATAGCGTTGTGCAAGGTGTAGACAAATTCATTCCAGTCGATGTTTACGTGCCCGGATGTCCGCCGCGCCCGGAAGCCTTGATGCAGGGACTGATGATGCTGCAGGAATCCATCGAGAACGAGCGCCGCCCACTGAGTTGGGTGGTGGGTGATCAACAGGTGATCAAACCCGACATGCCGTCTCAGCGAGACAAACTGCAGCAACAGAGGTCATTGGCCACAGAACTACGCAGCCCCGACGAGGTTTAACAGCAAGGAACATTTTAATCTGAACAGACGATAGTGCGAGCACCAAATAATAATTCAGAGGCCTTATCAGCCCGGGAATCGTAAATGCTCAACGCGCAAGTATCAAATACCAACACCACCGTGGACGATTTGTTCGCCCGCTTTGGTGAGCACGTATTTGAACTGCAGCCCACTCCCGACAACACTCCCACTCTATGGCTGGATCGCGCAAAACTGGTTGAGGTTCTGAGCCATTTAAAACCTGAATTCCCCATGTTGCTCGATCTATTTGGCATCGACGAGCGCCTGCGTGAGCACCGACATCCGGCATCCTCAGATTTCACCGTAGTTTATCACCTGCTAAATTTTAGCCGCTGCGAAGAGATTAGACTAAAAGTGGGGGTTGCCATGGGCGACCTTTGCGTACCCACCACTGTTGGCGTTTACCCCAATGCCAACTGGTATGAGCGCGAAGCCTGGGACATGTTCGGTGTGGAATTTAGTGGCCATCCCAACCTGAGGCGCATTTTATTGCCCCCTACCTGGGTCGGTCATGCGCTGCGCAAAGATCATCCCGCCAGAGCAACTGAAATGGAGCCCTTCAGTCTGGATGATGAAAAGCAGGCCCGCGAGATGGAAGCGCTTACGTTTCGTCCGGAAGACTGGGGCATGCAGAGGGCCACCGAAGACGCTGAGTATATGTTTCTCAACCTGGGTCCCAATCACCCCTCTGTGCACGGCGTATTTCGCATCGCTCTACAGTTGGATGGCGAAGTGGTGGTAGATTCCGTACCCGATATCGGCTATCACCATCGAGGTGCGGAAAAAATGGGTGAGCGCCAAAGCTGGCACTCGTATATCCCCTACACCGATAGAATTGATTACCTGGGCGGGGTCATGAACAACATGGCCTATGTGATGTCGGTGGAAACACTGGCAGGCATTAAAGTCCCCGACCGCGCCAGAGTCATTCGTATCATGATGGCAGAATTATTTCGCATCTCCAGCCACCTGGTTTTTTACGGCACATTTGCCCAGGACGTAGGGCAAATGTCACCGGTGTTTTACATGTTTGCAGATCGCGAGCGTCTTTTTGGAATCGTAGAAGCCATTACCGGCGGCCGCATGCATCCCGCATGGTTTCGCATAGGCGGTGTTGCGCAGGACCTGCCCAAAGGCTGGGAAAAGCTGATGCGCGACTTTATAGATTCAATGCCTGCACGACTGGACCACTATCAAAAAATGGCCATGGATAACAGTATTCTCAAGCAGCGTACCGTGGGGATAGGCACTTACAATACCCAGGAGGCTTTGGACTGGGGAGTGACCGGCCCAAACCTGCGCGCCACCGGTATGGATTGGGACCTGCGCAGAGACCGACCCTATGGTGGCTATGAGCAGTTTGATTTCGAAGTACCTGTGGCCAGCAACGGCGATAGCTACGACCGAGCCGTGGTGCGGGTAGAAGAAATTCGCCAGAGTCTGCGCATCATTCGGCAGTGCCTCGACAACATGCCAGAAGGGCCCTACAAAAGTGAGCACCGGCTAACCACCCCTCCCCCCAAAGAAAACACACTGCAAGATATCGAAACACTGATACACCACTTTTTGAATGTCAGCTGGGGCCCGGCCATACCTGCGGGAGAGGCTTCAGTTCCTATTGAGGCCACCAAAGGTATTAACAGTTATCACCTGGTCAGTGACGGCGGCACCACCAGTTACAGAACGCGAATTCGTACACCCTCTTTTCCACACCTACAACAAATTCCATTGATTAGCCGGGGGCTAATGATTCCCGATCTGATCGCCATTATCGCCAGTATCGATTTTGTGATGGCGGACGTGGACCGATGACAATGAGACAAAATTTGATAGCTGTATTGAGCGAAGGGGAAATTGCCGAGATAGATGCGGAGCTGGCCCATGTGCCAATACCCGCTGGCGCAGCTATTGACGCCCTCAAAATCGTGCAAGCTCACCGCGGCTGGATATCGGACGAGAGCCTAAAAGCTATCGCGCAGCATTTAGGTATGTCTGCGGCCGAGCTGGATGGCATAGCGACATTCTACACCCTGATTTTTCGCCGACCCGTGGGCGAGAAAGTTATCCTGCTGTGCAACAGCGTCACTTGTTGGATGAAAGGGTGTGACAGCCTGCAACAAAACATAAGTGACCAGCTGGGCATCGGCATGGGAGAGACCACCGCTGACAATGCCTACACACTATTGCCTATGACCTGTCTGGGAGCTTGTGACAAAGCGCCTGTGCTAATGATTGGAGACGACTTACACGAGGACGTCGACCCCCAATCTGTGGCACAACTATTTCAACCAGGGGCGGAAGAGCAATGAGTCTCGACCGCCCTCTCACCCGCAATGTACGAGCCGACCGCTCACCCACTGACATGGCGGCCTATGAAGCCAATGGGGGCTATCAAGGGCTGCACGCAGCCATGGGCAAGATGGCGCCAGCGGATTGCCTAAAGACTATTCAGGATTCAAATCTGCGCGGTCGTGGCGGAGCGGGTTTTCCCACCGGCATGAAGTGGAGTTTTGTCCCCATGGACGATCCAGCCGATGCACCCGGGTCGAACAAACACAAATACTTAATCTGCAACGCCGACGAAATGGAACCCGGCACCTTCAAAGATAGACTCCTGCTGGAGTGCGACCCACACCAACTCATTGAAGGAATGATTCTGGCTGCTTATACCATTGGCGCCGATGTGGCCTATATATTCATTCGCGCTGAATACGTTGTTGCCACTGCCCTTTTACGCAAGGCCATTGCCGACTGCCACGCAAAAGGCTATCTCGGGACGAATATTCTAGGTACCGACTTCAGTCTCGAAATGCATGTACACCCCAGTGCGGGTCGTTATATTTGCGGTGAAGAAACTGCACTCATTAGTGCCTTGGAGGGAAAACGCGCCAATCCCAGAGCTAAACCACCTTTCCCACAGGTGAGTGGCTTATGGGGAAGGCCGACTATTGTTAACAACGTTGAGACCCTGTGCAATATCCACCACATCATCGAACGCGGACCCCAATGGTTTCAGGACTTGGGTTTGACTTCAGACGCAGGCACTAAAATGTATGGAGTCAGTGGCCGTGTCAAAAACCCCGGATGTTGGGAGTTACCCATTGGCACACCCATAAGAGAAATTCTGGAAGACTATGCTGGAGGCATGGAAGACGGTTATAAAATGCGCGGCTTTCTGCCCGGCGGTGGCTCCACCGATTTCCTGGTGGAAGAGCATCTCGATCTTGCCATGGACTATGACACCATCGGCAAGGCAGGCAGTCGCATGGGAACCGGAACCATGATTATTCTCGATGACAGAACCTGCCCAGTGGGTTTTGTCAAAAACCTGGTGGAGTTTTTCTCTCGCGAGTCCTGCGGTTTCTGCACGCCGTGCAGAGATGGCCTACCCTGGTCGGCTCAAGTTCTCGATGATATTGAATGCGGGCGAGGACTACCCGAAGACATGGACACTCTGGCCAGGCAGGTTACGTTCATTGGCGCTATGGGTAATACGCATTGCGCACTTGCACCCGGAGCAATGGAACCCCTGGCCAGCGGGCTAAAGTATTTTCGCGACGACTTTGAGCGACACATTACCGAAGGATCTTGTCACTTCCACAAGGAGGTGCACAGCTAATGCCCGTTATTCAAATCGATGGTCAAGAGTACGAAGTAGAGGCGGGCCAGAACGTCCTGCAAGCGGCGCTGTCCCTGGGATTAGATCTCCCATACTTTTGCTGGCACCCGGCAATGGGTTCAATTGGTGCCTGCCGACAATGTGCAGTGGTGCAGTATTTAAATGCCGACGATGATCGCGGCCGAATTGTTATGGGCTGCATGACCCCTGTGGCAGACGGCGCTATCTTTTCTCTGGAGGGCGACAAAGCCAGGGGCTTCAGGGAATCGATCGTAGAAGCCCTGATGTTAAATCATCCCCATGACTGCCCGGTATGCGCCGAGGGCGGCGAGTGTCATTTACAGGACATGACGGTCATGGTGGGGCATCGCGATCGCCACTATAGGGGTAAGAAAAATACGCACCGCAATCAATACCTGGGCCCGTTGATTAACCATGAAATGAACCGCTGTATCACCTGCTATCGCTGTACTCGTTTCTATCGAGACTATGCAGGCGGCACAGACCTTGCGGCAATGGCGGCCCATGATCACATCTACTTTGGTCGCCATGAAGAAGGGGTTCTACAAAGCGAGTTCGCCGGAAATTTGGTAGAGGTATGCCCTACCGGTGTGTTTACCGACAAGACTCTGGTTAAGGAATACACCCGAAAGTGGGATCTGCAATCAGCGCCTTCGGTATGCACCGGCTGCGCAGTTGGTTGTAACACTATGCCGGGTGAACGCTATGGCAAACTAAAGCGTGTTCACAATCGCTTTAACGCCGAAGTGAACGGCTACTTTCTATGCGACCGCGGTCGCTTCGGCGCAGGCTTTGTCAACAGCGACAAAAACCTGGAATTTCCGGGCCTGCGATTAACCGACGGCCGCTTTGACGCGCTCGATCACCACGCCGCCCTGATGCGCATGACCACCGCCTGCCATAGTGGAAAAGTCGCCGGGATCGGATCGCCGCGTGCCTCTGTGGAATCAAACTATCTTTTGCGGTTGCTGGTCGGCGCAAAAAATTTCGCTCCGGGGTTCAGCGACGCTGAACAGCCTCTGGTTGAACTCGCGTTCAGCTTGCAGCAAAACAGCCCCGCACTGACCCCTGACATTCAAACCATAGAATCTGCCGATGCCGTACTGGTACTAGGGGAAGACCTAACTAACACTGCTCCTCGAATCGCCCTCGCACTGCGCCAGAGTGTACGCAATAAAGCCTATGAAATGGCCGCCGAACTCCGTCTGCAGAGTTGGCAGGATGCCGCGATACGCAACCTCGCCCAGACAATGAGAAGCCCATTATTTATTGCGACAACAGCCAACACCCGCTTGGACGACATAACCGAAGATCGGGTCAGCCTATCCCCTGACAATATCGCCAGCCTGGGTTTTGCCATAGCCAGTTTGATAGCCGGAGAACCTGTCGACGAAATAGATCAAGCATTACTACGACGTGCAGAAGTTATTGCCACGGCACTACGTGGTGCACAACGCCCACTTGTGCTCTCTGGCACCAGCTGTGGCAGTGCAGTCGTGATGCAAGCAGCAGCACAAATTTCCCAAGCGTTGTGCAAGGCTGACAATCGCTCAATGCTAAGTTTGGTTGTACCAGAGGCGAACAGTCTTGGGCAGGCAATGCTAACAGGAGCAACGGCTCCAACACTCTCTGCGTTAAGCAAGCGCGCCGCTGCCAAGGAATTCGACACCTTGATAGTTGTCGAAAATGACCTGTACCGGCGAGGCCCAAAAGAAATTGTTGACGCCTTACTTGCAAACATCCCAAACGTCATCGTAATCGACTCCATGGACAACCCCACACTGTCCGCCAGCTCTCTCGCACTTCCTGCGGCAAGCTTCGCAGAGTCCGAAGGTACCTTGGTCAGTATGGAGGGCCGTGCCCAGCGCCACTTCCCTGTCTTTGTTCCCGCGCACGAGCGGCGCAGTAGTTGGGTCTGGTTACTGGCCTGCATGAAAGAACTCGAGATTGAAGAAGTCTCAAACCTGCATCATTTTGACGATGTAACTCGCGCGTGTGCAAGTCAGATCGTAGCATTATCTGGTATAACCGGCGCGGCGCCGGATCATCATTTTCGTAATGTAGGCGTTAAAGTTCCCCGCCAGACCCACCGTTACAGCGGCCGGACGGCGATGCACGCCAATATTTCAGTGCACGAACCAAAACAACCGACTGATGAAGAGTCACCACTGGCCTTTTCAATGGAGGGGTTAAATCGGTCACAACCGGGCTCGTTACTGCCTTACGTATGGGCGCCCGGCTGGAACTCAAATCAATCACTGAATAAGTTCCAATCGGAAGTGGGAGCACCTCTCAAGGGCGGCACTGCCGGTGCGAGGTTATTGCTTCCCACTGCAGGCTCAGTAAATAGAGGCATGCATAAGAGTAATTTTACTTCAGCTAAACTGCAATCCGGACAATGGATAATGGTGCCCCGCTACCGCATATTCGGGAGTGAGGAGCTAAGCGCAAAAGCTCCGGCTATCGCTGAATTAGTGGATAGCGGATTTGTTGAAATCAACAACGTCTGCGCACAATCATTAGGCGTAATCGAAGGCGATGGCGTAGAACTGCAACGAGCTGACCCTCAGGTACAAAGCGACATGCTCAAAGCACCCGTGGCGACTTTGCAAGTACGTATTAATGACACTCTCGCTGAGGGCTGTGTCGGCTATAGCGCAGGACTGTCAGGCACAGAAGACATCATTGTGGGCGAACCACTAGCTTTGCAGAAGGCACAAGGTTGGCAGCGCCCAAGTCCGCAGATTATTGGCACTGATGGAGGTAGCAATGTCTGATTTGGGATCTATGTACTTCGGCCTTTTCCTCTTACTAGCAACCATTGGCGGTGCGGCGGTACTGACCTGGTTCGAGCGTCGCCTGCTTGGCATTTGGCAAGATCGTTATGGCCCTAATCGCCTCGGCCCTTTTGGTATCGGCCAAGTTGCTGCAGACATGATCAAGCTACTCACCAAAGACGATTGGGTTCCGCCATTTTCCGATCGGGTTGTTTTCATCTTTGCACCCACAACGATCGTAGTTGCCATGATGCTGGGCTTTGCCGTAGTCCCCTTTGGGCCAGATCTGTATGTTATAGACCTGAATATCGGACTGTTGTTTTTCCTCGGCATGACATCCTTAGCTGTGTATAGCGTGTTGCTCGCGGCCTTGGCATCGAACAATAAATACGCACTTTTGGGGGGGCTGCGCAGTGCTGCGCAGATGATCAGCTACGAAGTTTTTATGGGCTTATCGTTGATGGGCGTGGTCATGCTGACGGGGAGCTTCAGCATGCGAGCCATTGTCGAAGCACAAGCAGATCTATGGAATTTTATTCCGCAATTCCTAGGTCTGTTCACGTTTATGATAGCGGGAATCGCAGAGAGTCATCGTCTGCCGTTTGATCTGCCGGAAGCTGAACACGAGCTAACCGCCGGGTTTCATACCGAATATGGCGGTATGAAGTTCGCTATGTTTATGCTCGGAGAATACCTGGGCCTGATTCTAATTTCTTGCATGATTGTCGCCTTATTCTTCGGCGGCTGGCTGGGGCCTTTTTTACCTCCTTTCGTCTGGTTTTGTTTGAAGACCTTCGTTGTAATTTGCTTTTTCATTTTGTTACGCGCGGCAATACCTAGGCCACGTTATGACCAATTAATGACCTGGGGCTGGAAGTACATGCTGCCCCTCACCCTGCTTAATGTGATTCTAACCGGGGGCATCGCTCTTGCGATGAAAGCCTAGGACAATGTTTAAATCAATACGCAGTCAGCTACAAAGCATGTGGACAATTCTCCAGCACAGTTTCACTGCATCAGAGACAGTCGAATACCCTGAACAGCAGCCCTATCTCGCACCACGCTACCGTGGCCGTATTGTATTAACTCGCGATCCCGACGGTGATGAACGGTGCGTAGCCTGTAATTTATGTGCCGCTGCCTGCCCTCCCGATTGTATTGCCCTGCAGCAGGGCGTTCGAGAAGATGGCCGTTGGTACCCAGAATTTTTCCGAATTAACTTTTCCCGCTGCATTATGTGCGGCATGTGCGAAGAGGCATGTCCCACCAACGCTATACAGCTGACTCCCGACTTTGAAATGTGTGAGTACAATCGCGATAGCATGGTCTACGAAAAAGAGCATTTATTAATAAGCGGAACGGGGAAATATCACGACTACAATTTTTATCGTGTGTCGGGGCTTGCGATTAACGGCAAAGACAAAGGCCAAGCACAAAATGAGGCCCAACCCATTGACGTGAAGAGTCTACTGCCATGATGGAAAGCCTGTTTTACATCGCAGCTGTTGTCGCACTTTCCGCCACCATACTTGCCCTTACGCGGGCCAACGCTGCACACGCGCTAATTTACCTGATTGTGTCACTTCTGGCAGTAGCGGTGCTGTTCTTTCTCCTAGGTGCGCCCTTCGCAGCAGCGCTAGAAATTTTAATCTACGCGGGTGCCATTATGGTGCTGTTTGTTTTCGTCATCATGATGCTCAACCTCGGTGAAGCGGGAGAAGAGAGTGAACGCAAAGGCCTGCATCCACGCAACTGGATAATACCCGGCATCATGACGGCCCTGTTATTCATGGAGCTGGTTTACGCATTGGAGCAAGTTCCCGCGCTCACCAGTGGCGTGGCAGTTTCACCAAAAGAAGTGGGCATTATGCTTTTCGGCCCTTATGTATTGGCCGTGGAACTGGCCTCCATGTTGCTGATGGCGGGTCTGGTGGGTGCATACCATCTGGGGCGCAGATTTAACGTGCGCAATGTGGGGAGCAACTGATGGGCGGCCTGCAAGTACCGCTGGAACATGTTCAGGTGCTCGCTGCCCTACTGTTTAGCTGCGGGCTACTGGGGCTGATGCTGCGGCGTAATATTATTTTTATGCTGATGTCACTTGAGGTCATGCTGAATTCTGCCGCCCTCGCATTTGTAGCGGCGGGAGCAAAGTGGGCAGAAGCCGATGGCCAGGTTATTTTCCTGCTAATTCTTTCGGTAGCCGCGGCGGAGATATCTGTAGGCCTTGGCTTGGTACTACAAATACAGCGACGCTTCAAAACTCTGGATATGGATAGCGCCAACAGGTTGAGGGGCTAACGGCTGATGAACTCACTGTCACTCATCCCTGCCCTCCCACTTGTTAGTGCAGTGCTGCTAATGATAGGTTCGGCGCGCCTGTCAAAGCGCGTAGTTGCAATATTTGGTGTCGGCTCTGTTGGCTTATCTGCATTGATCGTGGCCAGTGTCGCGCAGGACTTTTTGACCACTGGAGAGGTGCAGACAGCAACTCTTTGGGCCTGGATTTCGGTCGCCAACTTCACTCCCGGCATAGCCTTTTATATCGACGGTCTGACAGTTGTCATGATGTCGGTGATTACTGGCGTAGGATTTCTTATTCATCTGTATTCTGTCGAGTTTATGGAGTCGGATGAATCCTTTGCACGTTATTTTTCCTATATGAACCTATTTGTGGCTGCCATGCTTTTGCTTGTGATGGCCGACAATCTGCTGCTGCTTTACCTGGGCTGGGAAGGCGTTGGAGTCTGCTCATATTTACTGGTGGGCTTTTGGTATCGCGACCCCAACAACGGCGCCGCGGCACGAAAAGCATTTGTTGTAACCCGGATAGGCGATACCGCTATGGCGCTTGGTCTTTTCCTGCTATTCACTGAATTGGGGACATTGCAGATCCAACCGCTGATGGCCGCAGCAAACGTGCAATGGTCGGGCGGAGGCACGTTGCCGGTCCTGGCTACGGCATTATTGCTTGGCGGGGCTGTAGGCAAGTCAGCTCAACTCCCCTTGCATACCTGGCTACCTGACGCGATGGCGGGCCCCACACCGGTCAGCGCCCTAATCCATGCAGCCACCATGGTCACCGCGGGCGTTTATCTGATAGCCCGAACTCATGAGTTGTTCCTTCTTGCACCAGCTACAATGCAGGCAATCGCATGGTTGGGTGTGGCGACCGTACTATTGGCAGCCTTTGCTGCCCTGGCTCAGAATGACATCAAACGCATACTCGCATACTCCACCATTAGCCAGATCGGATATATGTTTTTAGCACTGGGCGTGGGTGCTTTCAGTGCGGGAATTTTTCACCTAATGACTCACGCATTCTTTAAGGCACTGCTATTTCTCGGAGCGGGAGCGGTAATCCACTGCCTGCATCACGAACATAATATTTTCAAAATGGGCGGGTTACGTACACGACTCCCGGTGGTCTTTGCCAGCTTCCTTATCGGCTCAGCGGCTCTTGCAGCCCTGCCTTTTACATCGGGTTTCTACTCAAAGGACAGTATTCTGTTGGCGGCCTGGGCACTGCCAGACATCGGACCCATATTGTGGGCTGGAGGGTTACTGGGAGCCCTGATTACCGCCATCTACAGCTTTAGACTGGTGTTCATAGTCTTTTTCGGCGAGGCGAACACTGAACCAGACAAGCAAGTGGGTTGGAAGATAGCCGTGCCCTTGATGGTACTGTGTGTACTGGCAGCATTCGGGGGATGGATTGGTCAACCACTGAGCGAAGTATTCCCCGCAACTGCTGACTTCCATAACGTCGCGCACAGCGTAGAGTATATCGGCATAGCGATTCCACTCATCGGCCTTTTGATAGCCTACCTGGTATTCCTGGGAGGCCAGTTATCGGTTTCAAAACTTACAGACTCTTCGCTGGGAAAAGCGCTACAAAACTTCTGGCGCGATGGTTGGCGCCTCGACGCGCTCTATCACAATCTTCTGGTTCGTCCTTTCACCGGGCTCGCACGACTGTGTCGCAACGAACCGGTGGATATCTTTTACAACTCAATTGTAAGTTTTCTCAGGTGGTCGCACCGTGGATTGGTTTCCCTGCAAACGGGTGAACTACGGTGGTACGCCACCACGATGGTATTTGGTTTGCTATTGCTGGTAGCTATTATGCTGAGGAACGCATCATGAGCCTCGCAATTCTCATTGGTATTTTACTAGTCGGAGGCTTGTTGGCACTCCTCGCGGACCGCTGGGGAGACGGTACGCCACGCTGGGTCTCGCTGGTAACCATAGGCGTTGCTCTTGTCTACCTGCTGACCACTGTTGCAGATACAGCACCGGAATACTTTAACACTACTGCAGCTATAGGCAGCGACTGGATTACGTATCTCAAACTAGACTGGATTCCACGCTTTGGTATTTCTTTTGAACTGGCGATGGATGGCTTGAGTTTGTTACTCGTAATTCTCACGCTGCTGCTGGGGCTTATCGCAGTGTCGTCATCGTGGTCAGAAATAGATTTCAAGCAGGGCTTATTCCAGGCTAATTTACTATGGACTCTAGCAGGCGTAACAGGTGTATTTCTGGCGATGGATCTATTTCTCTTCTTCCTCTTCTGGGAAGTTATGTTGATTCCCATGTACCTACTCATTGCAATATGGGGTCACGAAAATAAAGCTTATGCTGCAATGAAATTTTTCATTTTTACGCAGTTTTCCGGGCTGCTAATGTTGCTCTCTATTGTGGTGCTCGCCTGGCAAGCTTCTCTAACAAACGGAAGTTATAGCTACAGTTATTTCGATTTATTGGGAACCACTTTAAACAGCAATCTTGAGTTCTGGGTAATGCTCGGTTTCTTCCTCGCGTTTACGGTAAAACTACCGGGCTTCCCATTCCACACTTGGCTCCCGGACGCTCACACTCAGGCACCAACGGCTGGGAGCGTGTTACTTGCGGGGATATTGCTTAAGACAGGTGCCTACGGTTTATTGCGCTTTGCTATCCCTTTATTCCCCGAAGCTTCAATGAATTTTGCCCCCATAGCCATGTCATTGGGGGCAGCAGGTGTAATTTACGGCGCCGTACTAGCCTTTGCCCAAACCGACTTCAAACGACTTGTGGCATACAGCAGCGTTAGCCACATGGGATTTGTTCTGCTGGGGCTCTATGCCTGGAATAACATCGCCCTACAAGGAGCTATCATGCAGATGGTGGCCCACGGCGTAAGCACCGCAGCATTATTCATGATGGCAGGTGCTATCCAACATCGCCTGCATACACGGGATATGCGAAGAATGGGAGGCTTGTGGCACGACGCACCACGCATGGGAGCTTGCGCCCTGTTTTTTGCGGTGGCCTCATTGGGCTTACCCGGGCTGGGTAATTTCGTCGCTGAATTTCTGGTACTCCTCGGTCTGTTTGCCGTAAATCCGTGGATTACAGCCATCGCAGCGTTAGGCATGATCGGCGCAGCAATCTACGCTCTGTGGATGATGCAACTCGCTTTTCAAGGCAAGCCAGAGGAATTACGCGAGTTTGGAGATTTTGGCTCAAGAGAAATGGCCACCATGGCTACGATGATGATCATCCTCGTATGCCTTGGCATGTACCCTCAACCGGTACTCGACCTGGCGCAACCCGTATTGGATAGTTTACAGAAGCTTACACCCAACATAGAGGCGGTCGTTGCTCTCACACAAGTCGGGGTGATGGACCAATGAATATCGACGATCTCCAAGGTTTATTGCCGCTTTTGACTTTGGCCGCTGGTGCTACTGCTTTAATGCTACAGATTGCCTTTGCCCGGAATATAAAACTAACTTCATTCCTTGCTGTAGCAACTCTGCTTGCTGCGACTTTGTCAATTGTCTGGGCGGGAGAAAGCGCTCCCCGCTTTGTTACACCGCTGTTGCGAGCGGACAAACTCGCTCTTGTATTTTCGGCCCTTTTTTGTGTTGCGGGCGCAGTGACTGCAATACTTTCAATGGACTATCTCAATAACCGGGGAGACGAACCCGAGGAATATTTTTTGTTGCTCGTTTTAAGCACTCTGGGAGCGTGCGTTCTGGCTTACGCATCACACCTGGCTTCCTTGCTGCTAGGTCTAGAGTTGATGTCTGTCTCCCTGTACGCCCTTATCGCATACCCCGACAAAACAAAACTGCCGCTAGAAGCAGCTATTAAATACTTGGTTTTATCTGGAGCCGCCTCAGCCACAATGCTATTTGGATTTGCCCTTCTCTACGCTACAACGGGCACCTTACAGTTTTCGGCAATGGCGCAACAGCTGGCAAACATCGATACTGGCAATATCACTCTGCTGGTTGCCAGCGTTATGATTGTGACAGGATTGGGCTTTAAGCTTTCGCTTGTCCCTTTTCATATGTGGACTCCCGACGTTTATGATGGCGCTCCGGCACCTGTTGCGGGATATTTGGCTTCGGTTGGTAAGGCCGCTGTTTTTGTAGTGCTGGTTCGATGGTTTATTGCCTCCAATTTATTTCGCTTCAGTATTCTTATCGACTGTATTGCTTTGTTGGCTATTCTTAGCATGTTAGCCGGCAATGGTTTAGCACTATTACAAACCAACATTAAACGTATGTTGGCCTATTCCTCTGTCGCGCACATGGGGTATTTGGTGATTATTTTGGTAGTTGGTAGCGACCTCGCGCATCGCCCACTAGCGATAGAAGCAGGTATGTACTATCTCATTGCCTATACCGCCACTACTATAGCTGCCTTCGGCCTACTTACATTACTATCGGCAGGGAAAAGCCAAAAAGAAAACATACAACTACACGATGTCAGCGGCTTATTCTGGCATCAACCGCTCTATGCCTGCCTTATGTTAGTAGCGCTACTGTCTCTGGCCGGTATCCCACTCACTGCGGGCTTTGTCGCCAAGTTTTATCTGATCAGTTCCGCAGTCAGTGATGGCCGCTGGATATTACTGGGTAGTCTGGCTATAGGTAGCAGCATCGGAATCTACTACTACCTGCGTGTTGTTTTTTACATGACACGGCGAGTCGAAGAGCACAAAAACATACCAGAGGCAGCACATGGATTGATAGAGAAGTTCATGACCTGCACTCTGATTGCAAGTATTTTACTCCTGGGAATAGTTCCACAGTCCCTCATGGAGTATTTGCGGTCTATACTTCAGTTAGTTAATTGAGTCAGGAAAAAAAGGGAGTCATTATGCTTAAATCAGTCAACCTACGGGACTACATGCTGAGAAACCCGGTGAAAGTTAAAAAGGACGACAATTTATTAGATGCCATGCAAGTCATTATTGACAACAAAATTTCGGGACTTTGCGTTGTTGATGAGGAGCAAAACCTTGTTGGCATCCTCTCAGAGCTGGATTGTTTACGTGGAGCCTTAGGTGCCATCTATAACGAGTCTGGCATCGGATCTGTAGCCGAATATATGGCCAGTGATAACTTGGTGGTCGCTCACCCTGACGAGGACATTACCGATGTTGCCCAGGATATGCTTCTGAAGAACAAGCGCCGCCGCCCGGTAGTAGAAGACGGCAAACTTGTGGGGCAAATTACGTGTAGGCAGTTACTCATTGCGGTGAAAAATTTTCGAAGCTAGTTCTGCTAGCCGTGGGATAAGGCCGGTGAATATTTGGCCCGTTTCAATAGTGGCCTATCCATTTCTCCTCTAACGAGCGCTGAGATTAAAGCGCAACACTCTAATTCTGATCTGCTACAGGCAAAGAAAATCGGGGTAGAGAAACAAACCACGGGAATTTTGTAGCCTAAAAGTCCTCGCTTTTCCTATTCAAATTTTCGCGCCAAACATCATGCACAACTTCTAGGGAAAACCATCTCGTAATCATTATATTACTGGTGCATAATCCATTTTCTGTTTTTTCTAATCCTCACCACCATCACAATAAGAATCCTTCTATGAACAAATCCATTCCTCAACGTATTGCGGAAGAATTATCCGTGCGCGAAGTTCAGGTTGCCGCCGCTATTCAATTGTTGGATGAGGGTGCAACCGTCCCCTTCATTTCTCGCTATCGTAAGGAGGTAACCGGTGGCCTTGATGATACTCAGATGCGCCTGTTGGAGGAACGGCTAAATTATTTACGCGAACTGGATGATCGACGCCAAAGTGTACTGGCCAGCATAGAAGAGCAGGGAAAACTCAGCCCTGAATTGAAAAGAGATATCACACAAGCTGATACAAAAAATCGGCTGGAAGATTTATACCTCCCCTATAAACAAAAGCGCCGAACCAAGGCACAGATCGCCCGGGAGGCGGGACTTGAGCCTATTGCCGATGCATTACTTGAAAATCCCGAATTGGTGCCAGAGGAAATAGCACAAACTTACATCAATCCTGACGCGGGAGTTGACGATTGCAAGGCTGTGCTCGATGGCGCCAAACAAATTCTGATGGAGCGCTTCGCCGAAAATGCCGACCTATTGGAAAAAGTACGCTTCTTCCTACAGGATAACGCACTTCTTTCGTCCCGTCTGATTGAAGGAAAGGAGGAAGAGGCAGCCAAGTTTCGGGATTATTTTGAACACACAGAGCCTCTCTCGAAAGTACCATCCCACCGAGCACTCGCCATGTTTAGAGGGCGAAACGAAGGGTATCTGAATATTACATTGGTCATGCATGCGGAAGAGAAACCGACTGATGCCCACCCCTGCGAGGCGATGATCGCGGAGCATTGGAGTATCGAGAATAAAGGGCGTCCTTCCGATAAATGGCTCGCTGAAACTGTACGATGGACTTGGCGTATAAAACTATTGACCCACCTACAAACAAACTTACTAGGACTCCTTCGGGAGCAGGCTGAACTGGAAGCTATTCGTGTATTTTCTGATAACCTTAAGGATCTTCTTCTCGCAGCACCTGCTGGACCCAGAGCGACCATAGGCCTGGACCCGGGCTTACGGACAGGCGTAAAAATGGCTGTTTTGGATGCCAATGGGAAAGTGTTGGATCATGGTGCAATTTTTCCTACGTTGCCGCAAAGGCGAACCGCTGAAGCCGCATCTGTCCTACTCAAAATGATTCGTGATCACTCCATCGAACTAATCGCGATCGGTAACGGAACGGCCGGAAGGGAAACTGATAAATTCGTGGGAGAATTACTCAACGAACACCCTGAACTGAATGTCCAAAAAATCATGGTCAATGAGTCCGGTGCATCCATCTACTCTGCGTCTGAATTTGCAGCAAAGGAATTCCCGGACCTTGATGTGACTATAAGGGGAGCGATTTCAATCGCAAGAAGATTGCAAGATCCACTCGCAGAACTGGTAAAAATTGAGCCAAAATCAATTGGAGTTGGCCAATACCAACACGATGTCAGCCAGGTCCAGCTCGCTAGACAACTGGAAATAGTCGTGGAAGATTGTGTAAACGCCGTTGGGGTTGATGTCAACACCGCTTCGGCTCCTCTGCTGGCGCGTGTTTCCGGGCTGAACCAGACTATTGCATCAAACATCGTTGATCTACGCGATGAAAAAGGTAGCTTTCCAAATCGTAAGAGTCTTCTTAAAGTTGGCCGATTTGGCGCTAAAACTTACGAGCAGGCCGCTGGTTTTTTGCGGGTTATGAATGGATCAAACCCGCTGGACAGTTCAGCCGTTCATCCGGAGTCCTATGATGTAGTGGAAGCCATCGCCGACGGGCAGAAGCGTAGAGTTTCAAGCTTGATCGGAGATTCGAGTTTTCTTCGTAGTATCAAGCCCGAAGACTATGTGACAGACACCATAGGTATACCCACTGTTAAAGATATCCTGAGTGAACTCGATAAACCAGGCCGTGATCCACGACCTGAGTTTAAGGTCGCAGCTTTCATGGATGGTGTAGAAAAAATAGCAGACCTTAAACCTGACATGATACTTGAAGGCACAGTTACGAACGTTACCAATTTCGGGGCCTTTGTTGATATCGGAGTTCACCAGGATGGGCTTGTTCATATCTCTGTGCTGGCTAACCGTTTCGTGAAGGACCCCAGGGATGTAGTTAAGGCAGGTGACATTGTTAAGGTTAAAGTCATGGCTATAGATGAGCGTAGAAAACGCATTGCACTTAGCATGCGACTGACAGATAAAGCCGAAGACGCTGATGGTAAACGCGAGGAATCCAAAACCCGGCACAAGCCAGATGATAATCAAAAGAAAGGAAATTTTAAATCTGCAAGCGAACGTGGGCGCCCTGCCGGGAATAACACTACTCTGGCTGCAGCGTTTTCAAACGCAAAAAAAGGCAGATAAGCACTCTAACCAATCTTATCTCTTTCGAAACCAACACCGGCTCGCCTCTTTTGTATGTCAGCCGGTCGACATAATCTCCCAGTAGAGCCCTCCCCCGCACCGCAGTTAATAGCCTCGTACTTCCCGCGCCCATAAAAAAATCCCGTAGCTCAATGAACTACGGGATTTTCGGTATTAAAGCCTGGCAATGACCTACTCTCACATGGGGAAACCCCACACTACCATCGGCGATGCATCGTTTCACTTCTGAGTTCGGGATGGGGTCAGGTGGTTCCAATGCTCTATGGTCGCCAGGCAAACTGGCTCGAATGGGGTTGGGTCCTACGTGCGCATTGCACTGCCCTCGTCCACTCAAATAAGGTGGTAAATCAAACTGTTTTCAGGTTCTTCGAGTTGTCTTCTTAACTTACTTACTGTGACTTGCCACAAACATCCTTCTGTCTTCTTTGACCATCGACTTCAATCATCAGCGGCCGTTAGGTCCGCTGCATGATGCTATCGATAGCAAACAGCTTAGA
>JADGEN010000035.1 GCA_016744355.1 Halieaceae bacterium
ACTCCATGCGCTCCAGCACAATAGGCTTATTAATGTCACACAGGGTGTCTCCGGTGGTGACGTCTTTTAGACCAATAGCTGCGGCAATGTCTCCGGCCAGCACTTCTTTAATTTCTTCGCGGCTGTTGGCATGCATTTGCACCATCCGGCCGACACGTTCTTTTTTCTGTTTCACCGAGTTGTAAATGCCGGTGCCGCTCTCCAATTTTCCGGAATATACGCGGAAAAACGTCAGCGTGCCCACAAAGGGGTCTGTAGCAATCTTGAAGGCCAATGCAGCAAACGGCGCTTCATCGTCAGCACCACGAGGCTCAATGGTCTCGCCGTCCATCAAAGTGCCTTCTATCGCCTTCACTTCGGTAGGTGACGGCAGGTATTCGATAACAGCGTCCAACATGGCCTGGACGCCTTTATTCTTGAATGCAGAACCACCTATCACGGGGACAATTTCGTTGGCCAGAGTCCTGGCCCGAATGCCCTGCTTTATTTCCTCCTCGGTTAGTTCACCGTCTTCGAGGTATTTTTCCATGAGCTCGTCATTGGCTTCAGCGGCTGCTTCGACCATGAATTCGCGCATTTCATTAACTGTATCCAGCATATCTTCGGGAACATCGGCATATTCAAAGGTCATGCCCTGATCTTCTTCGTTCCACAAGATGGCCTTATTCTTGACCAAATCGATAACGCCTTTGAACTCCTCCTCTGCACCAATGGTTAGCTGCAAAGGGACGGCGTTAGCACCGAGGCGCTCCTTCAATTGATCAACCACCATCATGAAATCGGCGCCCGCTCGGTCCATCTTGTTAACAAAGACCATGCGGGGCACTTCATAACGATTGGCCTGACGCCATACCGTTTCAGTTTGAGGCTGAACACCGGAGGAACCACACAACACCACTACCGCGCCATCGAGAACACGCAGGGACCGCTCGACTTCAATGGTAAAGTCTACGTGCCCTGGTGTGTCGATAATGTTAACGCGATGGTCTTCGAACTGCGCATCCATGCCTTTCCAGAAACAGGTTGTAGCAGCGGAGGTAATGGTAATACCCCGCTCCTGCTCCTGTTCCATCCAGTCCATGGTGGCGGCACCGTCGTGTACCTCACCGATCTTATGGGAGAGACCGGTGTAAAAAAGTACACGCTCAGTAGTCGTGGTTTTTCCCGCATCTACGTGAGCGCAGATACCAATATTTCGGTAGCGAGAAATGGGTGTTGTACGAGCCACGATTATATCCCCAGTCAGCTTGCTAAGGCGCTATTAGAACCGGTAGTGAGAGAACGCTTTGTTCGCTTCAGCCATACGGTGTACATCTTCACGCTTCTTGACGGCGTTACCTTTGCCCTGTGAGGCATCGATAATTTCACCGGCCAGACGCTGACGCATGGATTTCTCACCGCGGTTACGCGCGTATTCCACCAACCAACGCATAGACAGCGCGATACGGCGGGCAGGACGTACTTCAACTGGGACCTGGTAAGTGGCACCACCAACACGGCGAGACTTAACCTCTACCATGGGCGCAATGTGCTCCAGTGCTTCGTCGAAAGCTTCCAGGGGATCTTTGCCCAGGCGTTCCTGAACAATGTCCAAAGCACCATATACAATGGCCTCTGCGACAGATTTTTTACCGGAAACCATTACGTGGTTCATGAACTTTGCCAATGTCACGTTACCAAATTTAGGATCTGGTAATACTTCGCGTTTGGCGACTACTCGTCTTCTTGGCATTTTATGCCCTCTCTTCTCTTCAGGTTAATCCGAACACTGTCCTGCCACATAAGCGGGGGAGGCAGTGGTTCAGCCTTACTTACTTTTCGCTTAGCCTTAATGCGCCAGCGTAACTAGTGCCCTACTTAGGACGTTTGGTACCGTACTTGGAGCGACCTTGCTTACGGTCGGCTACTCCAGACGTGTCCAGGCTTCCACGCACAGTGTGATAACGCACACCAGGTAAATCCTTTACACGACCGCCGCGAATCAAAACCACACTGTGTTCCTGCAGGTTGTGGCCTTCACCGCCGATATACGAAGAAACTTCGTATCCGTTGGTCAGGCGCACACGACAGACTTTACGCAGTGCTGAGTTTGGCTTCTTGGGCGTAGTGGTATAAACGCGAGTACAAACACCGCGGCGCTGAGGACAGGCCTGCAGAGCGGGTACGTCGCTTTTAGCTACTTTGCGCTTTCTGGGCTTACGAACCAATTGATTGATCGTTGCCATTGAGTTAAAACTCCAAAAATTAATATTTATCAACTATCTGTTGTTTTTCAAGACCTTACGGCCCGCTGGACATCCAAAAATTGACAGGATGCACAGACTTCCCCCAAAAAGAGGAGGCGGCATTCTATAGATGCTGTGATGGGGAGTCAACATAAAGGCGGGAGAGATGATTAATAGTGGCCAAGTTACGTTTTGTGTACCAAGGAGAACTCGCTAGATGCTATTCTTAAATTCACATCGTCGGCTCACAGAATTTGTACCCCGACACGGCCTCTGTAACGGGAACTGACCTTCTTGCTGCTCACCACTATCTTACTCTCTCTTTCTTTTAACTGGCTTGCCATCTACCTGTCAGAAAAGTTCGATTTGCTTGACGTCCCCGACTCCCGAAAGCGCCACAGCGGAGCAATTCCCCTGACCGGAGGCATTGCCATATTTCTAACCGTGCTGTTTGGCACCTACACCCTGGGTATCGAACCCTACACCCACGAAATGCTCTTTATTGCCACTGCGGTGTTTGTTATCGGTGTTTACGACGACCGTAACAGCCTCAGCGCAACATGGCGGCTTATTCTCCAGTATGTCAGCGGAATAGCCCTCGCAACATATGGCGGCATTATTATCATTGATGCGGGAAACCTGCTGGCGCTGGGCAACATTCCGCTTCTGACACTCGCCGTACCGTTAACAGCTCTGTCGGTTGCCGGTCTGAGCAATGCGTATAACATGATTGACGGCATTGATGGTCTTGCTGCCTCCACCATTTTAATACCGCTGCTAATCTTGGCCAGATTGGCTGAAACACAGGGTCATGCTCAAGCACCTGCCCTACTTCTCCTCGTAACGCCTCTGTGTATCTTTTTGCTATTCAATTTAGGGCCAAATAATCGGTTGTTGCCGAAAATATTTCTGGGTGACAATGGCAGTACAACCATGGGGTTTATGGTTGCTGCTTCATTGATCTATTTCTCTCAGGGGGAACAGGCGCTAATTCGGCCTGTAACCGCGCTCTGGTTTGTTACGCTTCCGTTGATGGATATGCTCGCCACCATGCTCAGGCGCGTTAGAAACGGATGTAAAGTCATGGCTGCCGATCGTTCGCACATGCACCACACACTGATGGACATGGGGCTTAGCTCGCGCAAAGCACTGGTGGCCCTGGTGGTTTATGCCGTTGGCTGCGCCATGCTCGGCCTAGAGCTCGAGCACCTGCCTGAAAGCCTGAGCTTACTGGCTTATTTCCTACTGTTTTTTGCCCATTGCGCTTTTGTTTTATTATTTGATCGCAAGCGTAGGGCGAGAGGATTTAGTGATAGGACTGCGAAACAGATTAAACAAGCCACGGAGAACCTATAACTCTCCAACCTGAGCCTGCATTCGATTTTCCTACTCTACGATTAGACGTTTGCTAAATATTTTGATAACTACTGCAAGTGCGACACCACAAACCACCCCTGCTGTATTTGCCAACATATCCAGCCATTCTCCATAGCGATTTACATAGGGTTGCACCAATTCAATTAACCCACTATAGAATATGAAAAATACTGCCATCCACATCCATCGATTGGGTTTGCGCAATGCGGCAGGAAAGGCTAAAGCGGCATAAGCAATTAGATGATGTGTTTTATCAGAACCAGGGGCTGAAGGAAGATGGTCTAGAGGCCATAGGGATAGTGTAGTTATTGTTAGCAAGACACATATCGTTAATGTGAACCAGTATTTTTCAATAGACTGTAACGTTTTAATCATTCTCTAATCGTACCTTTAACCTTAATGAGATGGTATCTAGACAAGTTTGAATTGTTTCGGGTGGTAAGCACCAGAGCGCCAATAGCAGGCTGGCCCAGAATTTCTATGAACCTCTATCTCGCACCATTAATCTTTCTAACCGCATACCCACTCAGCTTCACATTAATCATTGCGAGCAGTATCATTAATTCTCAACCCTATAGCACTTCGCCAGTGATCTCCGGCAGCAATTAATGATAGGCACCCAGTGAGCCAAAGCGCGCCGACAAACTGGTCGATTTTTCGATTATTGTGCCGAGTCATTGGTGGGCAGGGTAGTCGAGCGCTAACAGAAGGCATAGAAGCCGAGCTATTTTCGCAGCTGGTGGATATGGCGCAGCAGAACGACGTACTACCAGCGCTTGCTGTCAAGTGTGAAGAGCAACAGGTAGACAGCTCTTTATTGGATAGTATGCGTGATGAGCTACTTAAGCATGCACTGCGCGACAATACTCTTCGTAATATGCGGATTAGCGCACAGGTAATCAAGTTCACAAAGCGACTCAACGCTGCGGGTATCACCCCACTCTTCCTGAAAGGCACCGCTCTACTTTTAACTGAAAATGAAAGAAGTCTGGGCTTTCGCAAACAGGTAGATATAGATTTACTGGTAGAACCAAGCCAATTTGAAGCTGCCGCCGAAGTATTCTTGGCCGATGGTTACGGTTTCCTCGAATCCGCAGGGAGTTCAACCTCCACGCCAACACTGCTGACCGACACAAAAGCAGCCATAAAGCGAAGCGCTGCCCACCATCACCTAACTCCCTTGGCGAAAGCCGGCTACAATGCCTCCGTAGAACTGCATAAACACTTTCTGCCCAAGCGGTTCCAAAGAAATAACCCCCTGGAGCCGCTGTTCGATACCGCCATCAAACAGCATAGCCACAACGCGAACTTCCTGACACCGAGCGCGGAGTACCAAGTAATTCATCTACTACTGGGCAAGTTGATTCACGATGGGCATATGGCGAGCCGGACATTTCCTATCCGCGAGGCTTGCGATTACATCAACGTGTTAGAAAAAAATACAGGAAGTATCGACCAGGAATTAATAGAGCGACACTGTGCCAACTCCTACACCATTTATTCCCTTCTCATTGCAGAGCTGATGGAATACGCACCAACGAACAGCACCAACACCTCCCCCGATATTTCACGCCGTCTGCAGATGATGCAGAAACGCTACAACTCCCTCGGCACGGCCAAACTACTGGACGCTTATGCTAGAACATTGCACCTTGGGAATTCACTACTGCACAGTCCGGAAAAACTACCCGCTTACCTAAACTGGTAAGCGGGGCAGTCCGGCTCTTATGAGGTAGGAAGCCAAGACACTGGTCAGTGCCTATTTGTTGTCGCTTAAGCTCAGCCCATTGAAGTGTTATTGTGCAGAGCACGAACCAAGAGAGAACCTCAATATCATCCACAATCTTGCAGCTCAGCATAAACACTCAAGGTCTGCCGAATAACAATCTGTTCATCAAACTGGGCCAACATTTTTTCTCGCCCTGCCTTACCCATTTGTGCACGCAGTTGCGCGCCACCCACTAACTGCTCGATCGCTTGCGCTATGGTCTCGGGACTGTGAGGCTTAACCAGCAAGCCCGTTAATTCGTGGTCGACAACTTCCCGGCAACCCGGAACATCGGTGGTTATGATGGGCAGCGCACAAGCGGCTGCTTCAATCAGCCCTTTTGGTAGCCCCTCTCGATAGCTTGGTAGAACCATAATATCCACCGAACGATACAAAGCGGGCATATCATCTACATGCCCCAACCACTCGACCAAACCTTCACGCTGCCACGCCTGAATATCTGCAGTGGGTACAGCTGCGGGATTGCCTTCATCGGGCTCACCAGCGATCAGGAATTTGGCATCAATGCCGCCAGCACGAAGCAGTCGAATTGCTTTAATAAATTCGGCCATGCCTTTGTCCCACAGTAACCGAGCAGCGAAGAGTATAGTGATTGGATTTGAATTCAGTTTTTCATTCAAAGAAGGGCTAAAACGCAAGCAGTCAACGCCTGACCCCATAACCAAACGAATATGCTCGACTGGCACAAGAGCACTGCGGGTAAAAACGGCGACATCATCCGGGTTTTGCAAAATCAGCCTGGAATTCCCACCAGCAAAAGCCAGGCGCAGCGCAAGTCGAACAAAAGGACGAAGCAACCTGGCTTTCACGTCGCGACTACTGAACACATAGCCCATCCCCGCGACAGCATTAATTCGACTGGTGATGCCAGCAAAACGCGCGGCCAGAGAGCCATAAACTGCAGATTTAATAGTAAAACCGTGCATCAAATCGATACGCTGACTACGAAACAGCCGTATTAGATGAACCAGTAAGCTAAGCTCTCTGAATGGATTCAAACTTCGACGCGTCATGGGAACTGGCTGCCAGTTGAAACCTAACGCTTTCAGACGCTCCCCGTAAGGCCCTGGTGGGGAGATAAGGAGAAGATCATGGCCCTCGTCGCGTAGTGCTTGGGCCAGGCTCAGGCGAAAATTGTAGAGGTACCATTCAGTGTTGGCGAATAGGACTATACGCATTGGGCTCTTCTTCCAGGGAAATAGATTCTCTCCCGAATTGATTCACGACCAAGATAGACTGACATTTTTCTAGAGCCATTATTAATCCTCAAAATTTCTAGAAGAGTTGGCCACCAAAAATTTTGAGTCTTCACAAATCTCTATAGGTTGCTGATGTAAAATCAAGGGCAGAAGCCAATGATGCCAGTTTTCCCGACTTAAGAAAAACAAACTCTCGTTCACTAAGCTCACCAATTCTAGTTAAACCCTCAACTTGTCTCGCGTCCGTTACCGGGTGAACCATAAGCTCGGTTAACCCCTGATGATCACTGGCTAGTAATTTCCTGTAGTGCTCAATATTGAGCTCATCCGGAACCTCACCGAGATCGAATATACTTACTAAACTGCAATTCCATTTTACCCGCCCTCTCCACCTACCGGTATTTCTGGTAAGCATATGCCCCAATATCGATTGTTTTATCCTGCGGCGTAAAGGTATGGCCTCCCCATCTAGCTTCAAGATCCAGGGTACTCGCATTGGGATGTCCTTCCTTTCACATAGAGAAGCTACGGCATCGAATATGAAGGAGAACCCATGGATATGTTGATGACTATCTACATGTGACGGGTTTAATCCAGCAGATTCCATCCGACTATATTGAGCGGTCAGCTCCAGTTCGATATGCTCTTTCTTTACTAGATGCAGAAAAATTTTTCGGGCCAGCACTGCTCGAGAAAAGAAACGCCCCGCCTTGTCAACAATACTAGATACATCTGCGGCGCTAGACACAGGCCGACCTAAAGTGAGGTTGAAATGTAATCCAACTGCCAGTGCGGGGTATTGTTTGGACTTTTCAATGGCGTCCAGCGTCGATTGCGCGTTAACTAATAATGTAGCACTGGTCAAGCAACCGCTAACAAAACAATTGATAATCGCGTCATTCACTCCTTCAGCTAGACCGAAGTCGTCAGCATTGATAACTAGCTTTTTCAGAATTTCCTCGATATTAGTTTAACGATGTATCCAATCACTTCGACCAGTACGGGAAAAGGGTCCGAGATACTGAACACCGGCCAACAGTGCTTGCTAGCTCTACCACCCTCAAGCAAATTGGGTGGAGGAAAAACAAGATTTTTTGCCCTAAGTTTATATTGCAACGAAGATGCCAGATCCTTGAGTTTATAGGTCCAGAGCACGCCATTGCGCTGGCTAGTATCATCGGGCGCAGGCAATCCTGCAAGGTCGCAGTATGCTCGCTGCATAAGCCTCTTGCCAGCGACATGGCTTACATGAAACCAAAGAGTGGGTCGTGGGTTAATTTCAATAATTTTCAACCTGCCATCTCTTGGGTCCAGTTTAAACTCTGAGCCATAAACTCCTTTGTACCCCATTTTCTCAATAAATTGTGAGGTTATGATCTTAGCCTCATCAAACGTTTCGCTAATTACACTCGAAGCTGAGCCAAATCCAGGGGGAAATTGGCGTAGCTTTCTTGCAGTGAATAAATCATGCTCCCCCTTCCGTATTCCACAGTAACCTGCAACGAGAATTAAACGAGACTCCCTACCGGGAATAATTTCTTGTACTAACCAACCGCCTGTAGAAGACGGAATTTTCCCTTTGACTAGCTCCAGCTCGTCCAAGGTATTTAGCACTATTACTTTTCTACCCTGCATATAAGGTTTAGCCAAGTGTATATATGCAGGTTTCAATATACAGGGAAACTTAATTTCTCCAGCGCGGCATTCCAAATCATCAAGTTTCGAAACACTCAGAACGTTTGGGGTTTCTAAACCATGCTCCACGCACAACTTGTGAAACATGGCTTTGTCCAAAAGCTCATTCGCAAGCCCTCCATAAGAGTCCGACATTTGAAAATGAGGCTTAAGACGAGAATAGTTCGAAATAAGAAAATCAATATAGTAGTCACTGGTAGGAAACAATAAAGGCTTATATGGCATGCTCTCCGAGAAGGCTATCAACCGGCCGAGTAATCTCTCAAGATCAGGTTCATGCCAGACTCCACTCCCTCCACTCAGGCGCATAAAATAACGAGATACACTGCCACAAGAAAATTCGCTCGCCACTCCGAGTAGCGGCACATTGGCCCCTCCCAGCTCACGAGCGGCATAGAGCCCTGTGGGCGACAAACCAAGAACAACTGCATGAGGCAAAGTTTTAGCCACAAATCACGCCCCTGACACCCCAAAATACTCCGTAGGCCAAACACTCCCCCTTGCTGGGAAATCTTTAAAGTAGATAACTTTCATAAGGAACATAGCATACATTGGCATGTCGGGAAGTTGAAAACCAGACGACTATGTATGCGCCATACAACAGGACAGGGCCGAACTCTGCCAGCCTAGCTGCCCTCCTGTTTGCAAAAATAACCACGGGCAGTGCTGCAAGGGTAAATAACTGAATAGGCACCACGTAGTATACTAGCCGGTGAAGAGCTACTGTATTTACGAACATTACCGGTATTAGTGCGAAGGACACCAGTGAAAACAAACGCATCAAGTTATATTCACTGGGAAAGTACACGGCCATTCTCTTGCGATAAACTTCAAACAATATTGACGTAATCAGCAGTAAGCCCAAACGATATACAGCTCCTCCAGAGCTCATTTCACCATAGAGTTCGAGTAAGTACCTATCCTGATATACGTCTAATCGATCCGATAACAAATATGTCGCTACCGGCATCATGAGTACTATCGCGACAATAGTCCTGAACATAGAAAACGTACGCCCTATCATGAGAGCTATGGGTAATAGAATAATTGCTGACTGGTGAAATGTAGAGGCGGCTAGAACATACAAAACAACACTCACTCGTTTACCTTTGAAGAAGGCATCAAATGCCCCCATCAAAAAAGCAACCGCAATAGCTTGCCTCACGCCTGACATAGACAATTGAATAACTAACAAAGGAAACATCAGCGTGACGAGCAAGAGTGGATTGTGATGGTTTTTGGCGAACTTGATATAGAAAAAGAAAAATATAAGAGCTCCAAAAACATTCACCCAAACAAAATCCAAACCCGATGATTTGACGAGGTATGAGAGTAAATAGTAGCCCGGTTCTGTTATCTGAGCGAGTGATTCAAACCGTGTTCCAATCATTTGAAACCTGGAAAAGTACCCAAAAAAATCACAACCCGTTTCGTATCGTGTACCTACAAATAAGACAAACAATATGTACAGTACAATGAATATGTAGTTCGCGCGGGGCCTTTCAATATGCAACATAGCTAGCAGTGCGAGTAGCATGTATATGGAAACATAGAGAAACATAGAGGTTGGGCTATCCCTGACTAGTTGGCTTGCTGCCGCACACGTGCAGACTGGGCGCACACACACTATCAAATACATTCTTTAAGGCTTGGGCTTGTTTGACCGGAGAGAACCGAAGCTCGACATCAGATCGAGCTTTAACTGCAATCGTCTGACGAAATTCTGCGCTCTCAATCAGCGACGAGAGTGCTGCGTACCAATCGCTATCAGAATTACACAAAAAACCAGTCTCTTTGTCCGTAATCAGCTCTGAGTTGTAGCCATAACCAGTACAAACAGGAACCACTCCCGCGGCCATATATGTTCGCGCCTTGCCGCCCGACTTTCCTTTCGACCAGGTTTCTTCAGGTAGTGGCATGAGGCCGATATCGAAGCGCGCCAATGCATCAAGCTCTCCATCAAGCGACCACTCCGATATCTGCCACGGCACACCTTTCATATAAAACTCACCCCCGCCAACAAGTTCAAAAACAAGATTGTTGTACTCACTGGAAATTTTTCGAAGAACCGGAGCTATACCAGTTAGATATTTTACTGTAGACCGGGAACCCAGCCAGCCAATGGTAATAGGAGAGTCATTTCTATGTGTCTCGTGCATCTGGATTCTTTGTGTATCCTCGGCCACCTCTACGGTTACAGCCTCGACACCATAATCCAAAGCTTTATCACGCAACCAGTCATTACCGGCAACCACACAATCTACTAAACCAAATATTTTTAATATTTTGTCCGGTGACCGAAAGAAAGTAGCTAACGGATTGTAGCGACTCGGTTTATTTATAAAAAGTGCATCATCATAGTCAAAAATAAGTTTTACGCCCTTTTTTCGAAGGTAGCGCTCTATCACTGGTGGACCAATGGGGAAAAGTTCACGTTGCATGAATACTATGTCGTATTGCCGATAGCCTCTTAGAGAGTTCAGGCGCACGGTTAATGCACGAACAAAAAACCACATTTTTCGAAGTGTACTCCCCGGAGAAAAATACAGCTCATACATCTCCTGATTCATGAAGCTTTGGCTGGTACAACTGACGCCCATGGACTCCAAGTAGGGCAAATACTGGTACACACGATACCTGCTACTTGCCCCTTCGTTGGGATATCTGGTTAGAAATAGGATTTTTAACGTGGGTTTCATTTAGAGCTCACAGTACATACTACTCACACAAAGATGAATAAATAGCTGAATACTTGTCAACACCCACGTCTAATGCAAACCGATCCTTGGCAGCTTGCCGGCATCGCTCAGAGATATGCACATCCGTACTAAGCTCGACTAACTCCGCGATTGCACGAGTGAGAGTCTCATCGATCATATTGTCTACTGCAACGCCAGTGCTGGTCTCCCGTAAATCCTCCGCAACATCACCTACCATAGCATTAGCTATACATGGCTTACCCATTGCAAGAAACTCGCCCATTCGGGTTGGGCAGGAAGCACGTTTTGACCAAGTAGGTTTTATGAAGAAAATACCTGCGTCCATCCGAGAAATTTCCATCGCGACATTATTAAACTCAACTGCCTTCAGTTCAACTCGCTCCATATCTACACCCTCAGCCAGCAGTTGATTTCGAATTTCTCGATGCCCATCCTTGCTAATTACGAGGAAGCTGGAATAGGGATTGCCATCGAAAAGCAACTTGACTACTCTGGAAACTTTATTGAATAAGTACCAGCTGCCAGCGGAGCCAACATAACCGAGTGTAAAGCCCATTTGTTCTGACTTTGTTGCGGCTGCGGGCTTAAACAAAGACAAATTTGTACACGTTGGAATAACTGTTATCGGCGGTAAACTGTCCTGCAGATACTCAAACTTACGAATCTCGTGCTCTCCAGAGCGTGTCAGCGAAACAACATGGTCTGTGTTGAGCAATAGATAACGCTCAATACGCTTAAACAATCTGTAATTAAATGACGCCTTCCGCCATAAACCTCCATCGACACGTTCATCTGGCCAAAAACCTCGCATGTCAAAGAGATGCTTAACTGCAGTTCTCCGCTTTATTATCAAACCCATCAATCCGGCGATATAGCTGCGACAATGTACTACCTGAATGCCAGCATCCATCACGAGACCTAGCCCTTTCCTCACGCCCATGAAAACATCATACGCAGTAGCAAGCATGTTGGGCTTATTGTGATAACGGAGGGCGTGCCACTCCACACCTGCACTACGGCACTCTTCCACTAGCTTTGCCACTTTGGATGAATCGTCCAGGGCCTCTGACTTCTCAAAGGTTAAAAGTGTTAATCGATGGCTCTGCGCAAGTTCCTTAACGTACTGAAGAACTTGCGACTGCCCCAAAGGCTCAAGCAACCCGGTATATGAAATGTATAGTACATTAGTGGTCATCTAAGCTACGCTGGCCTTTCTGTTTCTGTAATCAACAGCAATCACTTGTGGTTGCTCAATAACGATTCATATCTCTTTATAAGTTTCTCACCAACAAGTGGGAGCGAAAACTCTTGCTCAACTCGTGCTAACCCCGCTTTCCCAAGCCTCAAGCGAATACCGCTATCTGTCATTAATTTCCCTAGAGCATCGGCCAGCGGTAATGGTTCAGCAGGCGGCACAATAACGCCATTCAAATTGCTCTCAACTATTTCTGGCAAACCTCCCACATCTGTAACAATTACCGGCTTCGAAAGTGCCATGGCTTCTATCACCGTCAAACCAAAACCTTCAAACCGTGAGGGCACAACGACAATATCTGCAGATGCGACAGTTTCAAGTAATTTGTCGTGTTCCAGAACACCTGTAAGCTGCACGCTCTCCACAAGGCCGCACTCTAGTATTTCACGTTCTATTGCGCTTTTCTTGGGGCCGCCTCCCGCAAATGTGACCCTGAATAGGAGACCACGATCCCGTAAAATACACAGTGACTGTATAAGATCACTATGTCCTTTTTCATGCACCAACCTGCCAGGTAGAACAATATGTAACTGAGAAAAATTATCCCTTTCTTTGTGCAAGCACATACTTCTTATGTGACCAATATCTACCGAGTTGTGGATAACGTGTATTGTGTTCAGGCCGAGAGAAGACTGGTAATGGTCGGCAACCGCTTTGCTTACCGCCAGTTTGCAGTCAAGTCCGTGGGGATAGAGCAATGAAGCGAGGAACTTTTTTAGCCGAAGCCCAAGACCCTTTCTGTTTACACCTTCTTCATACGCCAAGTTGTGAAAAGTGGCAATCGTGACAGCATCACATAAATGGAGTATTTTCATTATAGAAATGCTCACGGCCGAAAAATAAAGATGTGCATGTATAACTTCAGTGTCACTTTTTCTAGCCAGACGGGCGATGTCCAAAGCAGAAGCCAACACATTCCACTTATGCCGTTTAGGCAATAACGTTACATAGACTCCAGAATCTTCCAGCTCAGATTTCAGATCCAGTGGAAGCCTCATAACCGCCACGGACACTTCATTGCCCTGTCGTCTTACATACGGCAGTAAATCCGTTAAGGTACGCTCTGCACCACCAACGCCAAGGGACGCTATGACATGTATTATTCTCAAAAGCTTGTATGAGAGGAGCTAGAGTCTCGCTCTATACTTCGGATTACTCTCGCAGGAACACCAACGGCCAAAACGTTAGCGGGAATGTCCCGCGTAACTACTGAATTTGCGCCGATGACGCTATTTTCACCAATTGAAACCCCCTTGGTAACCGTTACTTTCGCGCCCAGCCACACATTGGCTCCGATTAAAATGGGAGCTGTTGTGAATCCAGAGCCAGACTTGCCGACACCGTCGTCAAATTTATGATCCTGATCACGAATGGTTACATATTCTGCGATGAGTACATCGTCGCCGATACTAATCCTCTCTTGACAAGCAATAATACATCCTGGCCCTAACTCTACATTCCGTCCGATACTACAACTCCCTCCCCGCACCGTTTTTCGAGTGTTCGCGCCAACACTCACATTTTCACCAAAAACCAGCACCCCCCCATCAGTGACATTGATTCCGACATCCTTGCCAATTGACGTTGAAAATGGAATATACGGAGACTGACTTGAGGCCCGAATTAGGATTATGCGCCAAGCCGAAATCAACCTAAAAGACATTTTTCGAATCAAGGAAATAGCTCGATGCAAACTTAAATTGTTAGATCTATTCACAGTCGCATCTCATCTGTTAGTCATCCACTGAATAAATGGCTACAACAATCTCTCTCGCCCTCTCATCCAGGTTCAACTGATTCTGAGCAAATTCTCTGCGAGCTGTTGCACTAGTAGGGGCATCTCCCCCTGGACCTATCATAATAATTTCGCCAGTATCGCTGTCGGGGCACAATAACCGACTTTAGGAGAACCGACTATACAAATACCCTTAGAGTATGCTCTCTCCATTCGATTTACCTATTTACCTTCCACGCACCCAGACAAACATCCAGATGCTCTTCCAGCCTTCGCCGATCATTAGAGAACTGATTAATTATTTCCGCTCTTAGATCCCTAGTAATATGTTTTGGCTTCCCTTTCCGCCAAGCCAAATCCTGTAGTTTACTAGACACACCCAACCTTTCGAGCCCAAACGTTCGCCGGATAAGGCCCGCTATTTTTAGAAGAAATTTAGGGGGTCTACGCAGAATTTTACCCAATACTATCGATCTCGGAACTCGACCGCTATTGATCTCCCTAAACGTGGAAGCACCTTCGTCCTCAAGACCCAAAAAATCTAAAATTTCCAAATAGGTTTTTCGAGGTAAATCTACCCACTCATCAAATAGAACCACCTTAATATTTGAAGCCATAAAAAGACTTGTGTATTGTTCTATCTGATCTGAAAAACTCGCAATTTCGCGATACTGTAGAAATAGCGGCTCTCGAGTAGAGCTTGGAATTTTCCTGCCCGCTGAGCGGAACTGCTGACTATTCCATGCTTCATCAAAAAGCGAAATATCTTCTTCATATATATTCAGCAGCTGTTGATGGTATGAAACAAGAAAATCATCATGTCTTCTAATGAATATCAAAATTTTTGCGCTAGAGTTATACCGGTGAATATTTGCTGCAGCCTCCTTCGAGTACAAATACATAGGGGAGGCCTCTAAGTAAAATTGAGCCTCCTTATCTGAAAAATTAAAGAGGCTATGATAGTCAGTTTCTGATTTTGCCCACCGAAAATCTGGAAAGTCGGTAGAAAAATAGTGCGGCTCTTTACTCGCGCATGCTTGAATTTTCGAATGTGCCCCCAAATATTCGAACCAGGCAGTAGTCCCACATTTAGGTGCTCCGACAATAAAGAGATTGACCTTATTCAACTCGGTATTTACCGAAAAATATAAGGGGAGTCGATATAATTTTGTGACTCCGCCACACAAAAATACCTAGCAAGCCATTCCAGAGTAATAGCGAGATGGTAGTTGCAAAAGCAGCGCCCTCCAAACCAAACCGCGGTATTAAAAAGTAATTCAGCAGTATATTTACTATTGTGCTTACAGCTACCCCTCGAATCACCCAATTCTCGCTTCCCATCATATTTAGAACCATCCCCGATGGCCCCGCTAGGGCATTGAATAACTGCCCAATCAACAATACATACAGTACAGAGGCACCAGATTCAAATCCCTCTCCAAACACAGCAAGGAGGTGGCCAGCCCCAATAGCCGTCAAGGCTGCTATTAGAACTGCCGCCGCTATCACCCACTTCATGGCACGTGCTATGAGTACTTGTAAATCAAGTAACTCATTGTTTTTTGCCAATCTGACAATCAAGGGCGTTAGCGCAGCCAACATTGCAACCAGCGGATACGCCGTAAAACTGGCTATTTGGACCACCACGGTGTAAACACCCACTTGGGAGATATACCCCATACCGCCCAACATAAGCCGATCGGCCTGGCCATTTACTACGAGTAATCCCGCAATCACTAAAAACTGAGAAGCGCTGTGCACCCACCTTGAACTTTCAAAAGCCGGAAGGCTTTCTTTAGCCCGCTTAGGCAGCACTCTATTCAAGAGGAAGTACATCATCAGAAATATCGCAATGGACACTATAAAGTTAAGCCACAAAGCACTTTCTGCATTTAACTCTACAGCGCCACACAAAGAGAAAGTCAAGATAAGTACAATGAGAATTAAGGGCTTAACAATATTCTCGGGAATTTGACCCCACAAAATTTTACGCCAAGCCCGTAACGTAGCCTGGCGAAGAGAACTCAACGAGACAATCGGAACAAGTAAAAGCCCTACTAAAAATGCCGACCAAATTGACGTTTCGTGCTCCGTACGATACCAGCCTTGAATAATCAGGAAAATCAATGTGATAGTAATAAGAGAGACCGATAGCACCAGCAAAGTCGAAAACTTGTGAATCCCCCTTATATACCCGAACTCACCTGACACTTCATATCGAGATACTTCTCGCAGTAACAGTTCAGCAAACCCCATCTTGGTAAATGCAGAAATCAGTAACACCCAAGACATTACGTAAGAATATGTTCCGAGCTCTGCGACACCCAAATTTCTCGCCAGCACGAGGCTCAATAAAAACCCGAGTAGAACATTACCTAGCTTTACGCCAAAACTGCCCAAGGCTCCGGCTTTGAGCGCTGACCAGTCGGTATTGACCATATGGTTATGCGCCGCCTGATGTCGCGGGTTCTCTCTCCGCTCGATCATCAACTGTGCTTTCGTTTAACATCGATTTAGGGCGTTCCACCAGGATCTCGTTAGCGCATTCAACACTACCTAGGCGTACCAAGTATTCAGACACCCAATCCAACTCCGGCCTCCTCACTCCACGGTTATGCCCATCACTGGCCACAACATCCACCCAACCCCGATCCAACAATTCTCGCGCCACACTCTCGGCTCGCTCCCCAAACTTCCCCTGCAGCGACCCTGCTGTAACCTGCAGCCAACAACCCATCTCTACAAATGGCCGAATCAGCTCCACATCCCGCATCACTGCCTTGTTCCTCTCCGGGTGCGCAATCATCGGCCTAATCTTTCGCTCCATTAACCACGCGACTAATTTCTCACTACCCGGAACAATATGCCCATGGGGAAATTCCAGTAACATAATCTGGTAACCGTCTACCTCACCATAAAATGGAATTTCATCGTTCTCTATTTGCTGCACTATATGTTCACTCAACCGCACTTCCGCCGCATAACCCAGCTTGAGGGCAATGCCGGCATCATCAAGCGCAGCTTGTAGCGCCTTGCAATCGCGCTCTATCGACTCTTTAGTGTTCTCCCATCGCCCAGGGTGCATGTGGGGAGTAACTATGGCGTGGGTGATGCCATCAGCTACGGCTATCTGGCACAGCTGTAGTGATTCCTCCAGAGTGGCGGGACCATCATCTACGCCGGGAAGCAAATGACAATGAAGATCAATCATGCGACTTTGTCGGGCTCATCGCTCTGATAGTGATCTCCGTACTGATAATAATCACTGCCGTAATAGCGGGACGCCTTACGAACATCAAATTGGTTAAGCACAATGCCTGTGAGCGGTTCATTAGAACCCAATATACTGGCTATGCACTTTTTGGCCTGAGTTGCGGGTGTGGAATCTGCCTTTACCACGAATATTACCGAGTCTGCATAGGAGGACAATACCAGAGCATCGCTCACAGCTTGTAGCGGCGCCGAGTCGATTATTATACGATCAAAGCGGCCCTTAAGAGTTTCCAGTGCCTGACTAAACTTAGTTGAACTAATCATTTCGAGTGGGTTGGGCGGGATAATGCCGGCAGGCATTACATGCATACCTGAGCCTTCCAGAACCTCAATGCAATCGTTAAGCTCAACCGTGCCCGACACAAAATGACTCAAACCCTTGTGGTTGGCTCGCAGACCACAACGCTTGGCCAGACTAGGGCGGCGGAGGTCACCACCTATCACCAGAGTACTTTCCATTTGAGCAAGCGCGGCACCCAGGTTGAGCGCAATAGTCGACTTCCCTTCTCCGGGCTGAGTGGAAGTAACCACAATAATTTTCGAGGGAGCATCCAGGGAACTGAGCACTACGCCCGTGCGCACAGTTCGCACTGCTTCTGCGTATTGACTGTGGGGGGCCTCCCAAAATAGAGGGAAGTCGTTCTGCGTGTCAGCTTTCACTTTTGGTAGTACACCCAGCAGGGCGGCGCCAAGTTTGTTGGCCACGTCATCCGGTGTTTTTACCGTGTTGTCCAGCATATCCAGTAACAGGGCTATACCGCAGCCTAGTAATAATGACAGCACAAACGCTATCGACACTGCCAGGCGCTTATTGGGTTTCACTGGCGAGCCAGGCACCAGAGCCTTATCTATTACCCGTGCATGGGGCTTTTCAAAGCCACTGGTTTCACTCACACCTTTAATTCGATTGAAGAAAATATCATAGAGCTTTCGATTGGTTTCAACTTCCTGCTGTAGCTCCTGCAAGCGAAACTCAACCCGATTGAAATCTTGTATTTCAGTTTTCCTGGCTTCCCAGTTGGCCTGCAATTGCTGCTCGTTACGCAGTGCTATGTCGTACTCACGACTAATGCCGGACACTACAGTACGCACCTCTTTCCCGAGATCGGCTTCGGCAGTGTTAAAGTCTGAGGTAGTGGCAATCATTTTGGGGTGCTTGGGGCCATAGCGTTTGGCCAGTTCCGCGACTTTGCGTTCTGCAAGGGCACGCTCTCGGACAAGATCACGAATTACCTGATGTCGCATTACTGCTGGAAGCGTCATTAGCTCCTCAGTCGTCGCGCTCCTCAATCCGCTCACATCTTCCATAATATTCTGTGCTTCAATACGCGCCTTGCTGGCCTCCTGCAATCTCACTGACAGCGCCCTTAGCTCATTGCCACCAAGGCCGGTTACGCCCTCAATATCCACCAGCCCCTCCCTGTCGCGAAAATCCTGTAGCGCTTGTTCGGAGGTTTGTAGATTCTCCCGCAAAGCTTCGAGCCGTTCGCTCAACCACTGGGTAGCTTGCAGCGTACCCGACATGCGGTTCTCAAGGTTGCCGCTAATAAACTCCTGGGTCACCGTATTGAGAATTTTAGCCGACATCACGCGGTCTGTAGATTGATAACTAAGATGTACGGCATAACTAAATTTAACCGGCGTGACAGTGAGACCACCGGCCACCATATTGGTTAGCGCCAGTATAACTTGCTCCTCTTTCTCCTCTTCACTCAACTGTACCGGCGGTTTCTTTTTGCTAGCGGGCAGTAGCGCTTTCAAATCTACACTGTACCAAGGCTTCTCGACTTTCTCGGTGCTGGGTGCAAACGCAGGATTTTTGTGCAGTTGCAGCTTTCTAACCACTCGCTCGGCCAAGTACCGGCTCTGCAAAACTTCAAACTGGGTTTGCGTGTAGGCGTAGTTGTTGCGCGCATCGAGAGAATACACTTGCTCTACATTAACCACATTGGCTTCCTGGCTTTCCAGCACAATAGTGGCAGATGCTCGGTATATAGGCTGCATGGAAAACACCAGCAAGGTGGTAAGAAGCGTAACGGCGAAAGCCAGTCCGAGTATTCCCCATTTGTAATGAAGAATAACGCGAAGAAGATGCGCGACGTCGATAAGCTCGCTGACAGGAGCTGGCTGCGGCTGCTGGACTTGCAAAGGGGACTGCATCATCGGAAGGTTCATTACTTAAGCGCCTAGAAGAAAGTATCTTGCACGGTAAAAATATCACCGGGCCGCACTCTAAAATCCAGGCCGACTTTTTTCTCATTCAACTCGGGGTCACTGCCGGAAATAACCAGCACGTCTTTTTTGTTAGCCCGCTCGGTAAACCCACCCGCCAGGGAAATGGCCTTCCTGAGCGTAAGACCTGGCTGGAAAGACACACCCCCTGGGTTTCTCACTTCACCGTTGACGAAAAAGGGGCGATATTTCACGATGCTCACTGATATGCGCGGATCTACCAAGTAGCTGGGCTTGAGGCCGTCAATCAATGTTTGCTGTAGCTCCGCAGCGGTTTTTCCGCTCACTTTCAGCTCACCCAGAAAGGGATAGGGTATGCGGCCATTTTGGCCAATAAGCAGTTGCTCAAACGTGAGGTCTGGCTCGCCATATACATAGATACGAACCGCGTCGCCAGAACTGAGAGTATAGTCTTCCGCAATCACGGGCAGGGGTAGCAACCCAGCGAGCCACACAGTACAAAGCAAAACAAAAAAGGGCCTCACGCGTACCACACCTCAAATAGTCAATTCACCTGCGGGGAGGGAGCGACCCAGCGCTGCAGAGCAGCCAAATATTGTTGAGCCTGAACCTCCACTTTATCGTCCCCATCAGCGCGAGCGTTGTAGTCTATCAGCTTTACCCAGCTCTGTGGGTACGCTGGACGAGATTCCAGAGCCAGAAACTGCGCGGTAACGGCATCGTGCAGATATTGGTGGCGCTGCTCGGGGTCATCGGACCAGTAAGCAAGCCACGCGAGGGTATTAGCCTGCAGTTCAAGGTATTCGGGGTGGCCAGGATATGCCAAAAGCAGCTGCTCAATCTGTGCTTTAGCGCGCTCCACTACAGCAGGCAGAGGCTCGTATTCGCCACGCCCCCAATAGCTCACTTCGGTGGTGGCCGCGGTGAAGCGCAGATCTTGCAACAACAGCCGAGCAGGCCAGAACATACCGATGAGTGTTAGGAGAAGCACTCCCAAAACGAAAAAAATAGAAGGTTGAAAATTGAGAGTGCCACGCATCGAAAACCGCCAACTACAGACTTAATTTCGCTTCTATGAAAAATACATTTCGCGTGTATTGAAACAGGTTTTCATTGGAATCGCGGTCTTCGTGGCGCAAGCCAATGCCGAGATCCAACCAACGTCTCGCAGTGTAATTATAGCTGGCTTGAACATCGACCCGGTCATCTTCGCGAGGTGTGCCGTCATAGTTTTCAGTGGCTGCTGTTACACCCAAAAGTGTGGCCGAGCGGCTGTTCCAGTTGTAAGCCCAAGAGAGGCCGTATTCTTCTGTGTTGATAACGTTTCCACGGCCATTGGTTTCCTGAGAATAGCGCCGAGTATTGATATTTATATTTGAATAGGTGCGAGGCTGATAATTGAGGTCTACCTCCCACTGAAAACCACTATCATCTTCACGGCCGCTTGAATTGTACTCCCTTTCGTATGCGCCCACCTTAGCACTGCCAGACACCTTTGCAGAAGCATCCCAGCTCAAGCCCACCAGATAATTGTACTCATCGCTATCAAGGGATCCCAGGGGGTCAAGTATATTGTTTTCGTCATATTCGTTATCAATATAGCGCAACTCAAGGAGTGCATCTGTTTTCGCACCCACTCTCCAGTAGAAGGCTCCGGCCAGATTGCCCTGAACTCGGTCCCTGAAGCGAGTGAAATCGCGAAAATTTTGATACTGATAGTCGGCACGCTTGCCTTCCAGCACAATACGTCCATCAGACGCTACGCTGCCATAAGTGTAGTCGCCACCAAAAGTTGCGCGTTCATATTCCACAGGTTTGTCGAGAATACTGCCAACACCATCGCTTACACCAACACCTCTCTCTTCATGCCCGTCGTAAAATTCGCCAATCACGTTCAAGGTGTTTCTGGCGTTAAATTCGTGATGTAAATCCAGATTGACCTGCTGGTCGGTAAAGTCATCTCGTCCACTATCGGCATAGCGGTAATCTTCCAGCTTATAGGCCAAGGAATAGGTATTGACGCCATTTTGCAACCAGGCTTGAACCCGCGGAGTAATCTGGCTAAATAAGGTATCGAGCTCATCATCGGATGAACGCAGAAGGTTGTCTGTGTAACCAAGTTTTGTATTCAGAGTGGGCGCGACAAAAACCGGGCCCAACTGAAAGTTAGCCGGCTCTACAGCCACAGCTGTGCTGGTAAACATAATTCCGGCAGTACTCAGGAGGCCTGCAGAGGCAGCTCCTAAGCCCAAGCGTTTCAACATGTGCAATTTCCGTTTAAATCAGAAGCAGATTTCTATTTCTATAGACTCGCTGCCCACTCATTATACGGTTTACTGAAGTAAATTAAATGGAGATTCGTCACACTATTGACTATGTATTGCCAAAAGCATGCAATGGACGCCGACCTTGACGGTCATCATGCAGGCCAGGTAAAGCACGACAGTTGAATGCAAGCGCCAGAAGGATGACAAAGGTAAGTGCATTCGCCGGAATTTGCAGATTAAAATCTGCTGTAGAATGAATGGCCGCCCACACGATAGCCATGCAAACCGCAAAGCCTACACCGCGATATAATGGTGTGCGCCGCCTGCGCTGCAGCTGAATAGCTGCCCAGAATGCCAAACCCACAAAAGCAGTAAGCAACGTCGTAGCAGGAATACCCAGCTCAACAGCAAACTCAAGGTAGTCATTGTGCGCGTGCTGGTGAAATCCCTGTAAATTGGGAGCCTGATAGTTGGGAAATATCCCGTAGAACGAACCACCACCCGACCCCGTGAGAGGAAAATCAGCTAAATAGTCCAGTGAAAATTCGTTCGACCAGACCCGAGGCTCCATAGCGGGTTGAGTTTGCTGTAGACGCTGCACCAGCTTGTCCAGGCCAAACCATTTGCCGAGGACGAGCATATCCACAACAAGCAGACTGAGTAAGAAAACGATAACACGTACTGAATAGCGCCTGCCCGTGTACAGCGCTATTGCACCAGCCACACCCAAGGCAGCGAAAAAGGCGATATTACCCATACGTGAGCGGGTTAAGACCAGCCCTACCACCATGACCGCGAGGTATATACGTAGCCGAATCTTGGAACTAAGCAGCAACTGAAACCAACGGCGAGCTCGCTCTTTCCAGGAGCATGACGAATGGTGTGTAATCTGCGACAACAACAAGCCAATACCCGCAGAAAGGCACATCACTAGATAGCCCGCCAGATGGTTGCGGTTGACGAAGGTGCCAGTAGCCACGCTCTTACCGACATATTTTTCCACAAAAAAGCCCAGCTCCAACCCACTGAGAACCATAAAGGCGCCGTAAGCTGCCTGAAAAGTGCCGCTAAACACCAACACTTGCAGGAGAAGCTGCACCCGCCTGTGCGTGTTAACCAGAGCCGCCGTTAGAAAAAAACCAGCCGTAAGGGTGCAGCCACGAATGAGGTAGTAAATGCCATGCTCCCTGTCGAGAGAAAGACTAAGCCAGCCACTCTTCAAGTGCCAGGCATAGGCTTGAGGTGATAATAGCTCGACTACAGAACGGGGCAAATATTGAACTTGCAGAAACACCCATAGCTGCACCACGAGCAAAATGCCCAAAGGGACGCGTATAGTTTTCCAGACTTGAGAATTAATTCTTACTCTGCTCAACAAGAATAGAAGCAGCCACATGCACGCTAGAGTGCCAACTAGCAGAGCCAGTAAGTGCCCTCCCCATATACGATTGGAGGCAAAGGGCAATGGCGCCCACAAAAGCACAGCCATCAATCCAACAAACAGCAACTGTTCCAATGAAGAATTAGTTATAAATGTATTTCTGCCTGCAGTGCTTGGCATAGGTGGGTATCAGCTTGAGGGGCTAACGCCTCCGCCAGGAGCAATACCGCCGCCCTGATAGCTAGAGGGGGGCGCTATCAAACTCTTGTAATCTGCCAGCGCGTCGTCAACCGTCGCCGCCACTGCTCCAGACTCGCCCGCTGTTGCAAGTAGTGCGTAAGCCACAGATTGAGCCTCAGAAAGGCTTTTGGACATCGATATACCCGCCGCAGAAAATAACGTTCGATAGCTTTCCCCTCCGGATACAAGGCCGAAGATGGTCGCGTCGATAAGGTTGCGGCCATCGCTCATCAGAGCGGTGATAACTTCACCGGCGGTGCGCCCATCGTCAAGCATTGTTTGCACCATTGACTGTGCCTCACTATCACTCATGGCAGCTGTAGCCATCAGAGGCAAACATGCCAACATTCCCGTCAGGCACAAACGCAGAATCGCACTTCTCATCGAACTCTCCAACGACGCAATTTCGAAACAATTAGAATACCGTGGATACGATGGCAGGTCTAGAATATGATGGGAGGTCGCATATAACGTACACACTCCTTGCTAATATTCCGATACGAACCACCGGCGCTAGTGCCAGCTAAATGAAGACACCACCATGAAAGTTTCGTGACCTGCTGCGCCGTTTACAACTACACCATCGCATTTTAACCATGCATGCGCATGCAAAGCCCTCTCGCTTGTACCTTCTTGACTACGCTTGCACACACCCAGATAAAACTGACCGCCGATATCCTGTCTTGCCAACAAATGTTGGGTGACCAGCACCTGAACCAGGCAGTGACTCTGCCACGGAGTGTAACGAGCTGCAGTTGTCACAAGTTTACCAATGCTGGTTGCCATTTCGAGTTGTTCGCTATTGAGCGCTAGAGGATCCGGGGGCAGCTGATGGTGCTCCAAAGCTCGAGCCAGGCGCCTGAAAGAAACACATAAAATAGCGGCGCGAAACCAACCGAGCATAAACCAAGCTTGGATAAAAATGGATTTTTGATGCCAGCTTAGCGCTATGAACTGGCGAAGTTTATTTAGCATTTCTTCGAATCAGGGTCAGGTAATTAGTTCGTTTTCTCAAGTTAGACACTTTAGTGTATCCAATTGGATAGGTCTAGCTATCGCACCCTTCCCTCGAAATTGAGCAATTGTCTAAGATCCAAAACTCCACACAATCATTTACCTCGTCCAACTGATACAAACACAAGCAAATCTATTGCAATGCCCATCTCCAGGGAACGGATAGAATAGTCGAGGGACTGCAGGATTTGTGTTATTTTGATCTCCCAAGCGCAAACAAGTGGAGATAGTTATGAAGCAGACACAGGCAGGCGCCTTCGAGGTCAAAAAGAAGGCTTATAAGGCTCCGGAAATCAAGGTATATGGCGGCGTTTCTGAACAGACAAAGGGCACTGGTGAGGGTGGGCCAGATTTTGACGCAGAGTCTTACTACAATGGCCAACAACTTTCCTGACGCTTATACACACTTGCTCTCGTGGCAAAATCCATCAAATGCTTATTGTGTACCGACACAAACCAAATCCTGCCGGAGCTGTATGAGAAGCATGGCGAAGACTGTGTTTCGCATCTCCATGAGGAATTTGCATTTGCTCTCTTCGACACGACCAACAATACCTACTTCGCCGCCAGAGACCCAGTAGGTCTCAGCCCGCTTTACTACACCCGCCATGAAGGCCAGTACTTTTTCTCCCACGACATCGAAAACCTCTTTATACAATCCGGTATAACAAAAGAAGCTAACCTTTTGGCCATGCAAGGCATTTTGCGCAGCTCCACCATTCCTTACACAGAGACCATGTACCGAGAGATAAAGAGGTTACCACCCGGGCATTACATGAAAGTATCCAACACCGGCGAATGCACTTTTGTGCGTTATTGGAAACCAGAAACCATAGAAATCGATTACAGTATTGACAAAGAGCAGGCCATCAAAAAATTCCAGCAACTATTTAATCAAGCCATCTACAACCGTATAGACGACCCATCCACTACCGCTTGTGAATTGAGTGGGGGGCTAGATTCTTCTTCTATTGTCTCGTGGATTAAGCATAAAGACCCTGGATACCACTTAAACTGCCTGGCCATGGCGTTCGACTCGATGGAAGCGTGTAACGAAGCTGACTATTTGAATGAGGTCAAGAAGGCTTACGATATTAATCTAATCAAAATTCAAACAGACACCCTCGACTACAAAAACGAATTTGATCTCGACTATAACTACAATATCAATCCTCATTGGCCCATTTTTGTAACCCATACCATGGGGTTCCCCCTTATCAATAAAGCCCATGAAATGGGAATAAAAACTGTTCTGACAGGACAGGGCGGCGACCACGTTATGGCGGGAAATCCGTATGCTCTGCATGATTACTTCAGGCAGTTTCGATGGAAGCTGCTGCTGCAGGAACTCAAGGCCTCTGACAGCCCACTGCCTCTGATAAAGCGCTTTATACTATTTCCGCTACTAGGGCAAAAAGGTCTACAAATAGTGCTCAAGATATTGCATCCATTTCGCCGCAAGAGTAGTCATTCAGCACGGAAACCCGATGCCTGGTTCGAGGAGTTTTCGGAGCTATACACAGGAAACTCTCTGTCCTTCAAATATGACCTGACGCAAGTAGTCATATCTCACAACTCTGCTCTATTTGAAAATAGTTATTACCAGGTGGCAGAGAAACAGTTTGGTATAAAGTTCAAGCATCCATTCTTTGATAGGCGACTGATCGAGTTCATGTTGTCACTGCCTCCTAACCTGAAACTTGAGAAAGGAGTGTATAAATTTCTTCTGCGCCAAGCGATGAAGGGAATCCTTCCAGAGAAAGTCAGACAGCGAAAAAGTAAAGCAATCTTCAACGATGTTATAAAGCAGCAAATCAGCGCGATCAACCTGGATACATTGTTTTGCAATGCCTACATTGTCAAGCTGGGTTTAATAGAACAGTTCGAGCTGGACGATATGAAACGAAAATACCAGGCCGAAGAGCCCGTTAACCTGATTCGATTCTGGCAGACCCTGAACGTTGAGTACTGGTATAGATTTAATTTTGTTAACACAGAGACACGGAGCCATCCGTGAACACGGTAGAATTCATTGCTTACGGTGTAAAGGTCAGCTCACCTGTGAAGCTCCCATTAAACTTGCCACAACAGGGTGAAGCAATCCAATCTGTCAATTTGGCCTTTAATTTTAGTGCCACGCCCTGTAGCCAGAGCCTGGAATTTCAGGCGCCCGTACTCACCATGCATGGAAGAAGCATCTGCCTATCTTCCGACATTCCTCTCAGCCAGGACCGTCGAGCCGTCGATCGCCACTGGAGATTCACTGTAGATCAACAGTTTTCTTTCAGCTGGGACAACAACACAGACCTTATCCAGGTTGACAGTGCTAATGTACCCGACTTGCAGCTGCTAACTTTTTGGTTACTACACTCCATTCTTCCGATCTACCTGATACTAAGGCATAGTAGTTTTTTCCTTCATGCGTCGGTGGCTAATATAGACGAGGGGGCAGTCATTTTTGTCGCGCCCTCACTCGGTGGAAAATCGACGATGGCAGACCACGTTGTAAGAAGTGGTTTCAACTTTCTGTCCGATGATAAAGTCCGGCTACTCTCCAGCTCAAATAGATATCGCGCCCTGCCGTCTCACCCCTATCGCAGGCCCTCCAGAGAACTTGAAGCACTCGGAGAATATACGGAAAACTTCACCAGGCATTCTCTACCGATCAATTCAATCTTCTCCTTAAAGTTAGTGGATTCCCTTCAGCCCGTCCGAGCTTCTGAAGTGCTCGGTCTGAGAAAATTCGAATTATTGAAAGACGCCTGCCTATATGCCCCCGCGTCCCTCAGTGCTGTTCAAATTAGGAACGTTTTGGAACTAAGCCAACAATGTACGGTCCACAGCGTAGAGGTGCCCAGCAGCATCACTAGATTACCTGAAGCATTAGAAGCAATTTTGAACGTGGTAAGAAACAAGCAGAACAGTCATGCTCAGCAAATTTGAGCACTTCACCAGCTTTTCGTCTTTTGAGCTCCTGTGCAATTCAATCAAACCTTTTTTTCTCGTCTACCCAATCGGGAGCTCAAACGACAAGCACTTAAAAAAGCTTGCCAACCAGTGTGTAGCCTCCAATTCAGTTCACGGTGTTGTCTTTACAATAGACAAAGAGAACCACGACTACGATCAACTTTTTTACCTAAAGACCATTATCGAAAAAATCATGATCAATGGGAAAAATGTTGGTCTGTGGGGCGTTCCAAACTGTGTCCCACGCAAAATTCTTGGCGGCTATATTTACATGAAATTTAGGTATTGGGAAATAGCGGAACCCACTGTTAACCTGAGAAGCAATAAGAAAAGGTATCTGATTGAAGCCTGTGAAAATTGCTTCGACAATAGTAACTGCATTGGCCTCGGAAGGAGAAACAGCAATAACTACAAGCCTGCTGCTAAAACAAGAGCGCCTATGACGGCACTGAACATCGAACAAGGTAGAGCTAACTTTGACTGCTCGTCGTTAGAGAAAAATCACCAAGCATTCATGAAGCACTGCCGAAGCATTGAGAGTGCTTGTACTTATAGGCGAGTTTACTACACCACTAATATCGACTATCACTCCAAGCACTCCTACCCGAATCGATTTATTTATCAATGCGACTATCTTGCTCCCGAAGAGTACAACTTGGAATTTTCCTTTCTGACAAACCAAGCAATCAATAAGCACTGGCCCAGTTTATTCGAATCCATTTCAAGTATAGACAGAACGAAACAAATTGCTTATAGCCTGGCGGAGAAACACGGGGAAATCCGAGAGTCTTTTTACCTATTCGTTACCGAACAGTATGGATTCGATCTTCTGCAAGAAATTGGCATTGCATACGACTTACCCAAAACCCCAGACATGCGATTTATGGGTGCGGGTATCGACGTGGTAAGAGGCGATGTAGAGTGTTACAAACTCTATTTCCGAGCACCCAAGAACTTCGTTATCAATTACTTTGAACACGATATAAACGGTTTGAGCCAAAACTCTCACTATGTGGTTTTACGCTTGGATAGCAACAGCACACTGATTTCCTTTAAAATCGAATTGTTGTTTTCCTACAAAGACCTACCAGTGTTGGAACCACTATTGCCAAACTACAAATATTTGCGCGAGAAACTTGACCCAACAGGACTTTACAATGTTGCAGTTGAATTTGAGAACGACTGCATTAGCAAAGTAAACATCTATCACCAGCAAATGCTACATACACACTCATGACTGATTTCGATGTCATCATCGTCGGTTCCGGCCCAGCCGGGGGAAACGCCGCGCTAGAGCTAGCCGACACCGGCCTTAGGACTCTCATCCTGGAAAAGTCAGAACTGCCACGAAATAAACCCTGCGGCGGAGCCATGCCGGGCAGCGCTCAGAATCTGGTCGATGTAGATATAAGCCCTGTCATAGCTAACAGAACACCAGTGATTAAGCTTTACAACAACTATGACGATGAACTTCATCTGAGTTCTCCCGGCGAAAACGCACCAGTGCTAGTCAGGCGCAATGAATTTGATCATTACCTCATTAAACAGGCCATCGAAAAGGGTAATGGGGCGGTGGTTTTGCGTGAAAACTGTAAGGTTGTACTAGAAAACGAAACTGATTTCGCCGTTAACGTCTCTGTTAATGAGCACGAAGTTATTACTGCGAAACTTCTTATCGCGGCCGATGGAGCCAACAGTAGAATTGCCTCAAAGCTCGGCCTTCTGCCACACAGAAAATTTGCCGCCGCACTGGAATCAGAAATAGTTACAACACATGCTCACTATCAGGCGCACTCCGATGTGATGCTTATGAATCTCTTTTGCCTACGGCACGGCTATGGCTGGATTTTCCCCAAGGAGCCAAACACCTTAAGCTGTGGAGTCGGCGTTTGGGGTAATCATATAAAGCTCCGCAACGAATTGAAGCTTTTTATTGAACGGTCCATCCCCAAAAGCGCCATAGCATCTGAAGAGAAACAGGGCTGGCCTATCCCGATATACCAAGGCTACGAAGCGATATCAACCCAGCGTGTATTGTTGGTCGGGGACGCGGCAGCTTTGGTGGACCCTGTAAGCGGAGAAGGTATACGCTATGCGCTACATAGTGGAAAATTAGCCGCGGCAGCGATTACCCGGAACCTGGGAGATTCAGGTGCTTCACATACTACTGTTGGCGGTACCTACCAAAAGTTGGTGGACAATGAAATTGGTGTTGATCTACTGCGAAAACTAAAATTTGATTCGCTTGCGTTCCGGGCAAGTCCGGATTATTTTTACAATACATTTGTAAAAAGCCAGAAAAACCTACCTTACACGGATTGAACAAACGCGATGGACTTCAATCAAGTCGTTACAATAGCGGACACGGTTTTCACCCAGGAAACCAATGGTGAGTTAGTACTACTAGATATGAGTACAGAGTGCTACTTTGGCTTGGATGACGTAGCCTCCGATATCTGGAAACTCCTGGAAACGGGCATAACGCTCCAGGAGACTCTCGATTCGCTACTTGAAATGTATGATGTAGAAGAAAACCAACTACAAGGTGACCTGGAAGTACTACTAGGCAGACTTACACAGGCCAGGTTGATTGAGCTGTCATAAAGTTTGAGAGCCACGAGTCTTTGAGTAGCGGCCAAATCCGAGTAACACAATACCCAACGACATAAGCGACAGTGCAGATGGTGACGGAACTGCCTGTAGTGTTTCCCACTGCCCATCCAGCGAGCGCCATCGAGCGGAGTTCTCGCCGTTGCAGCAGCCTTCAAACCCAACCAGTAATATAGAAAATGCACCTTGCGATGTAAGGTCAAAGTTTAGAACATCACCGCTGTTCCAGTTTCGACCCCACCAGATATCATCCGTGTATTGAGTAATGGAAGGCAGAGCACTCCCAAATTGAATTTCGGAGTAACCACCCCGCCCCCAATCCAGGCCAAACTGCAATTGAGTAGTTCCCGTGTTCACGCCGGAGATTAAGAATGTGGTGGCCGTATTTTGTTTCGGCCCGCCGCAAAGCTGCTTACCACCAATGGCATCGAAAAGATCTATCGACACCATGCAAATAGGGTCGTTCTGTAGTGCGCTATCAACTTCTGCAAGCGCTTCAGAGAATGTACTGCCGGACGAAACCCAGTAATCGGATTTCGCAACAGACATATCTATCGAGTTAACAATCAAACCAGCCTGGACCGTTGATGTAATCATCAAGCTGCCAACCAGCGTCAATATTTTTCTTCCAATGTTCATATTCCCAGTCTCCATGACAAGATTCTTCAGTTCATGGAGAACGTTTTATAGAGAATGCTAATGAAAGTAAAAGCAGTGACCTCGCGGCGTGACGGAAGTCTCAGTGCACACTGCCGGCTTGAGCAGTGCGTCACAAAAGTGTTCGCTGGACTACTAAACCCTACTCCGCACTAAACGGATGCCGCAACACAATAGTCTCAACCCGGTCTGGCCCGGTGGAGATAATATCGACAGGCGCACCCACAATTTCCTCTATGGTTTTAATGTAATCC
>JADGEN010000036.1 GCA_016744355.1 Halieaceae bacterium
CCAATGTACGATTTTATACGATGCTTCAGGGCTGCTGCCGCCTCTTCTTTGCCGCCGGTATTCGCTCCGCCAGCCAGCTCCACATGGATGTCGATGACATCGAGATTGCCCTTTTTACTCAGCTCAATAAAATAATGTGGTGCCAAAGAGTCTATTGAAAGGAGTTGCTCTTCAATCTGGGTGGGAAATACATTTACGCCTCGTATGATCATCATGTCATCACTACGACCGGTGATTTTTGCCATGCGCCGCATGGTACGGGCAGTGCCAGGCACTCCTGCGCCACACCGGGGCCCATTACTTCTGAAAGGCCATAAATATCGATGGCATCAATGCCCAGACGGTCTTGCATGTCGGTTCGCATCGCATCAGTCCAGGGTTCAGCGCCAAAAATTCCTGCCCGCAGAGCCAGTTTACTCACATCCACACGTTGCCGCTCCATCTCGTCCGCCAGGTTCAACATATACGAGGGCGTTACCATGATGATGTCGGGGTCGAAATCCTGAATAAGCTGCACTTGTTTTTCAGTTTGGCCGCCAGACATGGGGATCACCGCACAACCCAGACGCTCGGCGCCATAATGTGCCCCCAAGCCGCCTGTAAACAGGCCGTAGCCGTAAGAAACATGAATCTTGTCCTGCGCTGAGCCACCGGCGGCGCGAATGGAACGCGCTACCACATCAGCCCACACATCAATGTCTTCTTTGGTGTAGCCCACAACAGTAGGCTTACCTGTGGTACCGCTGGAGGCATGTATACGAACAATCTGTTCCATAGGCGCAGCGAACATGCCAAAGGGGTAGTTGTCACGTAGATCACTTTTCCCGGTGAAGGGAAACTTTGCCAGGTCTTCCAGCGAGTGCAGGTCGTCCGGGTGGACGCCGTGGGCATCAAATTTGGCTTTGTAGGCAGGAGAATTCGAGTAAGCGTGATTTAAACTGTCCTTCATTCTCTGCAACTGCAGGGCGCGCAATTCATCGATGCTGGCTGTTTCGATAGCGTGTAACGGTTCCATGCAAGGCTTGTTGCTCATTGGGACTCCAGATTATTGTCTATTAGTTTTATTTTAGCGGGCCAATATAATACACTTTATTGGTATTTTCTATAGTTTGTGTATCATTTTGATTTTAGCGGGGGAAAAGCTGACACATTCGTGCTCTTCTCTATACAATAACTTTTTTGCCAAAGACGGACTCACGTGCCTAATCCCGCTATTGTAAAACGGCTGGTCGCCGAATTTACCAATCGACGTCCCATGCGGACTACCTCCTTGATTGTAACGTTCTTTGGCGATGTGCTGTCGCAACACGGCCATACCATTTGGTTGGGCAGTCTGGTAAAGGCTATGGCCCCACTGGGCATCAATGAACGACTGGTACGCACTTCTGTATTTCGACTGGTGCAAGAGGGCTGGCTGGAATCCAAGCGCGAGGGGCGACGAAGCTTCTACCGATTCAGCGACTACGGATGGCATGAGTATCAGCGAGCTGCCAGACGAATTTACGCTCTGGAAAATTCAGGCTGGCATGGACATTGGCAGTTACTGATGCCGCTGGAAGTGCCGGAGAATGTAAGAGAGAAGTTCAGGCGCAGCTTGCAGTGGCAAGGTTACAGAGCAATTTCACCGGGTACCTACGCCAAGCCCGGAGACGGCGGGCTGACACTGCAGGAAACCTTGCAGGAATTTGGTATTAGCGACAAAGTCATGATTTTCGATGCCAAGTCGTCGCTACTGTCATCCCAGAAGCGAGAGCGCAAACTGGTACATGACTGCTGGGAACTGGAGCATGTCTCACAGGGATATAAAACTTTTATCAAACGTTACAAAACACTACTAAAGTGGTCGCAGCAGAGAAAATCGCCCTCCCCTGAAGCGGCCTATATTGCCCGCACTCTTTTAATTCACGACTATCGCAGGGTGCTGCTACACGACACGCCATTGCCTGAGCAGCTTTTGCCTGGAAACTGGCCTGGGGCCGATGCCCTGAGACTAACCGGAAGCGTATACAAGGCCCTGGCAAAACCCTCAATGCAATTTATTACAGAGAACCTCGAAACTGGTAGCGGTGCCATGCCTGCTGCGGATGCGTCATTTATAGAGCGATTCGCAGGAATTTGATGCGGTCGCTTTCCCAGCTGTCAAAGCCATACTAACCCTAACTCTCGATCGTACGCCTCGTCGCTTTAACGCTTTTCTTCAGCGCCAGAAGGTCATTCATCAGCTCGTCCTGCTGTTCCGCGTCCATGCCTGAAAACATATTTACCACCCAACTCTCATGATCTAGAGCCATTGTGTCGAAATGTTTTTTTCCTTTTTTCGTCAGGCCCACCAAAAAAGTACGTCTGTCCGTTTTCATAGGCGTGCGCTTCACCAGGCCCTCTTTTTCCAGTTGTGTAACCAGACCTGTGACATTACCTGCTGAAACCATCATCAGCTTTGTGAGCTCACCCATGCGCAGTTTCTCCGGATGACGGTCCAGCTGCGCTAACAGGTCAAAGCGCGGCAAAGTACTGTCAAATGACTCTCGTAATTGTTGCCGCAAATGCCCCTGTACCAGGTTAGTGCACGTTAACAATCTCAGCCATAATTTGAGGGCGTGATGGTCGTCATCCTGGATGCGTGTTTCGGAGTCGAGCTGGTCAGTCATGCGTTGGCCTGAAGTTGTTTGCTACGGCGTTCATCTTGCCCTTTTTACCAACTATTTTAAAGTTCAAATGATAATATTTTAAGGTTCAAATAATATTATTTTACATTTAAAATAATTTACCCTAGAATCTATTCAACTTCAGATAACAACAAGGGTCAAAGCTATGAAAACAATCTGTCTGGGCGGAGGGCCATCTGGCCTGTACTTGGCCATCTCCATGAAATTGCGCAACCCCGCGAACGATGTAACCGTCTACGAGCGGAATCGTCCGGGCGACACCTTCGGCTGGGGTGTTGTCTTTTCTGACGAAACCATGCAAAACCTGAAAGAGAATGACCCTGTCAGTGCACAAATCATGATAGATGAAATGATTCACTGGGACATGATCGACTGCCACGTTAATGGCGAGGTTGAGCGTTCGGATGGTCACGGCTTTATTGGTATCGGGCGCAAGCGCATGCTGCAAATCCTGCACGGGCGTGCAATGGAGCTTGGCGTTAAGCTTGAGTTTGAACAAGAGTTTGAAGTGGAAGACATAGACACCCGCTTCGCTGATGCAGACCTGATTGTGGCTGCAGACGGACTCAACTCCAAGATACGCAATGCAAACCTTGAAGCATTTGAATGCGATATAGACCTGCGTCCCAACAAATTTGTGTGGTTGGGTACCCACCAAAATTTCAAAGAAGCCTTCACTTTCATATTTGAAAAAACCGAACACGGCTGGATATGGGTGCACGCCTACCAGTTCGATGACGAGACTTCGACCTTTATCGTAGAGTGCCAGCCCGATGTTTACGAGGCCATAGGCTTTGATAAAATGGACCACGAAGAGAGCGCCGAGACCTGTCGAAAGATCTTTGAAAAATACCTGGGTGGGCACAAGCTATTGACCAACTCTGCCCATATTCGCGGTTCTGCCTGGATTAGTTTTCCCCGCGTGCTGTGCCGCAACTGGATTAAAGACGACCGGCTTGTACTCATTGGCGACGCTGCCCACACCGCACACTTTGCGATAGGGTCCGGCACTAAGCTGGGCCTGGAAGATGCTATCTCACTAGCCAAACACCTGGACAGTGACTTGACTCCCCCTGCAGCGCTACGCGCCTACCAGGACGAACGCGAAGTCGAAGCACTCAAACTGCAAAGTGCAGCCCGCAATGCCATGGTGTGGTTCGAAAATGCGCCGCGCTATGTGGAGGCCTTCGACACCAAGCAGCTCAACTACTCCATGCTCACCCGCAGCCAGCGCGTGAGCCATGAAAACCTTCGCCTGCGAGACAAAACATGGCTGGAAGGTTACGAGAAACACCTTGCCAGCATCGCCTATGACAAACCTGTCGACAAAGCCGTGCCCCCCATGTTTTTACCTTTCACGCTAAAAGATATGCATTTGAGCAACCGTGTGGTGGTCTCGCCCATGTCCATGTACAGCGCCGTAGACGGCCTGCCCAGTGACTGGCATCTGGTGCATTACGGTGCCCTGGCTCAAGGCGGCGCCTCTTTGGTGTACACCGAAATGACCGATATCAGCGCCGATGCGCGTCTTACCGAAGGCTGTGCCGGTATCTGGAATGACGAGCAGGAAGCAGGATGGAAGCGTATCGTAGATTTCATTCACACCAGTACACCAGCGAAGTTTTGCATGCAAATAGCTCATGCAGGCCCCAAGGGCTCCACCAAAAAGCCCTGGGATGCGCAATTGGCGGATGAACCCTTGAGTGAAGGTGGCTGGGATTTGATTTCCTCCTCGTCACAGCCTTTCGCACCGTACAGCCAAGTGCCGCGCGAGATGAATCGTGATGATATGGACACAGTCATAGCCGATTTCGTCAGCGCCACTGAGCGTGCATTGCGCGCCGGATTCGACATGATCGAATTACACGGTGCTCACGGCTATTTGTTGTCAGCCTTCATTACACCTGCGTTAAACTCGCGCACGGATGAATATGGCGGCAGCCTGGAAAACCGCTTGCGTTACCCCCTTGAAGTCTGTCGTGCAGTACGTGCTGTCTGGCCTGCTGAAAAGCCCTTATCTATTCGTATTTCAGCCACCGATTGGTTGGGCGACGAAGGAATTACGGGCGAAGACTCAGTAGAGATAGCCAAGGCATTCAAGCAAGCAGGTGCCGACATTATCGATGTCTCCGCTGGCCAGACCTCCCCCGAGGCAAAGCCGGTTTATGGCCGCATGTTCCAGACTCCGCTATCTGACATTGTGCGCAACGATGCTAATATCGCCACCATGGCTGTCGGAAACATCTACGAGCTAGACCATGTCAATTCCATTATAGCGGCGGGCCGCGCCGATTTATGCTGCCTTGCCAGGCCTCATCTCATGGACCCTAACTGGACCCTGCGTGCTGCGGCTGAACTACAGTATCACGGCGAAGGCGTGAGCTGCCCGGTGCAGTATGAATCTGGCTTCGAACAGCTGCAACGCAACCTGGCAAGAGCCGCTGAAATGGCGATTAATGCATGAGCACCCGGCATGCAGTCGTCACTGGTGGCGGTACGGGTATCGGTAGCGCCATAGCCGTTGAGCTGGCAGCAGCGGGCATAAACGTAAGCGTTATGGGCCGGCGTGTAGCACCACTGCAAGAAGTTGCAAGCGCTATAAATTCTGGCTCTGAGGGTATTCAATGTCAGGCTATCGCCTGTGACGTGACAGATGAAGAAGCCGTCGCGCGTGCCTTCGCACAAGCGACTGAGCACTTCGGCACAGTGGATATCCTTGTCAATAGCGCCGGTATGGCACCCACTGCACCGTTCCACAAGCTTTCCTTACAGGACTGGCGTGCTGTCACCACGGTGAACCTGGACTCAGTGTTTCTATGTACCCAGCAAGTGCTGAAAAACATGCAGACTCAAGCTTGGGGCCGAGTGATCAATATTGCCAGTAGCGCAGCACAAAAAGGCTACGCCTACGTCAGCGCCTACTGTGCCGCTAAGCATGGTGTGCTGGGTTTGACCCGAGCGCTTGCTCTGGAAAATGCCACCAAAGGCGTCACGTTCAACGCAGTCTGCCCCGGTTATACTGATACCGACATCATCCGGGAATCTGTCACCAACATCATGCAGAAAACCGGTCGCAGTGAAGAAGAGGCCCTACTCACCTTTACCGCGACCAATCCACAACGCCGGCTGGTACAGCCCGCTGAAGTGGCCGCCAGTGTACTGTGGCTTTGCGATAACAGCAGCGCCTCTATCACCGGCCAGGCTATTTCAGTGAGCGGTGGCGAAGTTATGTAGACAAGCCGCGCAATACAATCAAAAATACAATCCGAACATCACCTCAATCACACAGTAAAGAGCGACACTATGAATCCAATCACACTCGCCAACTATCAGGCCGAAAACTTTCTATGGGATGTTGAAGGCACCGTGGCCACCATCACCCTGAATCGCCCCGAGCGTAAAAACCCCTTAACCTTTGAATCCTATGCCGAGCTGCGCGACCTGTTTCGTCAGCTGGCCTATGCCAAAGATATCCACGTCGTGATCTTCCGCGGTGCCGGTGGCAACTTCTGCTCCGGAGGCGATGTACATGAGATTATTGGCCCACTGACGAAAATGGACATGACACAGCTGCTGGACTTCACCCGTATGACCGGCGATCTGGTGAAAGCCATGCGCGCCTGCCCACAGCCTATTATCAGCGCTGTAGAAGGCATTTGTGCAGGCGCCGGCGCCATCATCGCCATGGCCAGCGACATGCGCTACGGCAGCCCCAGCGCGAAAACGGCATTCCTGTTTACCCGTGTAGGGTTGGCGGGTTGTGACATGGGTGCCTGCGCCCTACTTCCGCGCATTATCGGGCTCGGCCACGCCTCCGATCTGTTGTATACAGGCCGTGCAATGAAAGCTGAAGAAGGCGAACGCTGGGGTTGGTATAACAACATCAGCGACGACCCCTACGGCGCAGCCAGCACCACGGCGCAGCGCATGGCAGCGGGCCCTAATTTTGCTCACGGCATTACTAAAACCATGTTGCACCAAGAGTGGAATATGAGCGTCGACCAGGCTATCGAAGCCGAAGCACAGGCTCAGGCAATCTGCATGCAAACCCGTGATTTTGAGCGCGCTTATAACGCTTTCGTCAATAAGCAAACACCAGAATTCCAAGGCGACTAGCCCACGCAATTCATACACACAACGGATACCACTATGAGCGACAAAGATTATCTGGGTTGGCCTTTTTTTGAGGACAGCCATCGTCAACTGGCTATGGAAGTTGAGAACTGGGCAGAGAATACACTCGAAAAACTCCCCCTGGATCACAGCGACATCGACGCCGAATGCAAACTGTTAGTACAGGAGCTTGGCAAGGCCGGTTTCCTTGCGAATGCTGTACCGGCTGCCTACGGTGGCAATACCGACAAGCTCGAGGTCCGCAGGCTGTGCATTACCCGGGAAACTCTGGGGCGTTACTCAGGTTTAGCCGATTTCGCATTTGCCATGCAGGGACTGGGCAGCGGCCCTCTGTCCTTATTTGGCAATGAAGAGCTTTGCGAGCGCTATCTACCGCGGGTCGCACGCGGGGAAGCCATCTCTGCTTTCGCACTTTCAGAACCTAATGCTGGCTCTGATGTGGCGGCAATGAGTACCTCTGCAAAAAAAGACGGCGACCACTATGTGCTAAACGGCTGTAAAACCTGGATATCCAACGGCGGCATTGCGGACTTCTATACCGTGTTTGTACGCACTGGCGAGGGCAGTGGCAGCAAGGGCATCAGCTGCTTTGTGGTCGATGCCGATACCCCCGGGTTTGCCGTGACCGAACGCATCGACGTTATCGCGCCCCACCCACTGGGAAAACTCGAATTCGACAACTGCCGTATTCCTGCATCCAATCTTATCGGCGAAGAAGGCCACGGTTTTAAGTACGCCATGGCCACGCTGGATGTATTCCGCTCTACCGTCGGCGCTGCCGCACTGGGTTTTGCACGTCGTGCACTGGACGAAGCCATTCACCACAGTAAAAATCGTGAAATGTTCGGTGGCTATCTCGGCGATCTGCAAATGACCCAGTCGACTCTCGGTGAGATGGCGGTCGAAATAGACGCCAGTGCCCTACTCATCTACCGAGCCGCGTGGAAGAAAGACTCCGGTGCGGAGCGCATCACGCGTGAAGCGGCCATGGCGAAACTGTACGCCACCGAAGCGGCGCAAAAAATTATCGACAAATCGCTGCAGCTACACGGCGGTCTTGGCGTCGTCAGCGGAAATATGGTGGAGAAGTTGTACCGCGAAATTCGCGCACTGAGAATTTATGAGGGAGCATCCGAAGTGCAGAAGGTTATTATCGGGTCTTTACAGTTGCAATAGTGCGAGCAGCACAGATTCAGTGTGCATTTAGCGATACGCTTCAACCGTCTCCCAGGCCACTCGCGCCAGATACTCGGCATCCTCTGCTACAACGGTGTCGGGTCGTTCATTCAGAACCTGGGGGCTAACGCCCATCAGCGTTGCATAAACCACACAGCTTGCCAGGTAGCTCCCACTGGCACTGGGATGTTCCCGATCTTCATCGAACAGACCCAGATCGGGCCGTTCGGTCTGTACACGGGCCCAGGCAATGCCAACAGGGGCAACCGCCACACCGGTTTTAGCTGAAATTTCATTATGAGCCTGAATAATTTCATCTTGGGAAACCCAATTGAGACGATCATAGGCCCACGCCATGAATAATACCGGCCTCGAACCCGCGTTAGTCGTCGCCTTAATAAATTTTTTCGCATACTTATGAAACGCAGCGATATTTCCCTCGGGGATATCCTCTTGCAGCACTACCACTTCAAATGCGCCGGTTCTGATGATGTTGCGCGCATCGCTGTAGCTCCACAACCCTTTTAGAGTAGCGCCTGGCACAGTGATCGCTGCACTCAAAGGCCTGTCCTCTTCATCCATAGAACTCGTTAGCCTGGTCATAGAAGCATCGAGACCGCCATGGGCAGCGGTAAAACTATTACCAATGAATAAAATACTGCTAGGCGGACTGGGCCTTGAACTCATATCATCTCCTGAACATGCGATAAGCGTATAGCTAAGCACCAACGCCACTCCATATTTAAACATCTTGGGCTCCTGTCAAAACTTCTTATTACCCGCTGCCAGACAAACCCACTTTCGATGATTAAATGGACTTCTGTCAATAGTAACACTGGGAGATCACGGTTACCGGCCTTGTCAAAGGCACTGCCTTCACTGACAATGCGCACTCGAATCAACACGTGTGCGCCAACTATGCAAGCTCAAGCATCACTACAATGGCAAGACATCAATCCGGGCGACAGTTTCAGTACTGATACTATCACCATCAGTCGCAGAGACATTCTGGATTTCGCCGCCGATTTTGACCCCCAGCCTTACCATCTTGACCCCGACGCGGCTGACGACTCAATTTTCGGTGGCCTATGCGCCAGTGGCTGGCATGTTACCGCCGTTATGATGCGCCTTCTTACAGACACTTTTGCGCAAAACAACATCAACTTGCTCGGCTCCGACGGAGTGAGCAACTTGCGCTGGAAGAAACCGGTATTTGCAGAGGACTCCCTTTCCAGCAGGATAACGGTGAGCAAAAAAGACCTTGGCGAAAGCAGCTACCCTCTCAGTTATATCGAATGCGAGGTGGATGTCAGTAATCAAAACGGTGAGTCGGTTATACAATTGTCGACGAGTTTGATGATCGGCAACGACCAACGGGGAGGCACTGCCGATGAGTAATTCGCCCTATATTCGCAGTCGTTGGTTTGAAGACATTCCCGTCGGTGAGTTCCACGTGTTCGGAGACCACACATTCAGCGAAAAAGAGATGGTGGATTTCGGAAAAAAATACGCTCCACAGATCTACCATACCGATCCCGAAGCCGCCCGTGACACGCTCTATCGAGGCCTCATCGCCTCTGGCTGGCACATTTGTGCTATTTGGATGCGCATGATGGTGGATTACATGGAACGTTTCGCCACTGGTGTACAGGACGGCAGACGCAACGGTGCCGGCGTGGGCTTTCAGGATTTGCGCTGGATTGTGCCGGTGCGCCCTGGACACACCCTCACCTACACCTATGAAGTTATCGAGAAGTCAGACCGGGTGGTCAAAAACAAGTGGGGAATAATCCGCAGTCGCAACGAAGCGTTTAACCAGAACGGCGAATTGGTATTCAGTTTTGTCATTGATATTCTTGCAGAGCGAAGACCAGCGGATTAACTCAAGCTCAATGGTATGAAATCAAGCTCAGCAACAGCTTCATGACCAACGCAATCACCATTGCGGCTAAGCTACTGCTGCCCCAGCCATTCATCCACCTGCCTTTGTGCAAGCTTCACAAGGTTACCTTGAGCCAGCCCAACATCTATTCCATGTAAACCCCACCCGGGACGACTGTCATTTCCCACATCGTCAATGCGCGGATCGTCAGGGTCTGCATCTACGCTAATGGCGAGGTAGCCCTTGCCCTCGTCCTCGATACACTCGCCCTGAATAAGCCCTGGCAATTTTGTAAACGGGGTGCTGATTGCATCATTGAGTGCACTATCGTTGTAGGGGTTGAGTTGAAACGGGGAAAAATATGCATCCAGAGTGAGATTTCCAGCGCCCAGGTCTACCGGGTGAGTGCATGCCGCACGCGTATCCGGATCTGTTGAAGTTCCAAAAAAACCTAACTCTGGAGTCGGCGGAGCACTTCGCCTGAAGCTTGAATAGTTAACAAAGCAGCCTGTGGCATTGTCGAAGTCGCAAGGGGGAGTCGTTTGAAATGTAGCTCCCACCTCAGCATCCAGCGGTAGTTCCACCACCATTCCAATCAAGTGTGCACTGATCATACGTTCAGCTAAATATGGCAGAGATTCAATTTCATCCTGAATTAAACGTATCAAATGACTTGAGCCCTGCGAGTGGCCAATTAACACAAAGCCCCTGCCATCGGCTTTGGCTACAAAGGACTTGAAGGCATCGAGTACGTCCTGATACGCCATTTCAAAAGCTGCTTCAAAATCTACGTCCTCCTCCGCTAAAGCTGATGCCAGACCTGAAGCAGTTAACTGACGGTACACCGGGGCAAATATTTTGCACACGGAGCGGTAACGAGCTGCCTGCAAATAGGCTACGGGGCCTTCTATTCCCGGCTCCAGATCTGAATTTATGCTCTGGTCGTTACTTACTGTGGGGTAGACATAAAAACAATCCACTTCAGGCTCTTCGGTCTCCTCATATAGTTCCAGTTGCGTGCTGCCATCTGCAAAAACTATAGTTGCAGACAAATCCCCATTACAGTCATTATCATCGCCCTCAATGTCCGGTCGACACAGCCAGTTATCTGGCGCATCGTACAGCTCGCTGCCATACCCTTCATAGGGGTTCGTGGGCGCAGCCACAACTGGCTCAACCGTCGGCTCCTGCTTCTTGTTCGAAGAATTATTGTTGTCACTACAGGCAACCGTGGCCATACAGAGGCACAGCACAAATAATCTGAAAGATGTGACTGTATTTTCGAGCAGCATATTTAGGCTTCCAAGCCTAGCTCGAACTGCGCCATGGCCTCGCCTTCGTCATCCGTTAATGCCGCATTTCTTGCAGCTGTAATCGCAGTGGCACCAGAGAGTTTTGCATTTTTATACAGAGCAATTATTTTTTCCAGATTAGCATTGCCGCGTTCTCTGGTCGAACTGTAGCCCTTGATTAAACGACCACAACGCGCCAATTCAACTCCGCTGTCGTAATCGGTATGCGCCGCAGCGACAACCTCCGCCAGCCAGCTGTTTATATGCGCCTGCTCAATCTTGTATATCAAGCTGGAACGTCTGGTGCCACGCAGCTTGGCCATAAAATAGAACATGGCATAACCAAAGACACTGTTGGTACGTACATTACGGGGCCCGGCAAAAAGGCCAAGTAAGCCACTAAAAAAGGCAGAGTTTTGCATAAAACGGCCCATAGCCACAGGCATAATGCCGCAAAACTCCTCAACCCTGGGGTGCAAAAACTCAACCATTCCGAGCAATTGATCCTGATCCGCTTTTACTTCCTTACGAAATACAGAAAATCTCTCGCCTGATATTTTCAATTGTGCAACACGAGGCAAGTCTTCAAATGTCATCCACAGTGCAAGAAACCGCGCAACCTCGCTCAGTAGTTCGTAATCGCCGCCCGCCTCAAGCGTCGTTATTGTTTGCAGTTGATCAAGATACTCATCCGCGTAGCGGTAGTCCTGATAGTGCACTAACTTTTTCACACCGAGATACAGTATTTCCTGGCAACAAGCTGGAAAGCTGGCCACACGCACCATCAACGCCCTTCCCTCTTCAGTGGTTGCTACCGGCAACTCGAAGACCGGGCTTTGCACTTCAGGCTCAACGATAGTCACGCCGTCTTGCTGTGCACCAGCCATTTCGTAACTGGCAGAAAACGTTCTCAGATTACTCTCGATGGCAATTTTTCCGAGGGTAATAGTCTCCTCAAAGGCACTGCGCTCAAAGGGCAACACACCGGTTTCAGCCAGTGCGCCAAACAGTGCTGCGTTGATTACGCTGTCGAAGCGCCGTGCAGCGGCCTGCATATCGAAACCAATAAACGTTTTGGCATTGTTCTTCGCCACGTCGATGATCACGTTCTTATCGCCTACGCCATTACCCATGGCCTCTTTCTCGGCAATGCCATACACCCTGTGGGTGGAAGAAATTAAGGTAGTACGATCGGGCGTGACAAAGCCACGCTGAATCATGCGTCCCGCTTCGACAATTTCAGAACAGATAACAATATCCACATCACCGGGCGTTGGGAACATCGACATAACCGGTGCGCCCCCGGCTTCAGTACGTGGGAATAGTTCAATGTAGTAAATTGTGGCTCCAGTGCGTTGCGCAACGCCAGGCACAGACGTTGTCTGCGTGACATAGCCAGCCCGCGCTGCCATATCAGCAATCCACTTGCCCAGCACGCCGCCGCCCTCGCCTCCCAGGGCCGCAATAACAATTCGAATCGACGTATTCATAGTGCGCGTTTAGCCTCTTGATTTTGTAGGCGTTGCTGTAAAAAACCTATGACAGACTGGCGCATGCCACCAACAAATTTATCCCACCAATTGGGGTTGAACAGCATTTCCGCACGGGCGAAAGAAGGGCAAAGCACAGCACTGTGAACATTACTGCCACACACACCACAACCCACACAGCTATTGTCAACGTAGGCTACGGGATCAACTCGCAGAGGGTCGGGGTTGTCCTTAATGGTGAGAGATGGACAACCTGAAATACGGATGCAGGCGTGGTCGCCGGTACAAGTTTGGCTGTCGACCACAAAACGTTCCTTAATCGTGCGTACCCCATCGTTAATACGCACCTTAATCTGTGGCTTGATGCGTCGCTGTTTGTTCAGCATGCACTCGCCTTCGGCGATGATGACCTTGAGGCCGTCATACTCGGTACTTAACGCATCCTCAATAGTGTCCTTCATTTCGCCGATATTATAGGTGGCAACAGTGCGCACCCACTCTACACCGACACCTTTGACAGCCGCTGCAATTGGCTGCTGATCCACGCGCGCTACTTTGGATGTGGCTATCAAATTTTCGGGCTTTATAAACGAGGGAATATCTTGCCCGCCAGTCGCTGCGGAATAGCCATTGTCGACAATGATCAAAATACCGTCATGGTGATTGAATACCGAACTTACAACACCGGTTGTTAAGCCGTTGTGCCAAAAACCACCATCTCCCATCACACTGATTGCGCGATGAGGCAGTTTGCTTCGCATGGCCGAAGAGGCAGCCAGAGAGAAACCATAGCCCATGATAGTGTTGCCCAAATTAAACGGCGGCAGGGTAGCAAAGGCATGGCAACCAATATCGGCAGAGATATGAAAATCGCCACCGCTAGCCTGTTGAATTTGTTTTATCGCACTGAATAAAGGGCGCTCCGGGCAGCCTGTACACAAACCCGCCGGACGCGCGACCACTTCTTTGCCAAGCGCCTCGCTCTGCTCTATAGGCATAGAGCTCGTCATATGTCTGGCCCCTGCGATAAGGTCGAGATCCAGTCCCCGCGGTGCGCTTTGTTGTAAAAATTCCGCGATGCCATCAAAAGCCACCTGCCCGGTGAACTCTCCGTAGCCGGGTAATATATCTTTTCCATGCAGACGGGTTTGTAGGTCGGCCTTGCGCAGAATCAGGCTCAGTTCCTGCTCTATGTAGTTGGGTTGCCCCTCCTCTACCATCAGCACGTGCGCTTTACCCGCACAAAACTGCACCAGTTCCTCGGGTACCAGAGGGTAGGTAACATTCATGATGTACAGAGGAATTTTGCTATTACCGAAGGCGTCCGCCAGGCCGTAGCGCTCCAGCGCCCTAATCGCAGTGTTGTATAAACCGCCCTGCATCACTATGCCAACGTCGCCAAAATCACCCTCGAACACTTCATTCATCTTGTGCTCGGTTATATAGGCAAGGGCAGCCGGCAGCCTGTTTTTTATCTTGTCTTTTTCCTGCTCGAAAATAATCGGCGGAAGAATAATGCGGTTTAACTCGCGTTCGGGCACAACGGGGTTTGCTGGATTAAACTGTGGAGCGACATTATTTTTTGCAACGAACTCGCCGGTCACGTGGCAGGTGCGGATACGCACCATTAGGAATAAGGGCGTATTGCTGGCCTCGGATAATTCAAAGCCTCTCTCAATCATATCGACGATAGAAGGAAGGTTGGGGCGGGGATCCAGCAACCACATCTGTGACTTCATAGCGAAGGCGTGAGTGCGCTCCTGCATGATACTGGAACCCTCACCGTAGTCTTCTCCCACTACGACCATGGCACCGCCTGTTACGCCGCTGGAAGCGAGGTTTGCCAACGCATCACTGGCTACGTTAGTACCAACCGTGGATTTCCACGCCACCGCACCGCGCATAGGGTAATTGATGGAAGCGGATAACATAGCGGCGGCATTGGCCTCGCTGCCGCTTTGCTCAAAATGTACACCCAGGTCGCCTAAAATTTCCTGCGCGTCGTTAAGCACATCCATGAGATGTGAAATCGGTGAGCCTTGATACCCGCCCACATAGGCCACACCTGACTGTAACAAGCCCTTGGTGATAGCAAGAATGCCCTCACCTCGAAACACATCACCATTACCCAGCTTTAGATGCTGGACTTCTTTGGCGAACGATCGCTCTGCCATGAATGCTTAACTCCTATAGATGTTGTGTATACGCAGCGCTAAACGCCTCTAGGCGGCGACAAATGCAACAACACGCAGGGGGCTGCCTGACCCATCTATAATCTTTAGCGGGGCAGAAACAATGACTGCACCGGTTGCGGGTAATAGGTCCAGGTTGGTCATGCACTGCAAGCCCAAGCGACCTGTTCCGTGCATATGATGGTGGCAGGGGTACGCAGGCTCCATGGCAAAAGCCTGGCCTGCATCGGTGCCAACACATTCGGTGCCGAATCCCAGCACATCACGCTGCTCTATCAACCACAACACACACTCGGTGTCGGGACCTGGCGAGTGCGCACCATCTTCCTGCATATTAGTGTAGTTATCCGGATCGGCCACTAAGCGCCAATCAGAGCGCAGAAAAACCCAGCTGCCGGCGGGAATTTCCCCGTTGCTCTCTTCCCAGTTCTGTAGAAACTCACGGGTAAGGATAAAGCCTTTATCAGCTGCAACTTCCTTCGTACAGTCGACAACACAGACCGGCGCGACCATTTGACTGGTGGGCATAGTGTCTACAGTGCCATTAGGTACATCTTTACCCGTTACCCAGTGATGCGGAGCATCCAAATGCGTTCCGGTGTGCTCGCTCATGGAAAAATTGCTCCACGCCCAGCCGGGACCCGCCTCGTCATAATGCGAAATGGTTTCTTTCTTAAAGCCCCAGGCCTGAGCAAATTCCTCGGGCAACTGGATAGTGGGGTATTCAGGTCGCAATGTTTCGGTTAAATCGATAATTTGGATGGAGCCGGTGCTCACTCCCTCTACAAGACCTGCCAGTACAGAATTGCTCATTACTAATCTCCATGGTTCTCGCCATTAAACTGGCAATTTATTTTAGTTTTAAAATAATATCCTCTGGCTGAACAAAAAACAATGCCAAAATGCGATATAGGCGGTTGCTAGCAGAAGTATTTTAGGTTTAAAATACTTTTTCGATAAACGGCAAGCTTCACTGCGCTCCAGCTACCACAAGTGTAGACTGCCAAAATGTAAAACAACAAAGGTGCCACCGATGCATAGAGCTTTGCAACCACCCAGCTGGGCACGACCCAAAGGCTACTCAAACGGTATTATCGCCAGTGGAGAAACAATATACACCGGCGGACTTGTAGGTTGGGATGCGGATTGCGTCTTTCAAAGTGACGACTTTGTCGACCAACTAAGAACCACTTTGGAAAATATTGTAGCTGTGCTCAATGAAGCCGGCGCGGGGCCCGAACATCTGGTACGCATGACCTGGTACATCACTGACAAACAAGCCTACCTGAACAATCTCAAAGGAATCGGTGAAGCCTACCGGGATGTTATCGGGAGAAACTATCCGGCCATGGCGGTAGTACAGGTGGTCGCGTTAATGGAAGATGCTGCAATGGTTGAAATAGAGGCCATAGCGGTCAAATGAGTAACGCCCCTAAGCTATCAGGCTCTCAAGTGAACTGCGTCTACGATGCGTTCACGGCCAGCGCAGCTCGTTATGCTGACCACGATTTTTTACATATTCCCCGCAGCGCAACTAGCGCCTATCGTAGCGATGCCCTGGACATAAACTACGGCGACACCGCATCAAGGGTAGAACAGCAAAAGTTACTTTACCAAAACGCAGGCTACGGTAGCGGTCACCGCGTGGCCCTTATGCTGCAAAACCGCCTGGAGTTTTTCATTCACTGGTTGGCGTTGAATGCGCTGGGCTGTTGCGTTGTACCCATCAACGACGAAATGGCTGCAGAAGAACAGGCCTATATCATTGATCATAGCGAAGCTATCCTGCTGGTTTACCTGGCGGACATCGAAGCCGGACTCGAACCCCTGCGTGCTTTATTGGGCGAACAACTGCACTACCTACCCGTGGCACTAACAACACCGCAAATACCCAGCCCCACAACACAAGCAGGTAGCGACGCAATTACCCTGCACAGCGAATGTGCCCTACTCTACACCTCTGGCAGCACAGGCAAGCCCAAGGGCTGTATTCTCAATAATGAATACTACCTGCTAAGCGGTCAACGCTACATTGACCTGGGTGGCCTTTGCGCCATGCAAGCAGGCACCGAGCGTTTAATTACGCCGCTTCCGCTTGTGCATATGAATGCCATGGCTTGCTCCAGCGTGGCGATGATTCTAATCGGTGGCTGTATTGTGCAGCTGGACAGATTCCATCCGCGCAGCTGGTGGCAAAGTGTGCGTGAGTCGCGAGCGACCGTGGCGCACTATCTGGGCGTTATGCCCGCTATGCTGCTCAATGCTGATCCCGGCGATGATGATTTCTCCGCACAAATTAAATTTGCTTTCGGGGCGGGCGTAAACCCCAAACACCACGCCGTCTTCGAGCAACGTTTTGGCTTCCCCTTAATAGAGGCCTGGGGTATGACAGAAACGGGTAACTACGGCGCTATTATTGCCAACCACGAACCGCGCCATGTGGGTACGAGTTGCTTTGGCGTACCGCCGCAGCACCTTGATATTAAGCTGGTTGATGAGCAAAACCAGGAGGTTTCCGCCGGTGAGCCCGGAGAACTACTCATTCGACACCGTGGCGATAACCCCGGCAAGGGGTTTTTCGCTGGCTACCTGAAGAATCCACAGGCCACTGCAGAAGCCTGGGAAAACGGCTGGTTTCACACCGGTGACGTGGTCCGCCAGGACAGCGATGGCACTATGTGTTTTGTCGATAGACGCAAAAACGTTATTCGTCGCTCTGGCGAGAATATTTCGGCGCTGGAAGTTGAGGCTGCGCTGAGCGAAGACCCCAACATCGCACTGGCAGTTGCCTGCCCTGTTCCGGATGAGATTCGCGGTGACGAGGTGATGGCCTGTATTATTCTCGCACCGGGCGCCAAAGCCAGCGAAAAGGCCGCTGAGGATATTGTTATACGGGTGCTGGAAACACTGGTCTATTTCAAAGTACCGGGCTATGTGCACTTTTGTGAAGAGCTGCCACTCACCGCTTCGGGTAAACCCCGTCGCGCCGACATTAAAGCGCTAGCCCAGCAGGCACTTGGCAATCAAGACTGTATCGACACCCGCTCGCTCAAAAAACGCAAACGGGTAAACACCCCATGAGCCAACCTGCAAGCTACAGCGGTATCGCCCTGGTAACACCTGTTTCACTGGGGTATAGCAAGGTTAGCGAGCACAGTGCCGGCTGGTTTATTGGCAGCGTACTGAGGGAGATGATTGACGCGGCGGGCATTGGCAAAGCCGATGTCGATGGGCTGGCCGTGTCCAGCTTCAGCCTCGCCCCCGACTCTGTCAGCTTTCTCGCCCAACATTACGATATGACCCTGCGCTGGTTAGAGCAACTGCCCTTTGGTGGCGCATCGGGAGTTCTGGCCATGCGCCGCGCCGCCCGCGCCGTACAGTGCGGCGATGCAGACATTGTAGCCTGCATTGGCGGAGACACTTCTCAAGCCGGTAGCTTCCGTGATTTGGTGGCAAACTTTTCCAGCTTCAGCAACAGCGCCAGTTATCCCTACGGCAGCGGCGGCCCCAACGCAGCTTTTGCTATGATCACCCAGCGCTACATGGATAAAACCGGTGCAACGCGCGAAGACTTTGGGCAACTTGCGGTCAGCCAACGCTACAATGCACAACACTATTCGCCCGCTCTGCTGGGGGATAAACCTCTATCGATGGATGATTACCTTGCAGCCAGAGAAATCGCTTCGCCTGTGCATCTGTACGACTGCGTGATGCCGTGCTGCGGCGGTGAAGGCTTTTTGCTGATGAGTACACAGCGGGCCGAGGATTTGGGTCTGGATTACGTAAGTATTTTGGCGGCTGACGAACGCCACAACGCCTTCCCCGATGACCCCGTCCAGCTGCGCGGTGGCTGGCCCCTGTTCAGTGATCAGCTGTACGCCAGTGCAGGCATAGGTGTCGATAGTATAGATCTACTGCAAACCTATGACGACTATCCCGTTATTTCCATGCTACAACTGGAGGGTCTAGGCTTTTGTAAGCCCGGTGAAGCTGCGGACTTTGTGCGCAGCAACGCGCTGACTTTCGACGGTGGTGGGTTGCCCCACAATACATCCGGCGGGCAGTTATCCGGCGGGCAAGCCGGTGCAGCAGCTGGCTACCTGGGCCTTGTCGAGAGCATCCGTCAGTTGACAGACAGCGCTGTCGACAATCAGGTCGCCAATGCCCGCCACGCTATGGTAAGTGGCTACGGCATGATAAATTATGATCGCGGCTTGTGCAGCGCAGCCGCTATTCTTAAACGGGGAGGAAGCTGATGCCCGCTACATTCAATACTGCGCTTCCCTCGGTTAATGGTCTGTGCCTGCAGCACTGCAGTAAATGCGGCCACATCAATTACCCTGTGCGAGAACTGTGTGGCAAATGTCTGGGCGATAGCCTGGTTTGGCAGAATGTCGATGGTGGGGGTACTGTGCAGTCTGTCACCGCACTTCACTACCCGCTGGAACAGAACTTCTCCGCGCAACTGCCCTGGCGCATCGCATCGGTAAAGCTTGACGTCGGACCTGTCGCCTTCGCCCATTTACAGCCGGACTCTGTATGCGGAGCACGCATCACACTTTCAATTGCCCAGGATGAAGCAGGTAATAACGTACTGGTGGCTAAAGGTGACAAAGACTCTGCAAGTGAGTGGCTCTCAGCGATTAAATACACGGAGATTAGAACATGAGAACAGCATTAGTCACCGGTGCCAGCACGGGCATAGGCGCCAATATTTGCGCAGCGCTGCTAGACGACGGCTACAGCGTGGTAAATGTGTCTCGCCGCCCCGCCGAGCTTGTGCATCCAAAATTGCATAACTATTCGGTGGATTTGTCAGATACGGCTGCGACAAAAGAGATCGCTGCGCAGATTACTGCACAGCACCGCATTACAGACCTGATACACAACGCGGGAGTTATACGCCCTGCCCTGCTTCCCTCAGTGGAACTTGAAGACTTGGAAATGCTCACACGTATCCATCTGGGCGCTGCCATCACACTGGCTCAAGCTGCTTTGCCAGCAATGCGTGAGGCGGGCAACGGACGCATCATTCTGATTAGCTCGCGCGCCGCTATGGGCTTGGAAACACGCACTGCCTACTCCGCCACCAAGTCTGGCATGGTGGGTATGGCTAGAACCTGGGCCCTGGAGTTGGGTGGCGATGGTATCACTGTCAATGTCGTTGCCCCAGGCCCCATTGCAGAAACAGAAATGTTTGACGGGGCCATTCCAGAAGGTAGCGAAAAGCGCGACCAGATCGCCGACTCCATACCCGTCAAGCGCCTGGGCAGCCCCGGCGATGTCACCCGCGCCGTACAATTTTTTATGGCAGAGGAAAACAGTTTCGTCACCGGACAAACTTTGTTTGTATGCGGCGGCGCCAGCATAGGATCACTGTCACTCTAGGTGACGCACAGGAGACCTTGAACATGACCTACAGCAACGAAGCGATTGGAAAATTGGTAGAACCTGCCAGACTCCACCGAAACATCTACACCAAAGAAGAAATATTTGAATTGGAGATGGAGCGCATCTGGGGGAAAGCCTGGATTTTCATCGGCCATGACAGCCAGATACCCAACCCCGGCGATTATTACACCACCAATATCACCCACAAAATCCCAGTGGTTATGACCCGTGATCGCAAAGGTGAGGTGCATGTGCTGCACAACCGCTGTGCGCACAAAGGCGCAAAACTGGTCGATACCAGCTGTGGCAATGCACGTGCATTCCGCTGCTGCTATCACGGCTGGACTTTTAGCACCGACGGCTCGCTGTTAAAAATCCCCAATGAGAAGGGTTACGACAACACCGGGTTTGATGTCAAAGACCCTATGAACAATATGCAAAAGGTCGCGCAGTTCGAAAACTACCGCGGTTTTGTATTTGCCACATTGGACGCCAACGCCCCCGACCTCAAAACCTGGATGGGCGGGGCACTGGACGTTTTCGACAACCTGTGTGACCGCGCGCCCGAGGGCGAGGTGGAAGCAGCCGGTGGTGTATTGCGCTACGAGCACGACTGCAATTGGAAGCTGTTTCTCGAGAACCTGAACGACACTATGCATCCCATGGTCACTCACCAGTCCGTAGTACAGGCCGCGGAGGATTACATTGCAACATTACCCGCCGACGCAGTAAGCCAGCGCGCCGAGGCAGAAATCATCCCACCCTTTGGAGCCTCATTCGAAGAGTTTGAAAACACCGGCATTACAGGGTTCAAATACGGCCATCACTACGACGGTGGGAAATCGAGCATACACTCAAATTATAGCGTTTTACCGGCTTACGAAGACGCCATGATTGCCGCCTACGGCGAGGAACGCACCAAAGAAATATTCTCATTCAATACCCACAATACGCTGTACTACCCATCGGTTACGATAAAGAGTGCGGTGCAAAATATTCGCGTCGTTCGCCCTGTATCCGTGAACAAGTGCATCGTAGAAACCTGGTCGTTTCGCCTAAAGGGCGCGCCGGAAGAGATACTGCAACGCACTCTGCTCTACTCACGCCTTATTAACTCCTCCGCCTCAATGGTAGGACCTGACGATCTGGAGGGCTATATGCGCATTCAGGATGGACTGGAGTCTACCGGCAGTGACTGGATAGAGATGGCGCGACAATTCGGCAGCGATAAAGACGAGGGCGACCGCATTGTGGGCGGGGGCACATCCGATCTGGACATGCGCACCCAATACACCGCGTGGCGCAACTATATGACCGAAGCTTACGGTACCGAAGGGGAACTTTAAGATGAGCGACATCAAAAAAATTGAGACCTTCCTCTACGATGAGGCCGACCTTCTGGACAACCCCGACCTCGATAGCTGGATGAACTTATTTAGCGAAGATGGCACCTACTGGATGCCTGTAAAAGAGGACCAGGAAGACGCACTCAATCATGTCTCCATATTCTATGATGACAGGGTGATGATGGAAGTGCGCAGGCGCAACTTTGTACACCCCAGAGCTGCCTCTAAAGACCACAAGGTTCGCAGTTCACATATCATTAGCAACGTGCGCACAGCCGGCAACAACGACAAGGGCGACTTGATTGTCACTTCAAACTTTCAAGCGTTGGTGTTCTACCGCAATGAGCAGCGAGCTTTTGGCGGCAAGTATGTGCACCACTTAATTAGCGAGGGCGACTCTTACAAAATTCGCCACAAAAAAGTGACGCTGATTAACTGTGATGCGCCGCAAAAGTCGCTGACTGTGTACCTGTAGTACGCAGCTGCACATACTGGCACTGCACGTCGAAAGGCGGGCAGCGCTCGATCCAAACACTACCCTGGCTTCCATACCGGCGCCGTCAAGCGCCTTTTGTTGTCTTTGCTCATGGCAATACCAGGCTCATCACGATCGATTCGGTCCCATAAGTTACAGGTTACCTGTTTGTGCTTCTGGTCCAGGCCTTCGCAGTAATTAGTATATTCGCACTGCCGCACCTCGCCCCCACAACCTGTCCGCACTTTTTCGAACCAGTCGGGGTCCGCCAGTGCCTGTCGGGCGATGCCCACTACGTCTGCCCTATCCGTTGCCAACAGATCCTCGCCCTGGCTAAACGTGTGAATACCCCCGGCGACAATAATCGGTGTGGTATATCCCGCATCACGCACGGCGCCGCGAATAGCTGCAGTAGCCTCGACGTTGCGGCCATAAGGACCAAACTCGTCTGAGATATAACCGGGCATACACTCGTAACCACTGACACCTGTATAAGGGTAAGCAGACTCCCCCAGTTTCGGCTGCTTGGCATCGTCAAATTTGCCACCGCGCGACAGGGATATAAAATTCATCCCGGCTTGAGCAAAGGCCACTGCAATCTGTTGTGATTCGGCGACTTCAGTACCACCATCGACACACTCCTGTGCAAGAAACCGGCAGCCCAGAGTATAATCCTCGCCCACTTGTGCTCGTACCGCGCGATACACAGACAGTGGTAAGCGCAACCTGTTCTCCAGACTGCCCCCATAGTCATCTTTCCTTGTATTGGTTGAAGACAGGAACGAGGACATGGTGTAGGCGTGTGCGTAGTGCAGCTCTACCCCATCAAAACCCGCCCGTTTTGCACGCTCGGCAGCGCTGGCGAACAATTGCGGCAAAACCTGCGGCAACTCCGCTATATGGTCCAGGTGCTCGTCGGTAACCCGCTCTCGATGTCCTTTTGACAGTGACTCCCAATCCCGTTCATTGAGCACGCTTTCTAACTGCTCGTCTTCCATGGCACACAATAAGTCGCGCACACCCTGCTCTTGTAGATCGACCACGCCAACTCTTTCTCGTAGTTCATCAGTTATTTGTAGAAAACGCTGTAGGTACTTTTCTCGTTCGGGACGGCGCTTGATGCCCAGAAAGTCGATTATCTGTATTAACACACGAGTATGGCCGTCGCTTTCGCTATGAACGCGTTCTACCAACTTCTGTAAACCGGGCAAAAATCTATCGTGGCCAATCCGCAACAGTGGGCCGCTGGGAACGTCCCTTATGCCGGTGGCTTCGACTACAATGGCGCCGGGCTTGCCCTGGGCAAACCGCCCATACCAATCCAGCACATCTTCGGTAACAAACCCGTCTTCACTGGCACGCCATGGCACCATGGCGGGAATCCAGGTGCGCTGCTCCAGAGCAATAGGACCCAGATCGATGCCCGAAAATAATCGTGACTGCTCAGCCTCCTGTTTTGATGGCCATTCATCTTCCAGAGGCTTATATTTAATGCGCTGCGATGGTTTCCACATAGTAGAGTGCCTAATACTTGAGAATAATTTATTTTATACTTAAAATAACTTAATTAAAAGACCACCGTTTACCGGGAGAATTAACTTGCTAGACTCACTATTTATAGGCCCTCACGGCGAAAACAAAGAGTTCCTTAAGGACATCTGGCAAGACCTGTTGGAACGCACGCTGGAATACCGCGAGGAAACCTTTGCCGAAGACGGCCTGCTGCGTATAGAAGGTCCCGGCGACCAGCGCTATAAAGTCGTCAAAGATGGCATAGAACAGTTTTTTACCATCCTGGCCAAAGAAGTACCCACATTTAGCAACCGCTATCTGGGGCATATGGTTTCTGATGTATCAATCCCGGCACTCGTAGGCAACATTGCCATGCTGTTCTGCAATCCAAACCTGGCATCCAGAGAGACATCCGAAGCAGGCGTGTTATTCGAAGTCCGCGCCATAAACACCCTGGCAAAAATGATTGGTTTTGAAGAGGCCCCTGCCCGAGGGCACTTCACTTCCGGCGGCACGCTGGCGAACTTTGAAGCAGTTTGGCGTGCCCGCTACCGCATGGATCACTGGCTTTCCATGGCCGCCTACCTGGTGGAGAAAGGGCACTCACAAAAAAACCTGTTCGAGCTTGCACATCAGGGCTGGGACGCCTTCCACCAACACGCCGCCGAATTTAACATTGAAATGGAGGACTTGCGCGAGCGCAGCTATGTTATGCAAGGCCCCTGGGACATCGCTAACTATTATCGCGACACACTTAAAACTGAGTTCCCCCAACCGGTCATTCTGGTACCGGGAAACAAGCACTATTCCTGGCCTAAAAGCGCCAATGTTTTCGGCATTAGCGAACGCGCTATCTGGCCCACAGACTTGGATAAACACGGACGCGTGGAGGTCAAAAGCCTGAGAGCCAATATCGAGCGCGCGCGCAAGCTCGGCCATCCCATTATGATGAACGTATCGGTTACCGGTACGACCGAACTGGGAAGTGTGGACTCTGTAGATGAAATAAACGAAGTGCTACGCGATTATCGCGAGAATCAAGGCATCCACATCTGGCACCACGTCGACGCAGCCTACGGGGGTTACTTTTGCTCCACTTTTCGCGGTGGGGAGACTCAGCTTGATGAGAGAACAGCCCGCGCATTCTCAGCGGTTTCCCAAGTCGACTCCGTCACTTTGGATCCACACAAATTGGGCTATGTACCTTACGCCTGTGGTGCTTTTTTGGTGCGGGATAACCACAGCTATGCAGTGTCACATATCAGTGCGCCCTATCTACAGGAAGAGCCTGACATCGATTACCCCACATGGTCGACCACCCTTGAAGGTTCTCGCTCGGCGACCGGCGCCGGCGCCGTATGGCTAAGTTCCTGTGTGTTACCGCTGGATGCTAGCGGACACGGTGACCTATTGAACCAATCTCTAACGGCCAAGGCTCACTTCGCTGACAGACTGCAACAGAGCTTCGCCGACATTCAGTTCACGCCCGGTAGCGACACCAACATCATCAGTTTTACGCGGGTGGGCAAAGAAAAGAGTTTGCGTAAGATCAATGAGCGAACTTCCGCTATCGTTGATAAGTTCGTCCAGAGCCCAAACTTTGCTGTCACCAGAACTTCCCTGAGCATGAAAAACTATAGCGAGATGATTTCATCAATGGTAGAAAGATGGGATGGCGTTATCGATGATGACCACTTGCTGGTTGTGCGAATGGTCATTATGGGCCCGTATTTACAGGATAAAGAGGCCAACGATCGCCTCATAGACAAATTTATTGAGGAGCTGCGCGAATTTAGCGAGTAGTGGCAACCCCCAAATATTCCTAGCTTTTAATAGAACTTATAACCGGCCAATCAAGCGCTGCAAACTGGAAGTTGTTTTTACCCGCGCGCTTTGCAATATACATTGCTGCATCCGCGCGCTGGCGCAATTGATCTGTCTCCGTCCCATGGTCGGGGAAAATGGCAATACCTATGGAAGCGCTAACTGAAAATTGATCGCCACCAAAGTCCATGGGCAAGGCGATCTCTTTAATCAGTTGCTTGGCTGCTGTGGACACTTGTTCGAATTCATACACGCCGTCCAGTATGACCAGAAACTCATCACCACCAATGCGAGCGGTTGTGTCTGTATTACGCAAACATGCTGACAGCCGTCTAGCCACCTCACACAAACAATGATTCCCGGCCTCGTGCCCGAACGTGTCGTTGATGTCTTTAAAACCGTCGAGATCGATGGCGAACAACGCTGCGCGACTGTTGGCGCGTTTCGCGCGTATACATGCCATTTCCAGACGGTCTGCCGCCAGTCGCAGTAAAGGCAAGCCCGTCAGTGCATCGACGTTAGCGAGTTTTACCAGTTCTGCCATTTGGGCAGTGGATTCGTTGATCAAATGCGCAGTCGTTTTCCCATATTGCCACCACGCAGCGAGCACCATGCCGGAGTACGCCATAGCCGACAGTATAAACACCAGCCACCTGGACGGATGAATAGCCTGTTCATTTACATCGACACGAAGCGTAAAAAAATCAAACACAAATCCAATCCCGGCCATTATAATTGCCAGTGGCACACCTATCACCAGAATCTTGCAGATACGGCGCTCATAAAAAATGCCTACTAGAAACAGTGATGCAGCTAACCCCCAGCCGACCGCAGGGCCTGGCAACCCGACGAGAAATAGCCCAGGAAGCGCTATCAGTAATCCGATGCTGCTGGTCAACGCTGTTTTCACCCGTAACGATATATACCTCCGACCCAAAAATAGAGCCCAGCACACCGCTAAAGCAGTAAGTATGAAACCGAGATTGGGTGCGATCTCATTGTGGGTTATGCGCCAGAAGTTAGCTATGACGGTCACTGAAATCATCGCTGTAAGTACCAAAATACAGCGATTGACAACAGTTTCTCTTAAGTGAGTGAGCATACTGCTCTGCTCAACCGGGGGGAATTTTGCAGCAGTATCCCCTTCTGAGCTGCCTGACTGCTGCACGCCCTCATGCGATGTGTCGACCTCCGCGAAGACAAAGCCATTGCGCCCGGCACGCTTGGAGCGATACATAGCGATGTCGGCATTGCGCAGTAAACTCTGCGCATTTTCCCCGCTCCCAGGACACAGTGCCACGCCTATACTAGCTCCAATCTGCAACTGGTGTTGCTCGAATTCGATCGGCTGCCCTATCAGCTCGATAAGCTCCTGGGCCACCCCTGCTGCAGTACTCTCTCCCGAGACGTTTTCCAGAATCACAACAAACTCATCACCGCCGCTTCTTGAGGCAGTATCCTGCTGACGCAGACGGTCGTTCAGTCGTGCTGCTACAGCTTGTAAACACGCGTCCCCCGCTGCGTGGCCGTAACTGTCGTTAAGCTCCTTGAATCCATCCAGATCGATGAACAATACGGCCAGCAACTCGCCAGTACGCTGGGATCGATCGCATGCCATGGAAAGGCGGTCTTTAACAGAGTGAAGTATCGGCAGCCCTGTTAACTCGTCATGCATTGCCAGATGCGCAATTTTTTCGCGCCGTTGCTCGTAGTCCGACATCCAGCGCTGATTGGCTTCTACAAAATTGCGCAACGTCGGCAACACTATGGCTATGAAAACTGCAGCACACATCAGCTCAACCAGCCAGCTACTCTGCGCCACTGCAAATTCGGCTGGGGTTATGGCTGGACTAATAGTGCCCTGCAGGTGTAACCACGCGATAATCAGCATTGCGGCCAGCAGACTCACAGTACTGACAAGCACCGTACGCAAGCGATACAGCATACCAATCAAGAAAATAGCAATCGCCATGAACCAATGGCCGGCTGCCGCCATTGCACCAAAGGTGTATATTCCAGCCAAAGCCACGATGACGCACACAGTGATTAATACTCGACCCAGAACAGCCGGTGACAACTGGTTACGCAGCGCCGCGTTGAAAAACAAAACCACCAGCAGCACCAACTGCAAGGAGAACAGCGGTTGCCAATCGCCCTGGAATCCACGCGATACGCTCACCAGGGTAGTCGGTATAGCAAACAGCAGGAGAATAATAGTGCCGCGACGCAGAGCACTTGCTCTCATGCTCTGAAGTTGTTGGTCGATCGTCTTAATAGATTCACGCCTTGCGTTGCGTGCCCGTCTAACTGGCTCACTATGGAGTGGCAATGCTAAGCCAACTACAGCTGTTTGCCAAGTCTACAAGTAGCTTCATCTCCCGGGCACTGTGCACAATCTGGCAGCTGTAGCAGTGGTTTGGAAGCTGCTAGTCGGCCATAATCTTTGCGATGCGTTCAGGGTGACGCCACACATCGCCCAGCAGGCGATACAAGTAGACAGAGGCCAAGGTCAGTATCATCGCTACAAAAGCCCACCAGGACACCTTGGGACCCAGTTCGTACACCATTATGATGAAGTACTGGGCTACTAACATTAGCAAGTGTAAAGTGGTCGAAATCACCATCAACCAACGGGTATCCCCTGCTCCGCGCAAGGTTCCACCGGCAATTAAAATAACGGCTTCTGCAACCACATAAGTGGACAGGCCTATCATCATATAGCTGGCCAACTCGGAAATTTCACTGAAATCACCGGTGGGCGTCGCAAACACATTCACCAAGGCTACGCGATAATTGATGAATAACAGAGCCAGTATGCCGCTGTAAGTGATGGCCACGACGAAACCAGCGGCAATCACCTGGTTGGCGCGAGTCATGTCATAAGCACCCACAAAGCGGCCTATCAAACTGGTTACACCAATATTCAAACCAATCATAGGCACAAAACTCAGCATGTCCCAGTTGAAGACTATTGCCATAGCCGCGCCCTGGGCCACGCCATAAGACTGAAACATCAACAAGAACAGGTTGAATGTAGCAATATTCATAAACAGCTCAAGGCCCGAGGGAATACCGAAACGCAGGTAGCGCCCCAGTATTTTTTTATCGTAGCGAAATGAAGAAAGCACAGAAAAATATTCACGGTGCTGCCGGCTAAAGTAGAACGACAAGAATAGTAACAGAGCAAAAAATGAGGCGATCACAGTTCCCACAGCTGCACCGGCAATACCCATCTGCGGCAAGCCCATTTTTCCAAATATCAATGCGTAAGACAGAGGGACGTTTAGCAGCATACCAGCCACATCACAGACCATAACTATTTTGGTGCGTCCAATACCAGAAAAATACGAGGCGATGCATATTTTCAGCAGGGTGAAAAAGCAGCCGCTCATAAGAACATAAAAATAAACGCGCTCCAGCTCAACCTGCCTGGGATCGTGTCCAATTGTGCTGAACAGATTGCCTACAAAATACGTTAACAGACCGAGAATAGGCAGGCTCATCATAGCCATCAGCGCACCCTGGGAGGCAACACGCGTACATTTTTCAAACTGCCCCGCCCCGAAATACTGAGCGACCAGAGCATTGGCGTAGGAAATAATGCCCACAAATAACGAGATACAGAAAAAAGAAGCGACCCCACCGCCCAGCGTAGCCGCAATATGCACAGCGTCCAACTGAGACATAAAAAAGCGGTCGGTAAAAACCATCACCGCAAAAGCCCCCTGCGACACGACCATAGGCAGTGACAGGCGGAGTAATTCCTTAAATGTTGCCTTTTCTAACACGGGTTATTTCACTGTTGTCGGGTCGCAACACCCAGTTCACCCAGGGTAGCAGCCATGTCCTGCGCGGATGTAGCGGGTTTTACTGCTGTATCAACCTTTAAAATTGTGCCATCTTTACCGATATAAACCGTATGCCGTTTGGCCACACCCATCATGCCCAGAACCTTATAAGCTCTTGCCACCTCTTTGCCTGGATCGCTCAAAAGTGGGAAGTCTGCGTCTGTTTTCTCGGCAAAGCCTACATTATCGACCAGTGGGTCTACGCTGGCCATAAAGTAGGCAACGTCGTATTTATCTATCAGGTGGCCATTCTCTGCCAATGACTTGCACTCTATGGTGCACCCGCTGGTATAGGCTTTGGGAAACCACGCAATCACGACTGCCTGCTTGCCAAGAAAGTCCGACAGCGTATAAGTATTTCCATCTGAGCCCTGTAGCGTAAAGTCAGGCGCCCTATCCCCAACGCTCAGGGAAGCGGCCAGTACCGGCGTGGCTATCAACAGGGCCACAATCGTCAGTATTTTCTTGGTGTAATTTTTCATCGATAAAGTACCTACAGAATGAGCCAGAATAGTTTACAC
>JADGEN010000037.1 GCA_016744355.1 Halieaceae bacterium
TGAATGGGCTGGCAGCAGCCTCAGGTTTCGTACAGAATACGCGGCCTCTACAAAGCGGTTCTTTGGCTATGTAGAGTCTGTGGTGGCCCAGGCGGTCCCCTCGCAACGTTAGGTAGTGAAGTCCGCCAGGCCTGGAAGGGAGCAACGGTAATTACTGACACGTGTGCCGGGGTGTGGCTGTTTGGGACACCTCCACTTCCAGGTTTTGAGTCCTTCAGTGGCTGGTGTATCCTAGCACTTCCACTCAACGCAGTAAGGCACCCTCAGCATGTCCTATCAGGTTTTAGCGCGGAAATGGCGACCCCGAATATTTCGGGAAATGGTCGGCCAGGAACATGTTCTACGCGCCTTAATCAACGCCCTGGATCATGATCGCCTGCATCACGCTTACCTCTTTACGGGTACAAGAGGCGTGGGGAAAACAACCATTGCCCGCATTTTGGCCAAATGTCTTAATTGCGAAACCGGCGTAAGCTCAGAGCCCTGCGATAAGTGCAGTTCATGTGTCGAAATCGCCCAGGGTCGCAGTCTCGACCTGATCGAAGTTGATGCTGCATCCAGAACCAAGGTAGAAGACACTCGAGAACTTCTGGATAACGTGCAGTACGCCCCCACGCATGCCCGCTACAAAGTGTATTTGATTGACGAAGTGCATATGCTTTCAACTCATAGCTTTAACGCCTTGCTAAAGACATTGGAAGAGCCGCCGCCACACGTAAAGTTTCTATTTGCAACCACTGATCCACAAAAACTACCCGCTACTATCTTGTCTCGCTGCCTGCAGTTCAATTTGAAGAATATGCCCCCACAGCAAATAGTGGGTCATTTACAACATGTGTTACAGCAGGAAATGGTGCCATTTGAAGAGCCGGCATTGTGGCTATTGGGTAGGGCTGCCGACGGCAGTATGCGAGACGCGCTGAGTCTTACTGACCAGGCGATTGCTTTCGGGTCTGGTCAGGTAAACGAAGAAGAAATACGTACGATGCTGGGCAGCATAGACTTGAGCTATGTTTATCAATTGTTGGAGGCCGTGGCAGCGAATGATCCAGGCTTGGTGTTGCAGATAATTGCGAGTATGGCAGAGCACGCGCCTGACTTTGAGGGTAGCGTGGTGGAACTGATTTCCATGATTCACCGGGTAACCGTGGCCCAAATTGTTCCCCAGGCTATAGACAATAGTTGGGGAGACGCCGAGCGAGTGGCACAAATAGCCAGTTCAATCAGTGCTGAGGATGCGCAGCTTTATTATCAGTTGGCGATTAACGGCAAGCGCGATATGGCTTTCGCGGCCGACCCTCGAAGCGGCTTTGAAATGATTCTGCTACGCATGATCGCTTTTCGGCCTACCGCAGTGCTGGATGACAGCCTGACCCCTGAGGATATTCAGCCCGCCAGTTTTGTTCAGGAAGACAAGGTCGCGCTGGAGGTCGACTCCCCGGTAAAAAAGCCACGTGAGGCGCCCCTCGTAGCGCCTGTTATCTTCGCTGAAAAACTTATTGGCAAACCAATGAATGTCGACAAAGTACCGCTACCTGTCGACGTTCTTGCTCCGAAACTGGCGGCAGGACATAAGCAGAGTCAATCGGGGGAAGTAGTGCAGACAGGCGGTGCGTCTCTTCCCCTGGAACAGCTAGCCCCCTCGACCTGGGCAGATTTATTGGAGACGCTGGGATTACACGGCATCGTGTACAATATAGCCTCTCATTGTGAGCTGCTCAGCCGCTCGGGCTCGACGCTGGAGTTTGTGATAGATGAGCGTCACGCCTCGCTGTTCAATGATAAACACAGGGCGCGCATAGCGGCTGTATTGGAAAGCTATTTTGGAACGACGCTCACGGTGAACGTAGAGCGTGGAGTGCCGCAACAAGAGACCCCTGCAATGAGGGCAATCCGGTTGAAGGAAGAGCGACAGCGCGAAGCTGTGGCCTCTATAGAAAGCGATCCGGTACTGGCGCAGTTGATAGAGCGCTTTGACGGGCAATTGGTACAGGCATCGATCAGACCAATAGAGCCATAAGAACGACTATCATTTAAAATTAACCAACGACGAGTCGAGTGAGTGATGAGCGGAAATATTTCAGACCTGATGCAACAGGCTCAAAAAATGCAGGCAGATATGCAAAAAGCCCAAGAGGACCTGGGTAATTCAGAGGTTCAGGGCGAGTCGGGAGCCGGTCTTGTCACCGTCATTATGACGGGTAGGCATGACGTAAAACGAGTATCTATCGATGACAGCGTATTCAGTGAAGATAAGGAGGTGCTGGAAGACCTGCTCGCCGCTGCAGTGAACGACGCCGTGCGTAAAGTCGAGGCTCACAACCGCGAAGCTATGTCCGGGCTAACCGCAGGGCTTAACTTACCTGCCGGTTTCAAAATGCCGTTTTAGGCGGTATTTCATTTCAAAATGAATTTTAGTCCTGCAATTGAAGACCTCATACAAGCTCTGCGTTGTTTGCCCGGCGTGGGGCCAAAATCTGCTCAACGCATGACCCTGCATCTGCTGGAGCGGGACAGGGCGGGCGCAGACAATTTAGCTGCAGCCCTGTTAGATGCAGTTAATAAGGTAGACCACTGCCAGCGCTGTCGCAATTTTACCGAACTCGACATCTGTGAAATTTGTATAGACCCCAGGCGCGACACCTCTATCATATGTGTGGTGGAGACTCCCGCGGATGTTCTTGCCGTGGAAATGAGCGGTAGTTTCAAAGGAATTTACTACGTATTGATGGGGCATTTGTCACCGATTGACGGCATCGGCCCAGAAGAAATAGGGCTGGACCGGTTTCATCGTAGAGTCGTAGAGGAGGGCGTGTCCGAGGTAATATTGGCAACAAACCCAACCGTGGAGGGGGAGGCGACAGCATATTACCTGATTGATTTACTACAGGGCGATGGCGTAAAGGTATCCCGCATAGCTCATGGTGTGCCGCTAGGCGGCGAGCTGGAGTATGTGGATGGCTCAACGCTGGCGCATGCATTAACAGGTCGCAGGCAAGTGGAGTAGACATTGAGCTGGCAACTAATAGAATCAGATAACGCACTGCAGGACCTACTGCAGGAGGCAAGTCGACACAGCGCGGTAGCTATCGACACCGAGTTTATGCGACGCAATACGTTTTACCCTCAGGTTGCGCTGTTGCAATTGTGTTTCGACGATAAAGCCTGGTTAATCGATCCTTTGGCCATTACTGAAATTGGCCTTCTGGTCGACTTTTTGGTCAACCCCGACATTGTCAAGGTGCTCCATTCGGCCAGCGAAGATCTTGAGGTCTTTCAGCATTGGCTGGGTGTAGTACCCACACCATTGTTCGATACACAGAAAGCGGCCGCTCTTTTGGGACGTGGCTTCGGCATGGGCTACCGAACTCTGGTTGAAGATATCTGTGGTGTAGAACTGGATAAGGGGGAGACGCGGTCCGACTGGCTCAAACGTCCCCTCACAGCGTCACAATGTAATTACGCTGGTCAGGATGTTACTTATCTATTAACGCTTTGGCACACATTGAGTGCTGAGTGTGAGCAGGCAGGCAAGACTCAGTGGGTGTTAAGTGATGGCGACGATGCTGCCAGTACTTTGGCGAGTAACGCGGGCCAGTATTATAAGAAAATTAAGTCAGCGTGGAAGCTTGATGAGCGTCAACTAGCCTCTTTAATCGCTATTAGTGACTGGCGGGAATACACCGCCCGTCATAAGGACAAACCGCGGAGCTGGATTATAGACGACAAAGCCTGTTTCGAGCTGGCCGAAACAGCCCCCCAAAACTGGGAAGCTTTAAAAGCCTGCGCAGATGTTCCCTCTTCGTCAGCACGTCGCTACGGTGAGGAACTGATCGCGCTGCTGGCAGGGCAGAGCGCCGCGGCAAAAGACACACTACCAGAGCGACTGCCAGGGCCCCTCAGTAGCGAGCAACGGAATTTGCTTAAGAGGGTGAAGGCGGAAGCCAGGCGAATAGCCGGCACCCTCGCAGTAGTTCCAGAAGCGATTCTGCCCAGCAAAGACTACGAACTGTTGATCAGGGAGGCGCAAGGTGAAGTATTTGATCTGCCGACTCATTGGGGTGGTTGGCGCGAACAAAAGATTATTACTCCCTTGAGGCTGTTTCTATCGGGTGGCGCATCGTGACTATTATGTGCCAGATTTACAAGAGCGAAAAAAATCGGGAAATGTATCTCTACGTCGATAAAGAGCAAGGCCTGGAGGCTGTCCCAGAAGTGCTCTTAGGGCGTTTTGGCAAGCCTGAAGCGCTGATGGTTCTGCTACTCAAACCCGGGAGGAAGCTAGCCCGAGCGGATATCGACGAAGTGATGTTGCAAATATCGGAGAATGGTTTCTATCTGCAAATGCCCCCCACAGCGGCGCAGTTGTATGGGCGCGATGGTAATAATCTCGATGGCTGAATGGTGGAACAGTAAGCCCCTTGACGAGCTTACTCACCAGCAGTGGGAGTCTTTGTGTGACGGTTGCGCGAAGTGCTGCTTGCACAAACTGGAAGATGAGGATACTGGAGAGGTCTTCTATACAAAAGTCCGCTGCCGTCATCTCGATGAGGCACAGTGTCGCTGCAGTGATTATGCCAATCGCTCTGTTATGGTGCCCAATTGCATCACGCTAAATCGGGAAAATGTAGGTGGTTTTGATTGGTTACCGGCCACTTGCGCCTATCGCCTGAGAGCCAATAATCAAGCGCTACCTCAGTGGCACCCACTGGTTACTGGCGATTCGCAATCGGTTCACGAAGCGCATATCTCTATTCGGGGTCGCGCAATATCAGATGAGTTTGTGCACCCCGATGGCTATGAAGAACACATCATTACCTGGGTTGAATAGGAGAAACATAGTGTTAAGTGACAGCTCTTACCTCACAGCCATGTATACGTACCTGGGAGCCGCCAGCGCTTTTTTAGTGTATCTGGCGTTGATTTTGAGGCGTAACTGGAAATGGCGAGGCGCTTGGGTCGCCTTGATGGTTCTAATTGCAGCCGCTCTATTACTCACGCCTGCTTATCCCGATGCGAATATCGCAACACTCGCACCCGCTCTGGTGGTCGCGATATTCGAAGGGCTTATCAATGGCCCGGAGGCGGCGCAACATGCCATTCGGCCTCTCGCTTACATGCTCGGTTTGGCATTGCTGCTGTCTGGTGTGCTAAGGCTTACGGTATTTCGTAGTCGAGAACAGAAGAGCCAGGCGACGCCTTGAAATGAACGTGGCCAATCTGTAGTCTTCTCGCCTTATTATTTGCAAACCAATGGATGAATCATGAAATTTGAAGGAACTGAACGATACGTTGCCACAGATGACTTAAGCATGGCGGTAAATGCAGCCGTAACACTGGAGCGACCTCTGCTGATTAAAGGTGAGCCCGGTACGGGTAAGACCATGTTGGCAGAAGAGGTGGCCTCCGGCCTGGGTAAGCGTTTGATTCAGTGGCATGTGAAATCGACCACCAAGGCTCAGCAGGGCCTGTATGAGTACGACGCTGTTTCGCGCCTGAGAGATTCTCAGTTGGGAGACGATAAAGTTCATGATATTGCCAACTACATTAAGAAGGGAAAGTTGTGGGAAGCGTTTGCCGCCGATGAGCAGGTAGTACTGCTTATTGATGAAGTAGACAAGGCTGACATTGAGTTTCCCAATGACCTGTTGCTGGAGCTCGATAGGATGGAGTTTTTCGTCTACGAAACTGGCGAGACTGTGAAGGCAAAGAACAGGCCTATCATAATCATTACCAGCAACAACGAGAAGGAACTGCCCGACGCCTTTCTGCGACGCTGTTTTTTCCACTTTATTAATTTCCCCGACCGCGACACCATGCGCAAAATCATCGATGTACACTACCCGTCAATTACCCAGGACCTGGTGCAACAGGCTCTGGAGGTTTTCTTCGATGTAAGAGCGATACCGGGTTTGAAGAAAAAGCCTTCAACCTCTGAATTGATCGACTGGTTGAAGCTGCTAATGGCAGATGACATTCCAGATGAAATCCTTAAAGATCGTGACCCCACTAAAGCGATACCCCCTTTGTACGGTGCATTAATCAAGAATGAACAAGATGTCCATTTACTGGAACGTCTCGCATTTATGCATCGCAGAGAAACCCGTTAGGGTTAACGAGCAAACACTATGTTAGTTAATTTTTTCCAAGGCTTGAAGGATGCGGGGGTTCCCGTGACGCCTCGGGAATTGCTGGATTTACTGGAGGGCATGAAGCGCAATATTGTCTTTGGCAATATCGACGACTTCTATTATTTTAGTCGCACTTGCCTGGTGAAGGACGAAAAGTACTTCGACCGCTTTGATCGTGCCTTCGGCGCGCACTTCAACGATCTGGAAGCACTTGATGATATTATCGAAGCGCTGATACCGGATGATTGGTTACGCTCGGAGTTTCTGAAAAACCTCAGTGATGAGGAAAAAGAAAAAATTGAGTCACTGGGTGGCCTGGAAAAACTCATCGAAGAGTTTAAGAAACGCCTGGACGAGCAGAAAGAAAGGCACGAAGGTGGTAATAAGTGGATTGGCACCGGTGGTACATCACCTTTTGGCCAGCAGGGTTACCACCCTGAGGGTGTGCGAGTTGGCCCCAATGGCGGCAACAAAAAGGCGGTAAAAGTCTGGGACAAGCGCGACTTTAAAAATCTGGATGACAGCGTTGAGTTGGGTACCCGGAATATAAAGATGGCGCTGCGACGATTGCGTAAGTTTGCCCGCACTGGTGCCGCTGACGAACTGGACCTGGACGACACCATTAGTTCCACGGCTCGCAATGCCGGGTTTCTGGACATAAAAATGGTTCCAGAGCGGCACAATTCCGTGAAGGTTTTACTGTTCTTTGATGTCGGTGGTTCAATGGACCCACATGTGAAGGTTTGCGAAGAGCTGTTCTCAGCAACGCGAACCGAGTTCAAGCACATGGAGTATTTTTACTTCCACAACTTTATTTATGAAAGTGCCTGGAAGAACAACGTCCGCCGCCATAATGAGCGCACAGCGTTGTTGGATATAATGCACAAATACAGCCATGATTATAAAGTTATATTTATTGGTGACGCTTCCATGTCACCCTATGAAATAGCCCAGCCGGGTGGCTCTGTAGAGCATTGGAATGAGGAGTCGGGTGAGGTGTGGATGCGCCGCCTGAAGGAAACCTACGAGAAGGTTATCTGGATTAATCCCGTACCTCAGGCCGAATGGGAATACACACAGTCGGTGTCCATGACTCATCAGTTAATGGAAGGGCATATGTATCCACTGAGCTTGAAAGGGCTGGAAGAGGGCATGTCCTACCTTTCCCGGGGCTGAGCACGATCTAATCGACGTGAGACCCTGCCAGTTCGCCTGAAAACGCAATAAGACTCGCAGTAACAGCGACATTCAGTGACTCCACGCCATTGCGCATGGGAATCGACAAAGCTGTATCAGCGTGTTCGCGTGCGGCGCGCGAAACGCCTTCGGTTTCATTGCCCAGCACAAACACCGCAGACCCTTCGTTGGCATAGTGGAACAGGCTGGATTGCGCACTGGCTTCCAGTGTACATACCGCCAGTTTGTGCGATCGACACAGTTTTAGCGCCGCGGGTAAATCTTTACAGGTGAGTATGGGGGCACGGTAGACAGTGCCTGCACTCGCCTTGATTACCAGAGGTCCAAGAGCCGCATTGCCCCGTGCAGACCAGATAATGCCATCGATACTTCCCGCCGCAGCTGAACGAATAATCATCCCGAGATTTTGTGGATTGCTGATACCGTCCAGTGCCAGTAAGCGCACGGGGGTAGTCGGAGTAGTGGAGTCGAGAAAATTCTCCAGCGTGTCGAAGGACGGGCAGACAATATCGATCGCTACCCCTTGGTCCTGTTTGCCGTTCTTTGAAATTCTCGATAATTCCAGTCGGCTGTGAAAATTAACGGGTATGCTCCGAGTCTCTGCAAGCCTGCGTATATCGGCGACGATCCCTTTTTCTACGTTGCTCTCCGCCAGGTGAAGTCCATTGCAGGTGAGCGCTGAGTCCTGTAGCACCTCCAGCACGGCTTTACGCCCATACACCGTTAGCACCTTGTCGAATAAAGATTTCTTTTGCCGGTAGGCTTCTGAGTCCTGCATCACTTTCGGTGCGGCACTAGCTGATTTTTTCGCGACCGCTGGCCAAGGCGGTTACCCTGTCGGCGGATTGTTGGATACGCGCAGCAATTTCTTCAATTTGTGAGCCGAGAATAGGCTTGTCCAGAGAGCCGGCAACAAAACACATTACAGGCACTTCCTTGTAGACGAACACAGGTACAGAGATTGTGCTGACACTATAGCGTGCCTTGGGATCGATGCGGTCCAGATGGTAGTGCTGGTCACACAGGTCATATTGATATTTATTGGTGATGTCCTCCAACTCGGTCAGGCTCCAGGAGTTATTGATATGGGACAGTTGCTTGGTCAGCTCGGCTTCAGCGTCAGTGCGCAGTGTGACCTCGTAGCCACGGGCGCGAATGGCGATAAGTGCTACCCGGAGCTTCTGGTCAAGTCTTTCATGATAGCCGCCGCGTGCATCGTGTGCTCGTGTGAGCCACGCCTCGAGTTGGTCTGCAGGGGAAAATGCAGTGAAACATGCGGCTACCGGCGCGGTGTTGGGGAGGCGTAGGCCGAGCTGGAATGAATCTTTTATGGATGCTGATTGTCCGTAGAGAGCGAGCAGTACCATATGCATCTTGGAGCGCCCGGTGACTGCGAAGCCAATGCCCAGCTCGTTTTGCAGGCTTTCCAGTTCGGGGCGCGCGTACTCCAGTACCGGGAATTGGGCAAAAGCAGCGTGGCCCGCAGCGATGATAGAGGGGCCCAGGCGATAGGCCTTGGTTTTTGGGTGCTGTACCAGAAAGCCATAGTTGGACATTGTGGTTAAAATGGCATGGCAAGTGGCCTTGTTCAGGTTAAGCCTGCGAGTCATTTCCGTCAGCCCAAAAGCCTGGTGAGGATTGGCCATGAGTAAATCGAGAATTGCCAGTGCTCTGGCGGTGGGCTGGGAAAACAGTGCCACTATGGTTAAACCTCTAAAGCGTGTTGTTTTTACGGTTTATTTTATTGTACCCGCTGCAGATGGTAATGTCTTATGCGACCGAAGTTCAAGTGGTAATTCAAGGGCAGGGAGACCTGCGCTGGAGGGTGTAGAAAATTTGTTAGATAAAAGTGGGGAAATGATTCTGTATGGCACCTCTGCCTGCCATTTATGTGAAGTGGCAGAGGGGCTGATACAGCAGCAACAAAAAACGCGTACATTTAGCTACGTTAAATGTGATATCAGCGAGTCCGATGAGCTGTTTGTGCGCTACGGTGTTCGAATACCTGTGTTGCAGCGAGCAGATGGCGCTGAACTGGGCTGGCCGTTCAGCGCACAGGACCTGGACGGTTTTCTAGCCGGCAGTAAGGTTTAGTCACCAACCCGCACAGCCAGTACATCACACTGAGCGCCGTGTAAAACACCGTTTGCGGTAGAGCCCAGAAGTAATGCCAAGCCGTGACGCCCGTGACTGCCGATGACGATCAGATCTGCGCCAAGTTCCTGAGCTTTGCCGTGCACTTCAACCTCTGGCCGACCCAAAATAATATGCTGGTTATCTTCACTAATATCGTGTGTTTCACCAAAACGCTTCAGTTGGCTGGACGCTTGTTGCTGAATTTCGTCCTGGATGCCAGAGAAGTCCATAGGAATGTCACCACCATAGGCGAAACTCAGCGGCTCGATCACATGGATAAGATGCAGCTGCGCACCATTATTGGCTGCAATAACGGTCGCGCGCCTGACTACGGCGCTTGATTCATCGCTAAGATCAACAGCCACCAGTATTTTTGTATAGTTCGACACAGGCTTTCCTCATCCGGTTAGTTTAAAACATTGATGCTATTTATAGCATAGAATGTGCCGCTGGCAATACTGCCTCGCCTTTTCCCAATTGGCTTTTCATTCAATATTGATATGGATCAGACCCCTCGCTGTGACTTACCTTGTGATATTTGCTGTTTTGGCGGTGGCGCTCGCACCGCTTATCCATGTTGTGCCATCGAAAGCACAGCGGCGTGTGGCCCACTTGCGCGAGTTTGCAGCCCTTCAGGGGATGTTTGTCGAATTCAGGTCAGCACCCGAGGGGGTTCTCACCGCCTGGGAGAGTGCCCGCTTCCAAAAAGGAAGAACAATTTATTACGGGCTTCGAATTCCCGCGACAAAGCGTCAGCGACATGAGAAAAGTGCCTGGGTATGGGGGAAGGAGGGCTGGCGTAGTCTGCCCCGGGGGGGCGAGGTGCCTGGGCCTTTGGAGAAGCTTCCGGCTGAAATTTTTGCCGCCAGCATTGACGGGGGGAGTTGTGGAATCTACTGGCAGGAGGCAGGCAGTGAAGCTGAAATAAAGCAAATAAAAGAGGCTTTATCTGCGCTAGGTGGTATGACTCATTCCTGAGAATTTGTCTTTTTTGCTTGACCGCAGAGGCGTTGGGTTTTATATATGCCACCCTTTGACGCATGCTTTGCGTCTGGCAGGGGTTGCCAAGCGGCGCTCCCAACTGAGGCCATCATAGGAATTCATGGGTAAATCACTAGTTATAGTAGAGTCGCCAGCAAAGGCCAAAACGATCAATAAATATCTCGGCTCTGACTTTATTGTTAAGTCTAGCGTTGGTCATATTCGAGATCTGCCTACGTCCGGCAGCAGTAAAGTGGCGGTCGATCCAAAGAAGCGCGCTGCCGAGGCAGCAAAAACCCGTAAAATGTCGCCGGCCAAAAAAGCTGCCCATAAAAAGAAGAAATCTCGCGAGCAGTTGGTCCGTCGCATGGGGATAGATCCCGACAATGGCTGGGCAGCTAACTATCACGTATTGCCAGGCAAGGAAAAAGTCGTCAACGAGTTAGTCAAACTGGCCGCTAATAGTGACGCCATCTATCTCGCGACCGACCTCGATCGCGAGGGAGAGGCCATCGCATGGCACTTGCGCGAGACCATAGGCGGTGACGCTGATCGTTACCAGCGTGTTGTGTTTAACGAAATTACAAAAAAAGCGATTACCGAGGCCTTTGAACACCCCACTGAATTAGACCAGGACCGGGTAAATGCGCAACAGGCCAGACGTTTTCTGGACCGGGTTGTCGGGTTTATGGTCTCACCCTTGCTGTGGGCAAAAGTCGCCAGGGGCCTGTCAGCGGGACGTGTGCAGTCTGTTGCGGTACGTTTGATTGTAGAGCGCGAACGTGAGATTCGGGCATTTGATCCGGAAGAATTTTGGGAGATACATGCCGACCTTCTCGCAAATGGCGACGAGAATATCCGTTTTGAGGTCCGCAAGCACAAGGGGGAGAAGTTTCGCCCCGGTGATGAAGAGAGTACCACCAAGGCGACAGCTGAGCTGGAAAAACTTCCCTATGTGGTGAGTCGTCGAAAAGACAAAGCGACGCGTTCTAAACCTTCAGCACCGTTTATCACATCAACCCTACAACAGTCGGCGAGCACTCGCCTGGGGTTCAGTGTCAAGAAAACCATGATGATGGCTCAGCGATTGTACGAAGCGGGTTACATCACCTATATGCGTACCGACTCTACAAATCTCAGCGCGGACGCTATTGAATCATGCCGCCAGTATATTGCTAATAACTTCTCACCACGTTACTTGCCCGATGCTGCGGTTCGTTATTCCTCCAAAGATGGCGCTCAAGAGGCTCACGAGGCGATCCGCCCCTCGGATGTCAATGTGTTGCAGGCGTCTCTTAGTGGCATGGAGCGTGACGCAGAGCGCTTGTATGAGCTTATCTGGCGTCAATTTGTTGCCTGCCAAATGGCCGGCGCAGAATATACATCCACTGCCGTGACCGTTGCAGCCGGTGATTATGAACTTAATGCCAAGGGTCGAATCATTCGATTTGATGGTTATACCATTGTGCAATCCCCTGCGGGCCGTAAGGGCGAAGATACCGTGTTGCCCGATATCGCAGAAGGCGATTCACTTCTCCTGAAAAATTTGGACGCAAGTCAGCATTTTACCAAACCGGCACCGCGCTATGGCGAGGCTAGCCTGGTCCGCGAACTCGAAAAACGCGGTATAGGCAGACCGTCCACCTACGCAGCGATTATCTCCACTATTCAGGATAGAGGTTACGCACGACTGGAAAACAAACGCTTCTATGCGGAGAAAATGGGCGATATTGTCACTCAGCGCCTGCAGAGTTGTTTTTCCGAATTGCTGGACTACGGCTTTACCGCGTCAATGGAAGAGCGCCTGGATGAGGTAGCCGAGGGAAACCTCGACTGGCGCGATTTGCTCGACATGTTTTACGGCGACTTCAGTAACCTGCTTGAAAGTGCCCACGAAGAGCAGCCCGGCGGCATGGAGCTTAATGAACCTACGCCAACTGATATCGAATGCCCTACATGTGGTCGCCCTATGCAGGTCAGGACTGCCAGTACCGGTGTTTTTCTGGGTTGTTCGGGTTATGCGCTACCTCCCAAAGAGCGCTGTAAAACCACTATCAACCTTACCGCAGGTGACGAGGCCATTCGGGAAGATGCCGACGATGAGGCAGAGTCGCGTCTGTTGCGCACCAAGCACCGCTGCAGTATCTGTAATACCGCCATGGACAGCTATCTTATCGACGAAGACCGCAAGCTACACGTGTGCGGAAACAACCCAGAATGTCCCGGGTTTGAAGTTGAGCATGGTAAGTTCAAAATTAAGGGCTATGAGGGGCCTACCCTGGAATGCGACAAGTGTGGTGCGGAAATGCAGCTCAAAAATGGTCGCTTTGGGAAGTACTTTGGATGTACCTCCGAAACTTGTAAGAACACCAGGAAACTGCTGCGAAGCGGAGAGGCCGCGCCGCCCAAAATGGACCCCGTACCCATGCCGGAGCTGGAGTGTGTCAAAGTTGAAGACACTTACATACTGCGCGATGGTGCCGCAGGACTGTTTTTGGCAGCGAGTCAATTTCCTCGCAATCGGGAAACCCGCGCGCCTTTAGTGGATGAAATTCTCCCTCACCAGGACGAGATTGACCCTAAGTACAGCTTTCTGTTTAGTGCGCCACCATCCGATGGCGCCGGTAATCGATCTCAAATTCGCTATAGTCGTAAGACCAAAGAACAGTACGTGATGACTGAAAAAGACGGGAAAGCCACAGGCTGGAAAGCCTATTACAGCAACGGCAAGTGGAAAGAAGAGAAGCCGAAGAAAAAAGTGGCGAGTCGTCGCAAAAAGGCATGAGTACACCCAGGGCACTGGCAAACCAAAAGCTCTATCACGCCAAGATATTGATTGCTTATTGGCAAAAGGCTATTGCGGAGGAGAGCATCGCAAAGACTGTGCTGGAGCAGGCGTTTGGAAGTGCCGTGCGGGATCATCTAATAGGCGCTTACGGCTGGTTTCTCCTGGAAATATCACAGCCAGATGAGGTGCCTGAACAGCCCCCACGTCGCTGTGACGAGTTGCCCGCCGTTGCTGTCGGACGGGAGACACCACCTGAGATTAACGAGTTCTTGAAATTGGAGAGAGAAGGGTGGCTGAGTAAAATGCTTAATACAGGCTCACCATCCGGGCCGTCAGCTGTACTACACAACCCTGCCAGTCAAAATCTGGCAACGATGGTCGTGGTCGAATATGGGCCGGATGAAGCTCTACGTTGGCACGATGAGCTCGTCGCATTGTTTGCGCGTATGACCGACTCATTGGATGAATACTAGCGGGGGGTGTTCACGCTTAGCACTGGTAGCATGCATTGGCTGCTGTTAAACTTAACATCTGATTGAAAATTCAAGAGGTTAACAACGTGCCTACTTCCTTTTTGGAAATTGTAGAGCTGGATGATGGTGAGATTGTCCTGCAACGTGGGGAGGATGACTCCGAGCCGTTGGTGAGAATTCGATTCTCAGAAGAGTCGCGCCTGTACATGATGGACAATGCTCTGGAAGTGGCAAAAATCATGATTCAGGCAGGTGTTCAGGCTGCCGCAGCGATTGCGGAACAGGGCGAGCAGGAGTTTGACGCCAGCCATGACAGCACAGCGCATGTATTACATTAATTGAACAGAGCGGGCGCGCATCGCGTGCCTAGTTTCCCCTACGCAGTACCCCCACACTCAAGCCCTCGATAGCGAATTCCTGTTCGCGCAGATCAACTTTAATAGGCTGATAATCCGGATTCTCCGGAAGTAACTCAATCAGGTGTTTGGTCCGTGTTTTGTGTAAGCGCTTTACAGTGACCTCGTCGTCAATGCGGGCCACCACGATGTCGCCATTATTCGCAACTGGCGTACTGTGCACAGCCAGCAGGTCGTCATCAAATATACCAATATCAATCATGCTGTCGCCCTGTACGCGCAAAAAGAAATCGGCACTCGGGCTGAAAAAGCTGTGCGGTAAATTACAGTAGTCTTCAATGTGCTCTGTGGCCAATACAGGGCTGCCTGCAGCAACCCGACCTATAATGGGTATACCCGAAGTTTCGGGTAAACGAATACCCCGAGAGGCTCCAGCGATGATCTCTATTGCACCTTTGCGCGCCAATGCTTTCAGGTGCTCTTCAGCGGCGTTTGCTGACTTGAAGCCCAGTTCGCGGGCGATGTCCGCGCGGGTTGGGGGGTAGCCGGTGTTCTCTATGTGCGCACGAACGACATCCAATACTTGCTGCTGTCGGTTTGTTAGCTTGTCCATACGCCACCTATCTGTTTATTTATACAGTAGCTGGAAGTATATACAGTATTAATAAACTTGCAAAGGGGCTGTTGGAAGGTGAGTCAGAAGAGGGGTGGCGTTAGAATTCCTCCACTCCGTGGCTGAACTCGGGCTCGATAAAGCTTAAGGGGTCTCGCCAGTCCTCCGGGTGGATTGCTTGATCCGGATCGAGGGAGTCCTCGTCGTCAAGTTCAAAAGCAGCGCGCCAGTCTTCAGGAGCCTCGGCGGATTCCAGTGTTAGCTCTCGCCAGGCTTCAAGGTCGTATTCGGTGATTTCGCCATCGAGGTATTGCAGCTCGATAAGGTGAGCCTGAGGATCCCATGCTACAACTTCAAAGAGTGCGCTGGTTTGCAGATCCTTGTACCATTTACCAATCACTGGACTGAGCATTTTCATTTAGATTTACCACCGCGCTAACTGAGGATTCAACATATCACGCTGGTTTGTCCTGTCCATTATGAGAATTTGATCTAAGAACTTGTTTGTACAGCACTGAAATATTCACTTAAAAATATCTCTATCGAGATCAGGTGCTTGCATTGGTTTTCAATAGTTGACTTAAGGTAGAGTCGGGCTGTATATACCAAATACAAATTAGCCTTTAGGTGTGAAATGATAAATTCGTCTAAGCGCGCCGCAAATAACAAACAACGTGAAGGTGACAACCCATCGTGAATATTTTTGAATCTACAATCGCCCGGCTCAACGAATTTGTTAACAGTGGCGGCCCTATGTTTGCCCTGACGATGCTGCTGCTGGGTGCCCTGTGCGTACATTTTTTCCTGGGTGTTGTGGTCCGGCGCTTACACAGAGTTGCTGCCGACAGCGCTCAACGTTGGGATGATGTGGTGGTGACGGCTTTGGAAGCTCCACTGCGCGTGGTTCTGTGGGTGGTGGTGCTTTCCGTGGGCCTTGGCATGATTCCTGAGTCGGAGGACTTTCGGGATCTGCTAACGTCAGCGAACGATACAGCATTGGTTCTGCTGCTGACCTGGTTTGTCCAGCGTTTGATTCGCGGAGCGGAACATGAAGTGTTGGATGAGAGCAGGGGGCGGACAGGGTCAGTGGATCGGGCATCAGTGCGGGCTACGGCGAAACTGCTGCGGGTAGCAATGTGGATCATCGCCGGCTTGATGGTTTTGCAGACCCTGGGTGTTTCTGTTTCCGGGTTGCTCGCCTTCGGCGGGATAGGCGGTATCGCTGTCGGTTTCGCGGCCAAGGATCTGCTGGCTAATTTCTTCGGCGGGCTCAGTATTTATCTGGATAGGCCGTTTACGACCGGAGACTGGATACGCTCTCCCGACAAAGAAATAGAGGGCACCGTAGAAGATATTGGCTGGCGACTCACGCGAATTCGAACCTTTGATCAGCGGCCATTATATGTCCCCAACGCTGTGTTCAGTCAGGTGTCGGTTGAAAACCCATCGCGCATGCGCAATCGCAGAATATTCGAGACGATTGGTCTGAGATATTCAGACGCGGGAAAGGTTAAGGCCGTGGTCGAGCAGGTGCGTAGCATGCTTGAAAGCCACGAAGAGATAGACCTGTCTAGAACTTTGATTGTGAATTTCGTGTCCTTTGGTCCCTCATCTCTGGATTTTTTCATCTATACCTTTACTAAAACAACAGACTGGGTGGAGTATCACGCCATTAAGCAAGACGTGCTGTTGCAGGTGCTCGCCATCGTACACGCTGCAGGTGCCGATGTAGCGTTTCCCACAACCACTGTTGATATTTCGAAGTTTTCTCCGGAGCCACAGGCGTGAGCACATTTGGAATAGTGGGCGGAACCGGTTTGGATCAGCTGCAAGGTTTGCATTCTCAGCAGTCACACTTGCCCGACACGCCCTTTGGGAAGCCGTCGAGGCCAATACAGGAAGGGTCCTGGCACGGTCGCACGGTTTATTTTTTACAGCGCCACGGAGCACCTCTCGCCATCCCGCCCCACAAAATCAACTATAGAGCGAACATGTGGGCAATGAAGCATTTGGGTGTTACGGACCTTGTAGCGATAAATGCGGTAGGGGGTATTAGCGCAGAGGCAACAACGGGCGCCCTGGTTATCCCCAATCAGCTCATCGACTATACGTGGGGGCGAGAGCACACCATAGATGATGGCAGCTCGGGAGAGTTACAGCATATAGATTTCACGGAGCCCTACGATGCAGAGCTACGTAAGGCTCTGCTAGCAGTCGCGACGGCACAAGATATACCACATATCGCCAGTGCTACCCATGCTGTCACTCAGGGCCCAAGGTTAGAGACCGCTGCGGAAATACACAGGCTGGAAAAAGACGGCTGTGACATTGTGGGAATGACCGGCATGCCTGAGGCGGCTTTGGCCCGGGAACTGAAGATGGCTTACGCGGCTATTTGTATGGTGGTCAATCCTGCTGCGGGGCGTAGCGATGAGCCGATTTCTCTGGACGCGATGCGCGACACCTTAAAGCAAAAATCGCTGGTAGTGGCGCAATTGCTGAATGGGCTGGTACGTGCGGCTACCTCAGGGGGTCGTTAGCTCGTTGTAATAACTCTTCTTCAGTTACCGGGCTAATCTTCACAACCACGCCCAGCAGGGGATGGTCTATATAATGCACTTCGGTACTGCGCATTCGTCGTTCCTGACTCAACAAAACTGCGTGGCGCCAGGGGGAGAGGGGTTGCTCGGGTTCCCATTCGGCCTGTTCCCCGGTTAGTGCTTCCTGTGTGGCTGAAGGCAGTTCCTGCGTGTCGATTGGCAGGTGGTGTTCACCGAACGCTGGTTCCTCTTGCGGGGGCTGAATGACTATCAGAGATTTCGGACCCAGCGGGGCCAGCGGCATGCTCCACTGCGGGGGCAGATAGCTGCCCGTGGTATTTAGCCAAAGGTTCGTTTCCAAATGGAGGTAGCGAGAGAGATAGAACGTGACGCTGCCTTGAAGGGCTGGCCAGCTTTCATCGTCGCCAGAGTGATCGATAACAATGGGAATGGCACTTTCCTGTGCGGCCACAGGTTGCAGCCAACTCTTGTGGAACAGGGTTTTATATCTTCCGCTGCGCGCCATGTAGGCTGCCTTGCCCTGAAACTCAAGTTCTGAGTGTGGCAGCACTGTAAACGGGGACGGTGTTGTGGGAGGGGGAGATACTTCAAGCGGCGCTGTACTGCCAGTTGTTTCGAGCCCGACCTTAGTATCTTCTGTTGTTTGGTCGACCCGGCTCAGGCTTATGGTCTGATACCCAAATTCGTCGATGTCGCTAGTGGCGCTAGTCGGCGTCAGGGGGGCAGATGCGTCTTGATGCCGGGCTAGATTGCTGGCGGCTTTCTCGGGGTCGAATAGGAAGCGCACTTTATTCGGGTAGGCAAGTGCTGGAGTTGGATCCCAGACCTCGCTGGTTTCTGCCCCGGCTGCGCCCTGCGAAAAGATGAGTAGCTCCACACGAAACCAACGATCATCCTGTGCTGCGACCTGACACGTAGCCATGACAGCTATGCTGGCTATTAACGTGGTACAGAGGTTCTTGAACGTGTGTGTCATCAGGCTTTGCTCTTGCTGGCATCTGTTTCAAAGTTTTGCAGCAATTGTTCTACAAATTGCTGGCGCTCCACGGCATCGCTTAGATCGTGCTCAAAACGCAAGCGCGTCGCCCCGGCCAGTTTATACGAACGTGGGTCAGATTGAACCAGTTTGACAATACTCATCGGATTGACTGCTGTGCTTTCCTTAAAATCTATACTGCCGCCCAGCGCTCCAGCTTCTATGCCGCCAATGCCCAAGGCTTCGGCTCGAATCCGTAGGGTGGCCAGAACAAACAAATTGTAAATTTGAGGTGTAAGTAAGCCAAAGCGGTCGATCATTTCCACTTGAATATCTTTCAACTCGTCATCGGTCTTAGCTGCGGCAATGCGTTTGTATAAAATCAGGCGAGTGTTTACGTCGGGTAGGTAATCATCCGGGATAAGCGCAGGTAGGTGCAGATTGACTTCAGTGCCGTGATCCAACGGAGCATCCACGTTGGGGATTTCCCCTCGACGCAGGGCTTCTACGGCACTTTGCAGCAAGTCCATATACAGGCTAAATCCAACGCTGTGAATCTGGCCGCTTTGTTCATCCCCCAGTAATTCCCCTGCACCGCGTATTTCCAGGTCGTGGGTGGCCAGCAAATACCCTGCCCCGAGGTCACTGGCGCTCTCAATGGCGTCCAATCTCTTTTCGGCATCACGTGTGATCGTGGCGATGGGAGGGCGTAATAGATAGGCATAAGCCTGATGATGCGAACGGCCAACTCTACCCCGTAATTGGTGAAGCTGTGCCAGGCCGAACTTGTCTGCGCGCTCCATGATAATAGTGTTGGCATTGGGGATGTCGATGCCGGTCTCAATGATGGTTGTGCACAACAGGATGTGATGTCGTTGGTGATAGAAATCAGACATCACCTGTTCCAGTTGATGCTCACGCATTTGTCCATGGGCAACGCCCACACTCAAGTCAGGCAATAGTTCGCGTAGCTTCCTACCAGTTTCTTCAATAGTTTTTACTTCATTGTGCAGAAAGTACACTTGTCCGCCGCGCAAGGTTTCTCGCAATACAGCTTCTTTGATCATGCCAATATCGTGTTCGCGCACAAAGGTTTTGATAGAAAGGCGTTTTGCCGGAGGCGTGGCGATAATCGAAAGATCGCGCATGCCTCCCAGGGCCATGTTCAAGGTTCGGGGTATCGGCGTTGCGGTGAGGGTGAGAATATCAACTTCAGTACGTAGTGCTTTTATTGCTTCTTTTTGCTTTACACCGAAACGATGCTCCTCATCGATAATCAGTAGGCCTAGATCGTGGAATTTGAAATCGCTCTGCAACAGCTTATGTGTGCCCACCAGTATATCGATCTCGCCATTGGCAACCCGGCGAGTTACTTCCTTGAGGTCGGCCGCCGATTTAAAGCGAGATACTACCTCAACGTTAATAGACCAGTCCGCAAATCGGTCGATGAAAGATGTGTAGTGTTGTTGCGCCAGCAGCGTGGTCGGTACAAGTACGGCGACTTGCTTTTTGTTCTTTGTTGCGATGAAAGCCGCTCTCATGGCGACTTCAGTCTTTCCAAAACCCACATCCCCACAAATCAAGCGGTCCATCACTTTTGGCTGGCACATGTCGGTTTGTACTGCGCTTATCGCCTCTTCCTGATCGGGCGTTTCTTCAAAGGGGAAGGCGGAGGAAAACTTTTCGTACTCTTGCGCGTCCAGTTGAAAAGAGAAGCCCTGTCTTGCTTCGCGACGTGCATAGACCTCCAGTAATTGTGCAGCGATATCGTTGGCCTTTTCACTGGCTTTACGCCGCGCTTTTTCCCATTGATCTGATCCGAGGCGATGCATTGGCGCCGAGTCAGTATCGCTGCCCGAGTAACGGCTGATAAGGTGCAGCGAAGCAACAGGCACATACAATCGTGCTTCCTGAGCATATTCCAGGGTCAGGAACTCCGCCTGTTGGCCGTCTACTGAGAGAATTTGCAGACCTATGTAACGCCCCACGCCGTGTTCCAGGTGGACGACAGGCACACCTTCGTGTAACTCGTTAATACTCTTGAAAGCCGTGACCTCGGCGTTCTCGTCACTGGTGGTTCTTCTTCGACGCTGTGCTACCCGGTTGCCAAACAGTTGAGGCTCACACACTAGCGTGGCAGTATCGGGCCCGTAGTAACTGCCCCTATCCAGCGGCGCGGTAGTAATAGCGAGATCCAGCCCGGAAGTCTCGAAATCGTGCCAGTTCTCAACCGTGGGAGGATGAAGGTCCAGCTTGTGCAGTGATTCCAGTAGTATTTCTCTGCGTCCGGCCGATTCTGCACACAACAGTACCGGTGCTTTATGCATCTCGATGAAGTCGGCAAAGCTCTGCGCCGGTGAGTTTTTTACGCCATCGCTGGAAAGCTGGGGTATAGGCAGTGAGGCTGTGGTTTTGTGAACAGGGGCGTCGGGATTATGGCGCAGCTCCAGTACAGATTGTTTTTTCAGCTGCCGGTAGAGCTCTTCCACCGGGATAAAGCAGCGACCGGGAGGCAGCAATGGTCGGCGTGGATCGATACCATAGTCTTTGAATCGTGTATTTGCGTCCTCCCAAAAGCGTTGTGCTCCGCCGTGGTGGTCACCTATTGTGATTACCGCTGTGTTTTCGGGCAAATAATCCAATAGCGAGCTGCACTGATCGAAAAATAGCGGCAGGTAGTACTCCATGCCTCCGGCGGCCCTTCCAGCGCTTACCTCGGTGTAAATTGGGCAGGCATCGTGATCAACGTTGAAAGCCTCATGCCAATTCATGAGAAAGCGATTGATGGCGCTGCGATCCAGCGGAAATTCCCTTGCAGGTAAAAGCTCTATGGCTTGTACCTTATCTACGGTGCGCTGGGTTTCAGGGTTGAAAGTGCGCAGCGTGTCGACTTCGTCGTCCAGTAAATCTATCCGAAAGGGCAGCTTGGAACCCATGGGAAAGATGTCAAACAGTGAGCCACGCAAGGCAAATTCTCCGCGCTCGTAAACGGTTTCAACATTGTGATAGCCATTGCGTTGCAGATTTTTCCTGAAACTTGCGATGTCGATACTCTGCCCCGGGTTTAACACCAGACTGGAGCCCGCTATATAGTGGGTGGGCGGCAAGCGATGCATTAAAGTAGACACCGGTACAATGAGGATTCCTTCACTCAATGTCGGCAGTTTGTGCAGTGTGCCCAAGCGGCCTGAAATAATATCCTGGTGAGGTGAGAAATTATCGTAGGGGAGTGTCTCCCAGTCGGGGAATGACAGAATCTCGGTTGGCCGGTCCAGATAGAATTTTAGCTCGCGCTCAAGGGCATTCGCACTGGTGGTGTCGGCGGTGATAATAAGTGTAAGGGAATCGGCCTGGGCGAGCTCTGCCACACATCGAGAATCGGCGCTACCGTAGAAAGGGCCAAGCGCTGTTCTGCTTGCCGGCTGAGTGGGCCATGGTGTGTTTTCGATCAATTGCTGAAACATAGAGCGCTTTTTGTCCAATACAGAGCCTGCGTAGTGCATGGCTGGGTGGGGCAGGGCGCTATTGTAAGTGCAAGCTGGCAGTAGACTCCAGTCCTGTCTCAATGAGTGGCAATTTGCCGGTCTGGCCTTGTACAGCCGTGATCCATGAATGATAATAGGTGCCCTCAAACGACTACCAAAAAAAGCAGGGGTAAACACAGTGAGCGATCGTAAGCGGGAACGTCCGGAGGACTATTTCAGCGACTGGAAGGAGCGCGAGGCGCTAGCAGAGGGCATGATTCCCCAAGTCGGAAAGCTCTCTCGCGAAAAGAACGTCAAGTGTTATATCTATGGGCAGTCTCTGGTCAATCGCTCTGTACTGGAGATTATGAAGGATCACCGCTATGTGCGACAGGTCGAGGGGAACGAGTTATCTGAGTTTGAAACTGCACCTGTACTCGATACACTGAGTCATCTCGATCTGGGTTCAGCACATATTGATGTAGGCCGCATGGCGGTAAACTATTTTGACCACGGCGCAGGTGAAGGCCTGAGTGTGGAGCAATATGTTGAGCAGGAAGTGGCCGACCTGATCGGGTCTACGGCGCAGCCTGTAGAGAAGCCCGTTGATGTTGTGCTCTACGGTTTCGGTCGTATAGGCAGGCTGATGGCGCGTATTCTTATCGATAAAACCGACGGCGGAGCAGCACTTCGCTTGCGCGCTATCGTTGTACGCAAGGGTTCCGCTCCCAACGATTTGGTAAAGCGTGCCAGCCTGTTGCGTCGTGATTCCGTTCACGGTGCGTTCGAGGGAACAATTCGGGTTGATGAAGAAAGCCAGTCGATTGTTGCCAATGGCAATGAAATTAAAATTATCTACGCACAGTCTCCCGATTCAATCGATTACACCGAGTATGGTATCGACAATGCTATCGTTGTCGATAACACGGGTGTATGGCGCGACGAGGCGGGCCTATCGCTACACCTGCAAAGCAAAGGCGTGAGCAAGGTACTTCTTACAGCTCCGGGCAAGGGCGACCTAAAAAATATCGTGGCCGGCATCAATAGTGACAATATAGATCCAAGTGATCGTATTATTTCTGCCGCGTCCTGTACAACCAACGCGATTGCGCCGCCACTGAAGACGCTGGACGATGAGTTTGGCATTGTGACCGGGCACGTCGAAACCATCCATGCCTACACCAATGACCAAAACCTTACCGATAATTACCACAAAGCTGCACGTAGAGGCCGGAGTGCCGGCTTGAATATGGTGATTACCGAAACCGGGGCCGCTGTTGCCGTGGGTAAGGTGCTGCCACAGTTTATCGGCAAGCTAACAGGCAATGCCATCCGGGTTCCCACGCCGAATGTCTCCATGGCAATTTTAAACCTGACCTTGGGTCGCGAGACATCCCGCGAAGAGCTCAATGAGTATATGCGCGATATCGCGCTGCATTCGCCGCTGCGAAAGCAGATAGATTATTCCAATTCTCCCGAGATTGTGTCCAGCGACCTGGTCGGCTCCAGGCATGCTTGCGTGTATGATGCTCAGGCCACCATCGTGAACGGCAAGCAAGCTGTTGTGTACCTTTGGTATGACAATGAGTTCGGATATAGCTGTCAGGTGCACCGTCTTTTGGAGCAGATGGGAGGGATATCATATGCCTCTTACCCCAAAGAGGCCTGAGCACCAAAGTTTGCGAGCAAAACTTGTTCAAAATCAATTAACTCCCCCCTTTAATGCCTCTTTACGGGCTAGTTTTTAAGGGGGTGCTTCCGTATAATGCGCGCTTGAAATTATCGGGCAGGTCCTATGATCAAGATCAAACAGGGCATGGATATTCCTATCCAGGGCACTCCACAGCAATCTATCCAGGAAATACCTGCGGCTAGAGCCGTAGCGTTGGTTGGGTTTGACTATCTGGGTATGAAGCCAACTATGGCGGTTTGCGAGGGCGATCGCGTCGTGACAGGGCAGCCCCTGTTTAGTGACAAGAAGACAGAAGGTGTTGTATACACATCGCCGGCATGTGGAACTGTCGCGGCTATTAACAGAGGCGCAAAACGTGTACTGCAGTCGGTGGTTATTGATGTTGACGGCGAAGAAGCGCAGCAATTTGGAGCCCACACCGCAGATGCTGCAAATCAGCTGGATGCAGATACTGTCCGTGCTCAGCTGGTAGAGAGCGGGCAATGGACCGCACTGCGCACCCGTCCGTACAGTCGGGTTCCATCCCCAAACAGTGAAGCCAGCGCAATATTTGTCACCGCCATTGATACACACCCGCTGGCAGCTGATCCCGCGGTGATCATTGCCGAGCAGAAAGAGGCCTTCGCCCTTGGCTTGAACTTGCTGGCGAAGCTCACCGCTGGAAAACTTTATGTCTGTGCGGCCCCCAATACAGATTTGCCGGAAGCACAGGCAACTAATATCGAAGTAGCCCGTTTTTCAGGCCCCCATCCAGCGGGTTTGGTGGGAACACATATACATTTCCTGGAAGGGGTCAGTGCTTCCAAGACGGTATGGAACATCTCTTATCAGGACGTTATTGCTATTGGTCGTTTATTTCTCGACGGGCAATTGTTCACGGAGCGAGTTGTCTCTTTGGCAGGGCCTCAGGTCGAGAGTCCAGCGCTTGTGCGCACTCGTCTAGGTGTAGATCTGAAAGAACTGTGTGCTGGACGCCTCAAAGAGGGTGAGAATCGTGTTATCTCAGGCTCTGTGATGGGCGGTCGGAATGTGCAGTCATCTATAGCTTATCTGGGTCGCTATCACTTGCAGGTATCCGTACTTCTGGAAGGACGCCACCGTGAGTTTATGGGCTGGCTCTCTCCTGGAGCCAAGAAACACTCTAGTCTGGGTATCTACCTCAGTAGTTTAATGGGAACGAAGCCATTGGCGATGACAACCACAACCAACGGCAGTGAGCGCGCGATGGTACCCATGGGAAGCTACGAAAAAGTTGTCCCTATGGATATTCTGCCGACTCAGTTATTGCGCGCCCTAATCGTTGGCGATACAGAAATGGCCCAGGCATTGGGTTGTCTGGAGCTAGACGAAGAAGACGTGGCTTTATGCTCCTATGTTTGTCCGGGTAAATATGAATATGGTCCAATTCTGCGGGATAACCTCACGCGCATCGAAAAGGAGGGTTAAACTGTGGGATTGAGAAAATTCTTGGATAAACAGGAACACCACTTTCAGGAAGGCGGTCGCTTCCAGAACTGGTACGCCCTATACGAGGTGTTTGACACCTTCCTTTACTCCCCATCTTCGGTAACGCGTTCTACTGCTCACGTAAGAGACGGAGTAGACCTGAAGCGTATTATGATTACTGTCTGGTTGGCAGCGTTTCCCGCCATGTTCTATGGCATGTATAACCTGGGCTTCCAGGCCAACGATGTTTTGGCCACTGGCATGCAGGTTGAAGGTTGGCGTGGTTTTCTAATAGAAATGCTGGGGGGCTATGACTCCTCCAGTATCTGGGATTGTTTCTGGTATGGCGCTGTCTTTTTTGTGCCAATTTATGCAGTGACATTTCTTGTCGGGATCGCTTGGGAAATCCTTTTTGCCATGAAACGCGGTCATGAGGTTAACGAGGGATTCTTTGTAACCTCGATCTTGTTTGCCCTGATTTGCCCACCCGATATCCCCCTGTGGCAAGTTGCCCTTGGTATCAGCTTTGGTGTGGTAATTGGCAAGGAAGTCTTCGGAGGCACCGGCAAAAACTTTTTGAACCCGGCGCTGACAGGACGTGCCTTTTTGTATTTTGCCTACCCGGCACAAATGTCAGGCGATGCAATCTGGACAGCGGTAGACGGTCACACCGGCGCGACTGCGTTATCTATAGTTGCGTCTGACGGCATGGCTGCCTTGCAGGAGCAAATCAGTTGGATGGATGCGTTTTTAGGTGGTATGTCCGGCTCGATTGGTGAAACATCGACCTTGGCTATACTGCTGGGTGGGGTGTTGCTGCTGGCGACCCGTATAGCCTCATGGCGTATTGTGGGCGGCGTGATGATCGGTATGATGGCACTCTCCTTCCTGTTTAATACTATTGGTTCCAGCGGCAATCCATCGTTTGCGATGCCCTGGTATTGGCACTTGGTTACCGGAGGCTTTGCCTTCGGCATGATATTTATGGCCACTGATCCAGTGTCGGCTGCCATGACAAACACCGGGAAATGGGCCTACGGCATATTAATAGGCCTGATGACGGTTTTGATTCGCGTGGTTAACCCCGCCTTTCCCGAGGGCATCATGCTGGCGATATTGTTTGCCAACCTGTTTGCTCCCCTGATGGACCACTTTGTGGTTCAGGCCAACATCAAACGGAGGCTTGCCCGTGTCAAATAAAGACAGCGTATCAAGAACGCTGCTCATGGCTTTGGCCCTGTGCCTGGTTTGTTCGGTTATCGTGTCGATGGCAGCGGTAATGCTCAAACCCAAGCAGGAAGAAAACAAAGCTCTGGACAAAAAACGCAATATTCTAGCCGCTGCGGGTATGCTCGACGAGAGTAAAAGTATCGACGAGCAATTCGCCCTGATTTCTTCCCGGGTTGTCGATCTTCGTACCGGCAAGTTTACCGATGACGTTGACCCTGAGAAGTACAACCAGAAAAAGGCCTCCAAAGATTCGGCGCAGTCAGAGGCTCTGGGAGCGGACCGCGACACGGCCAAAATTGGGCGTAGGGAAAATTATGCTGTTGTCTACCTGGTGGAGCCCGTGCCTGGTGAGTTCGACAAGGTAATACTACCTGTAAGAGGTTATGGACTGTGGTCGACACTCTACGGTTTTGTAGCACTGGAATCAGATGGTAATACAATCGCTGGATTGGGTTTTTATGAACACGGCGAAACGCCAGGGTTGGGTGGAGAAGTAGATAACCCACGCTGGAAGTCTGTGTGGCCCGGAAAACAAGTCTATAGAAATGACAGCGTAGAAATAGGGTTGATCAAGGGAACCGTAGACAAGCAGAGTAACGATGCTCCATGGCAGGTTGACGGCCTATCAGGCGCTACTTTGACGGCAAGAGGCGTTACTAATCTGGTTCGTTTCTGGCTAGGCGAAGATGGTTTTCAGGCATTCCTGACTAATTTGAAATCCGGGGAGGCTTGAGATGACTTCAACAACTAAAGAAACCTTATTGACCCCAATCTTTAAGGAAAACCCGATTGCACTGCAAATTCTGGGAGTTTGTTCCGCGCTTGCGGTGACCTCTTCGTTGCAGGTGACCATCGTCATGTGCATCGCACTGACCCTGGTAACTGCATTTTCCAGCTACTTTATATCAATGATCCGTAACCAGATTCCCGGCAGCATACGTATTATCGTGCAGATGATTATTATCGCCTCATTGGTGATAGTCGTGGATCAGGTTCTTAAGGCTGTCGCCTACGGCATCAGTAAGCAATTGTCGGTCTTTGTGGGGTTGATTATCACTAACTGTATCGTAATGGGTAGGGCGGAAGCATTTGCGATGAAGAACCCGCCCGTAGCCAGCTTTGTCGATGGAATTGGCAACGGTCTGGGTTACAGCGTGGTACTGCTTAGCGTCGCTGTTGTGCGTGAACTTTTCGGCTCCGGTAAATTGTTTGGTTTTGAAATACTGCCGCTGGTAACTGAAGGCGGTTGGTACGTACCGAATGGTCTGCTGCTGTTACCTCCAAGTGCATTTTTCCTGATAGGCTTTTTTATCTGGGCATTGCGTAGCGTTAAAAAAGAACAGGTTGAAGCACCTGAGTTCACAATGGCCAAGCACACGGCTATAGAGGAGGGCGCGTAAATGGAACATTATCTAAGCCTTTTTGTCCGCTCTATTTTTATAGAGAACATGGCGCTGTCGTTTTTCCTGGGCATGTGTACCTTTCTTGCAATATCAAAGAAGATACAAGCCGCGCTTGGTTTGAGTATTGCGGTTATTGTGGTTTTGGCCATAACGGTGCCAGTCAACAATTTGATCTACCACTACCTGCTAGCGGATGGCGCGCTAGCCTGGGCCGGATACCCCGACCTCGATCTCAGTTTCCTTGGCCTGCTTTCATATATCGGCGTTATTGCGGCGATTGTCCAGATCATGGAAATGTTTCTCGATAAATATGTGCCCGCGCTTTACAACGCGTTGGGTGTATTCCTGCCATTAATCACGGTTAACTGCGCAATTATGGGCGCCGCCCTGTTTATGGTTGAGCGAGATTACAATTTCTCAGAAAGTGTCGTGTTTGGTGTGGGTTCCGGTGTTGGCTGGGGTCTGGCCATCGTTGCACTTGCTGGCATACGCGAGAAATTGAAGTACAGCGATATACCCGAGGGGCTGCAAGGCCTGGGTATTACCTTTATCACAGTTGGTCTGATGTCGTTGGGCTTTATGTCCTTCGGCGGCATAGACATATAAGCAGGCGGATTTAGACTGATATGGATATGACAATTGTATTTGGTGTCGGCATGTTCACGGTAGTGATGGTGGCGCTGGTTCTGATTATTCTTTTTGCGCGCGCCCGCATGGTTAGCACCGGCGATGTAACCATCTTAATCAATGGTGAGCGCAGCGTAACGGTTCCGGCAGGAGGCAAATTACTACAGACACTTTCGGAAGCTGATTTGTTTTTGCCCTCGGCTTGTGGCGGCGGTGGCACTTGCGCGCAGTGTAAGTGTATTGTCACAGAGGGGGGTGGTTCTATGCTTCCAACTGAAGAAGGTCACTTTACACGCCGCGATGCAGTTGATGGCTGGCGTTTGAGCTGCCAGACAGCTGTAAAACAGGATATGTCGATTGAAGTTCCCGAAGAAGTTTTCGGCGTAAAACAGTGGGAGTGCACGGTCGAAGCCAACGACAACGTGGCGACTTTTATCAAGGAATTAACCTTGAAGCTGCCTGAAGGCGAAAATGTCGATTTTCGCGCGGGCGGATATGTGCAACTGGAATGCCCTCCACATCATGTTAAATATTCTGACTTTGATATCGGTGAAGAGTATTTGGGTGACTGGAATCACTTCGGTTTTTTCAAGCATGAGTCCATTGTTAAAGATACAACAATTCGCGCTTACTCCATGGCCAATTATCCGGAGGAGAGGGGCATTGTTAAATTTAACATTCGTATCGCCACACCACCTCCTGGCAGTGAAGGGATTCCACCTGGCATCATGTCTTCATGGGTGTTCGATTTAAAGCCCGGTGACAAAGTTAAAGTTTATGGTCCGTTTGGTGACTTCTTTGCCAAAGAAACCGAAGCTGAGATGGTCTTTATCGGCGGTGGTGCCGGTATGGCCCCCATGCGCTCGCATTTGTTCGATCAGCTCAAGCGTCTGCATAGTAGTCGCAAAATTTCCTTCTGGTACGGCGCCAGGTCTTTAAAGGAAATGTTCTACCAGGACGAGTACGACATGTTGGCCAGGGAGAATGAAAACTTCGATTGGCATGTCGCTTTGTCCGACCCACAGCCAGAAGACAATTGGGATGGGCTGACAGGTTTTATTCACAATGTTCTGTTTGAGCAATACCTCAAGGATCACCCTGCGCCTGAAGATTGCGAATACTATATGTGTGGGCCTCCAATGATGAACGCTGCTGTTATCCAGATGCTTACAGAATTAGGTGTCGAATCCGACAGTATTTTCCTCGATGATTTTGGCGGATAAAACCAGAGGCGTAACAGCCTCGGCGCTTAGATGAAAGCCGATGCCCTTGGGAAAAGCCACTTGAGAAGGTGGCTTTTTTGTTATGTGCTTTTGGTCTGCGCAATGCTGCAAGCTTGTGCACCTGAGCAACAAGTGCACGAGTTGTCGGGTCAAACCATGGGTACGACGTGGCATGTAACTTACACCCGGGCAGGGGAGTTGCGCGATGTGTCACCGGGCGAGGTTCAGCAGGCGATTACAAAGGTTCTCGATAACGTTAATCGCAGCATGTCTACCTATCGAACAGACTCAGAAATTAGTCGGTTTAACCAAACGAGTCCGGCTCAGTGGTTTACAGTCTCAAAGCAATTCATGACGGTGCTACAG
>JADGEN010000038.1 GCA_016744355.1 Halieaceae bacterium
CTTCCGCAACGGTTTGGGCGCAGGTCAAGGCGGCGCAACCGGCCCTGTTAGTGGCGGCTATGACGTAAACGAAGTTTTCTTCGAAGCCAATATCCCGCTGGTTGAGAATGCGGATTGGGCTCAAGAGTTAGCTCTGGATGTGGGTTATCGCTACTCTGACTATTCCACAGGTGAAACTACAGACGCCTACGGTATTCGCGGCGGCTGGGCCATCAACAATAGCGTTAAGCTACGTGCCAGCTACCAGCGAGCTGTTCGGGCGCCCAACGTGCAAGAACTGTTTTTGCCACAGGGCCTTAACTTGTTTGATATGGATGAAGATCCATGTGGTGGCGCATCACCATCCCGTAGTGCGGCAGATTGTGCACGCAGCGGTGTAACAGCTGCACAGTACGGCAACATATCTAATTCACCTGCTGGTCAGTACAACTACCTGCAAGGGGGCAACCCGGATCTGTCGCCTGAAGAAGCCGACACCTACTCCGCTGGAATTATCTGGTCTCCAGAGTTTGCAGAAGGATTGGTCGTATCCGTGGACTGGTACAGCATTGAGATAGAAAAGGGCATCAATAATCTTGGCCCTGAATTTATTCTCAATCAGTGCCTGGACGGTGATGAAGGACAGTGTAGCCTGGTGAATCGTGGTAAATCTGGCGACCTATGGATTGGATCCGATGTTAACAATAGCGGTCAAGTCGTAGCTTTAAACGACAACCTGGCTATTGAAGAGGTCGAAGGCTTTGACATCATCGTAGACTACAACCTGGAACTGGGTGACATGGGTAGCTTGACCTTCAATAACATTGCAGGTGTCATCACCAAGTGGGACCAGCAAGAGTTGAAGGGCGCACCTACTGTCGATTGTAAAGGCAACTGGGGTGGAGATTGTGGTTACCCAACACCTGAGTACCAGAACAATTTGCGCGCAACATGGCTAACACCCTGGAACATCACTGCATCTGCAATGTGGCGTTACATCGGTGAAGTCGAAGATCTGAACGGCAATCTCGATTTGGACGAAGTGAACTACTTTGACCTGAGCGCGTTCTGGGACTTCAACGAATTTACGTCGGTACGTCTTGGCGTAAATAACGTATTCGATGAAGAGCCACCTATTGCTGGCGGTGCTGCCGGATCATCTATTAATGGTAACGGCAACGTATTCCCAGGAATGTATGATGCTCTGGGTCGTTACATGTTTGTAGGTGTAAGCGTCGGTTTCTAATTAACGACTCTCGCCTATCCGGCTTTGCCGGATAGGCGAACCGAATTACTAAAAAGGCCAACAGTTGTTGGCCTTTTTTTATGGCTGCGTACTTGTGATCAAAGCGAGGCGCTGAAACCTTATCCCCTATAGACCCAGATTCAAACCCCGAAAATACTCTTCTATCTCGCCAAGACTCTTCCGATAATTACTACTTCGACCTATAGAAGAACTATAGAGTGGCTGGCGCACTTGCCAGTAACTGGCCGTCTGCACCCTATTATTAGCGTGCTGATAATCCATACAAGCCGGATGCCAGTCCAAGCCTAGAAAGTGTAGAACATGTCTGACTGTAGCCTCCGGTCCTGACACCATGTCCTCGTAATTAACACTAATAATATTTGAATCCAAAATTGCTAGCCAGTGACTCATTATTGCTCGGTACTGCCCGTAATAATGGGCGATAGCCATCAGGTCATTCCCATACTTACGCTGGCTACCACTAATCTGCTGGAAGTAAACAGATAAACAATTATCCAGAATATTACGCTGCATATGAATAATTTTGGCGTTGGGAAACAGTGCTTTGATAAGCCCAAGATGAAGAAAATTGTCCGGCATTTTATTTGTGACCCTGTGGGTGCCGGGAAATAAATTCTCTAGTAAATCAAGGTAATGCCTGGCAAGATTTTTCCTGTGACTCTCTTCAGGCATGGACGCAAACTGCAGTGATTCACGGTCAAAAAAATGAATCTCGCCGCCCGCCACAATATCCGGATGAGCAGCCAGCATTTGCTCTAACAAGGTTGTCCCAGACCTGTACATGCCACAAATAAATACAGGCTCAGCCTCTGATGCGGGCTCGATTCCGCGCAGTGACTGCGACGAAAAGGCAGTCTTAAGCTGTGCGATAGTGGACTCTTGAGCCCGCCTGTCATAGCTGCCCATTCGCTTTTGGGAAATTGTATTGCCTACTTGGTAGTGCTCAAACGCGGTGTCGTATTTACCACAATCATCAAGCCCCTTGCCCAAGCCAAAATGCAGATCTTCCTGGGCTCTGGGTTGATCACCTGTCAGCTTTAATACTCTCTGTAACTCGGCCAATAATGGGTCATTAGCTGTGTGAAGTTTCTGACCGTGAACCAGTCGCAATAATGCTTCAGTATGGTTTGGATCTTGCTTAAGGATTTTCCGAAATAGTTCACCGGCTGCAGACCAATCTCCATGCTCCTCTTCCAGTAAGCCAAGGTTATACAGGGCTGGAATGTAGTTTATCTTGCACTCCAGCGCTTGTTTAAGTGCCTCTCTCGCATCGTCTTCGCGATGCAGCTTTGAATATATAGAGGCTATGTTGGAGTATAACTCCTCGGGTTGGGATATGCCGTCATCCAATGCTCGATAATAATGCGCTAGAGACTCACGATACCGGCCCAATGTCCTCAGCAGACGCGCCATATTGTAGCGTGTGTCTACTAGCTCCGGCCGTCGCTCCAGCAAGCGTTGGTAGACCTGTACCGCCTCTTCTCCATCTCCACGCCCATGAAGCAAGCTAGCGAGACGATCACTATACAAGGGCTCATCGGGAAAGAGCTGAACAAGCTGTTGCAAGCATGAGAGAGCTTCGGTCGGGCGATCCGACCGCAGATAGAGCATGGTCAGGAACTGCAGCGCCTCTGTGCGGGAGGCCGTATTTTCAAGCGCGCTGCTGAATATCCGTTCGGCCTCAACAAGCTGCCCCCGCGCATATAATTCTTTGGCGTGACTTAACTGATCTGACATAGGAGTAGAAACCTCTTCCAGGGCTTGAGCCCAAACGACTAATTTTCAGCAAACTGGCGGGGCATCAAATGTACAGAATAAGCTTAAAATTAGGTGAAATTTGACTCACATCACTCTATCTGCAACACTCCTTCTTCGCAATATCTAAGAGGTTCTCATGGTCAAACTTTCCACCGGCGCGTTGCTTTTTATTTTTTCGATTCTGTTGCAGGCTTGCTCGCCTCTCACCGGCGTAGACACCTCAAAATTTGATAAAGATTATGTACACAATCCAGACGAAATGACCTGCAAGAAAGTTACCAAAACCGGCACACGACTGAGTTCCGAAATGTGCAAAACAAACAAGCAATGGGCTCAGCAGGCTAGAGACGCAAATGAAGCGACCAGTGCGATTCAACGAGAAGCCACCCAAGGGTCTTCACCTCCTGGCGGCTAGAGAAGCTCTTAGTCTCGCTTGCAAACCAGGGCCCAGGCAAACGGCTCTTGATTGCTCCCCATCGTCAGCGTGTCCTGCCGCATAATAGAGACGCCTTGTGCAGTAACGAGATCTATAACTTTACTTAGCGTGCTGCCGTCGAGCGCGGCGTCCAGCATTGATGACATCCTCCCCCGAAAGGCATCCAGTTCCTTTGCCATTCCCTCTACCCAGCTTGCCACTTCTTTAGCATCATAAGCCGACATATTTCGATACATATACGATATGTCGCGGTACAGCTGCTGCGGTAACCCTGTGGCAACGTTTGGGCCCATCTCTCGCATAATCGCCTCCAAGCCTCGTACCGCAGGCGTGAAGCTTTTCTCTGCAGCTTTGAAGTCCGCCACACTGCCGCTCCCCGCATTCAACGCGAATCCTGCGCTAAACGCAGCAGAGGCCAGCGGCAACACACTGGTTTCTTTAATTGCGTCAATTGCCCTTACACTTTGATCACACTCTTTATAGATCGCACCGCAGTGCATATGTAAAACAAGCGCAAGTGTCCCCTGCGGAGCGAGTAATCGTAAGGCTTCTCCAACCGCTTCCCAGCCAGCGTATTCAATACCAAACTGACTACAGACGTAGTGAAAGCTCCCCGAGATAAAGGGAGTTTGCAAAACGTCTGCGGCGGCACAAGTACTTTGCGGATAACGTTTTTGTAATTCCTGTGTAGCGGAAAAAGAGGAGTCAACACAATAATACTGCGCACTGGGCATAATTTTCATAGCATGACCGGTTACTGCCCCATTGCCACACGCTAAATCCAATAGTCGATTTCGCCCCACACCGGCAAGTGATTGCCCAAATACCGATTCCCAGAATTCGGATAAAGCGGTCTCTTCAGGCCCGCCATTTTGATGTTCTCCATTTCCCTGAACACCCCGCCAATAGACATCCCAGTCAACAGAGACACTTGGCTCCTGTGTTGAACTAGTCATAAGCTGTTTTTCCCTGGCAATCAGCGAGCCGCTAATAATTCGAGTTTGTGGTTATATTGTTCACGCTGGATATCATTTGTAGCTAAGTCTGCGGCTCGAATGAATTGTGCCTTCGCTTTATCAAGCTGCCCCGTCTGCATATAACCCAGTCCCAGCAAGCGATGAAAAGTATGCTCATCATCTCGTCGTCGAGTGGCAATCAGCATTAGTTGCCTTACTTCTTCATAATCTTTCTGAGCATAGGCTTTTTGTGCCAAGTCATAGAGATAGTATGGGTTTTTACGGCGGAACAGTTCAACCTGTGCAGCATAGTAGGCTGACAATTCAGGCTCGTTGAGTTCATCATACAGCCTGGCAAGGTTGCTTTGTGCTGTCGCGTCATCATCTACATCTACCGCGTAGAGAAATGCGGCTTCTGCCCGATAAGGAAAACCCGCCCTACGGTATAAAGTACCCAGGTTAGTCCAGAAATAACCTGTTCGTTTTTCCAAACTCAGCGCTTTGCGAAAATGCAGAAAAGAAAGGCTTAGATCTTGCTGACCTAGCCAATAGACGCCTAAGTTGTTATGAAACTGAGCAAGAGCCGCTTCGTCAGAGATGCTGTAATGATGATAATCGAGGTCAAACGAAGACATGTCAAAATCAATAATTTGATTTCTGCCGGTTAGGTTCACTATGACATTCAGGTGCTTGTTGTTCATATAAGTTGAGCCGTCCAGCGACCAACTCGGGGGTATATCAACCGCTTGAAATTCGGCCTCTACACCGGCGCTCCTGGCTAAAGCGACAAACAAATTAGTGAATGAGAGACAGTTGCCCTCCTTTTGATAGAAAGCCTCTTCAGCGGTATAGGTTTTGAAATTGTTATACCTGAGGTCCAGGCCCTCCTCCAACAGGCCGGCGAGTATTGCCTCCACCTTCTGCTTATCATTGATACTAGCGGGAACGTGGCTTGCCAAAAAGGCGCGCATGTCATCATTAACAGCCAGAACATCTACATCTACGCCCTGTGCGTCGGGTGAAATTCCCAGAGCAGCTCCGCTAAGCAGTTCATCGCGAGAGATAGTGGCCAAGCGGTCAATCGGAGGTTTCGTGGCACAGGCACTCACAAGCAATACTAGGGTCAACGCCAGAATTCGTCTAACCAGGTGCGGTGAAAACTCCATCTCCATGCCCTCTAAGACAATAAGTCTTTCAAATAGACATCAATTTCGGGCAAATATCTAGCTCTCATTTCATCTGACTCATTTGCCAGATGATGCCCGGCGCCTTTCAAGTATATTATTTTGCAGTCCGGGGCCAGAGTGGATATATCTATCATGTTCCTGCGCCACGCCACAGTTTCGTCCGCATCACCCTGCAAAACAAGAATTGGCCCCATCCCCAAATCTTTCATCGGCAGGTCAGCCAACCAACGTTTCAGGGCTCCAACCCAGCGCACAGAAATCTTTTTGCTCTGCAGAGGGTCCTGGCGGATAAAGGCGAGAAAATTTTTATTGGAGGAGTTCTCCGCAAAATTGCGCTTGGTGCCATCTATAAAGCGATGCAAAAGGGCGTAGGCAATACGGATCTGTCGCCAGCCCTTGGGACGAATAAGCGGGGCAAGGAAGACAGCGGTTCGAAAGGGCCAGTTTGTGCTGCGTGAAAGCTCCATCAGTGCCGAACAGCCCGTGCTCTGGGCCGCTGCCCACCAGGGTAGGTCAGGGAGGTCGGCCGCAGCGAGTACAGAAGAAACAGCTAGACTATATTCCTTAAAGTCATCGATGGCCGCTGGCTCACCGCTGGACAGGCCGTGACCCGGGAGATCAAAAACAACCACATTGCAGCCGCTATTCAGGCCATATTTAATGAGCTCACCGAACAGGCCGCTGTGATCGAGATAACCGTGAACCAACAACAGATTGCTAGTCGCCCCGGGCTGCTGATAGCTGTGCACTGCCAGAGAATATTGACCGGATCTGACACTCCCGATGCGATGTTCTACTGCGGCAAAACAGTCCGTGAAGTCTATACCGTAATACTGGCAGAAATCGACCAGCTCAGGGGAGGGCTCAACCGCCTCACTATAAGGCGGCATATTGTCTCTCAATGCCGCCAGTGAAGCTGTGTCAGGCCTCGCCATGCGCTCTAGCTTATCTTGGCGGTCAACTCACCGGCGTCATATGCCGATTGCATATCGTCCAGTGATGCAACCTTTATCTTGCTCGCCTGACCTGCCGAACCGAAAGCCGTGTAGCGATCGGTGCAGATGTCCTTCATCGCCTTGATGGTTTCTTTTAGATAGGCACGCGGGTCAAAGGCCGCTGGGTTTTCCGCCAAAAAGCGTCGAACTGCACCCGTTGAGGCCAAGCGCAAGTCAGTATCAACGTTCACTTTGCGCACACCGTGGCGAATACCTTGCTGAATCTGCTCTACTGGAACCCCATAGGTCTCTGGAATTTCACCGCCATACTGGTTAATTATGGCCAGCCACTCCTGGGGCACTGAAGAGGAGCCGTGCATCACCAGATGAGTGTTGGGAATGCGGGCATTAATTTCTGCGATGCGGGCGATATCCAGAATGTCACCCGTGGGCGGGCGGCTAAATTTATAGGCACCGTGACTGGTACCGCAGGCGATAGCCAACGCATCTACGCCGGTGGCTGCAACAAATTGTGCGGCCTCTTCCGGGTCGGTGAGCAACTGGTCGTGACTCAGCACACCCTCGGCACCACTGCCGTCTTCATCGCCGGCTTCGCCAGTCTCCAGAGAGCCCAGACAGCCCAACTCACCTTCCACCGAGACACCACAAGCGTGGGACATTTCAACTACCTGACGGGTAACCGCCACATTGTAGTCATAATCCATAGGCGTCTTACCATCTTCACCCAGAGAGCCGTCCATCATCACTGAGCTAAAACCCAACTGGATGGAGCGCTGACAGATTGCCGCGGACATTCCGTGATCCTGGTGGATGACCACAGGAATATGCGGAAACTCCTCGATAGCGGCCGCCATCAGGTGGCGCAGAAAGGGTGCTCCGGCGTACTTTCTTGCACCGGCGCTGGCCTGCATGATAACCGGTGAATTGGTTTCATCTGCCGCCTCCATAATCGCCCGGGTCTGCTCCAGGTTATTGACGTTAAAAGCGGGTACGCCATAGGAGTTTTCCGCCGCGTGATCCAACAACTGCCGCAAACTGATTAATGCCATGTCATTCTTCCTTCTGTATATAGCTAAATTGTTGAGTCTTAATTGGCGCGCTGTTCCAACATTGCCACCGCGGGCAAAGTCTTGCCTTCGACGTACTCCAGAAACGCGCCGCCACCTGTAGAAATATAGGAAACACGGTCGGCAATGCCAAATTTATCAATGGCCGCCAATGTATCGCCGCCGCCAGCCAGAGAAAAGGCTTCGCTTTTTGCAATCGCCCCGGCCACCGCCTCGGTACCTGCGGCAAACTGGTCGAACTCAAAAACACCCACCGGACCATTCCATAATATGGTGCCGGCGTTGAGGAGGATATCAGTAATTTCTGCACAGGACTTTGGGCCAATATCGAAAATCATTTCATCTTCATTCACGTCACTCGCCAGCTTCAGCGTGGCGGGGGCATCAGAGGAAAACTCTGGAGCTGTAACCACATCGGGCGGGAGTGGAATGAAGGTCTTTTCCATCAGGGTCTTAGCCGTGTCGATAAGGTCGGCCTCGCACAGTGACTTTCCCACGGGCTGGCCACTGGCCGCCAGAAAGGTATTGGCTATGCCACCCCCAACAATCAATTGATCTACCTGCTCTACCAAAGACTCAAGGACCGTGAGCTTGGTGGACACCTTAGAGCCACCAACTATAGCAACCATAGGCCGCTTGGGGTTAGCTAGCGCTTGCTTCAAAGCCGTGAGCTCGCGCTCCAACAAGGGCCCTGCACAAGCGATCGGTGCAAATTTGGCCACCGCGTGAGTAGAGGCCTGGGCCCGGTGGGCGGTGCCAAAAGCATCCATAACAAACACGTCACACAAACTGGCATAGGCCTTACCCAGCGCTTCATCATCCGCCTTCTCACCCGAATTGAAGCGAACATTTTCCAGTACCGCAATCTCGCCAGCAGCCAACTCAACGCCATCGCGCCAGTTCGCTAGCAACTGCACTGGCTTGGCCAACAGAGCAGACAGATGATCTACCACGGGTGCCAGGGAAAACTGTGCGTCAAACTTGCCCTCTACGGGGCGACCCAGGTGAGACATTACGATGACACTGGCACCAGCATTAAGCGCAGCTTCAATACTGGGCAGCGCCGCCCGGATTCGTGCATCGCTGCTCACAACCCCATCTTTCAGAGGTACATTCAGGTCTTCGCGAATGAGCACGCGCTTGCCCTGAAGATTCTGTTCACTCATCAATTTCATCTTCAAACTCATCTTTATTCCTGTTGCTTTGCCCTGTCGGTTTTAAGCCCGCCCCAATAGCTAACCACATCCAGCATGCGATTGGCGTAAGCCCATTCATTGTCAAACCAGATCAACACTTTTACCAGACGCTCTCCACTTACCAGAGTCTGGTTGGCGTCCACAATACTGGATCGCGCGTCATGATTGAAATCGCAGGAAGCCAGCAGTTCTGTGGTAAAACCGAGCACGCCGCTATAGTCGTTAAGGGCGGCATTTTCCAACGCCGCATTGACGTTCTGCGCATCAGTATTAGTGCTCACCATAACAGTGAGATCCATAGCGGAGACATTCAAGGTGGGAACACGCAGCGCCTGGGCTGTAAATCGCCCTGCCAGAGCCGGAAGTACACGGTCCACGCCTAGTGCCAGAGCGGTGTCCACCGGAATAATAGACTGTGAAGAGGCCCGCGTTTTGCGTAAATCGGTGTGGTGATAGGCATCCAGCACCGGCTGATCATTCATCGCAGAGTGAATAGTTGTGATGGTACCGGCCTCTATACTTACTGCGTCGTGCAATGCCGCTATAACGGGCACGATGCCATTGGTCGTACAGGAGGCACTGGACACTATTTGGTGTTGCGCCCGCAGCTCCTGGTGATTGACACCGTAAACCACTGTTGCATCCACATCGGGCTGGGCTGGCTGGGAGAACAGGACCTTTTGCGCGCCACTGAGCAAATGCTTCTGTGCCGCTTGTCGATCAGAAAAAGCGCCTGTACATTCCAATACGATATCAACACCCAAGTCCGACCAGGGCAAATCTTCAATGTTGGCTCTGTGCAGCAGTGAAATTTCATCGCCGTTAACATGCAAGGTTTCACCCACACGGCTGATTGTGCCGGGAAAGCGGCCGTGGGTTGAGTCATACTTGCTCAGATGCTCTACAGTGCGGGCATCGGCCAGCTCATTGATTGCCACAATTTCCAGCGAGTCACGCAGGGGGCTTTCATACAAAGCCCGCAGTACGCAGCGGCCAATTCGCCCGTAGCCATTTATTGCCAGCCTTAACAAAACAGCTGGCCGCTATAGCAATACATCTTCGACTGTTGCCACTACGTTATCCACAGTGAAGCCAAAGTGCTGCATCAGGTCATCAATGGGTGCGGACTCACCAAAGCTGGTCATTCCCACAACCCGACCGTCCAAGCCAACAAATTTGTACCAGAAGTCTGCGTGTAGTGCCTCTACCGCCACTCTGGCCAAGACATCACTGGGCAACACTGCCTCGCGGTAGCCTGCATCCTGCTGGGAAAACACTTCAGCGCAAGGCATAGAAACCACGCGCGCATTTACACCCTTGGCAGCGAGCGCGTCAGCAGCCGACATTGCCAACCCTACTTCCGAGCCCGTGGCGATTAAAATAGCGTCAACAGCGCCGTCGGTATCGCGCAATACATAACCACCTCTAGCAATATCGGCTACTTGTGACTCACTGCGTGCCTGGTGCGGCAAACCTTGGCGGGAGAAAACCAGGGCGCTGGGGCCATCACTACGCTCTATCGCTGATTTCCAGCAAACAGCAGACTCGACCGTGTCACAGGGACGCCAGGTATGCAGATTGGGTGTTGAACGCAGCGCGGTGAGTTGTTCTACCGGCTGGTGGGTTGGGCCGTCCTCACCCAGGCCAATGGAGTCGTGGGTATAAACAAAAATGGCGGGCTGTTTCATTAATGCCGCCATGCGTACGGCATTGCGGGCATACTCCATAAACATCAGGAAGGTGGCGCCGTAAGTGACAAAGCCACCGTGCAGGGCGATGCCGTTCATAATGGCTGACATACCAAACTCGCGCACGCCGTAGTAAATGTAGTTGCCACTGGCATCCTCAGCGCTAATACCTTCAGAGCCGCTCCAGAGTGTAAGGTTTGACCCGGCCAGGTCAGCGGAGCCGCCCAGCAGTTCTGGCAACAGGGGACCGAATGCATTCAGGCAATTTTGCGAAGCCTTGCGCGACGCTATGCTATCGCCACTTTCCTGGCACTGGGCAACATAAGCCGCTGCCTGCTCACTGAAGTCTTCCGGCAGGTCTCCGCGAAGGCGACGCTGAAGTTGACCGGCTAACTCAGGATGAGCTGCGGCATAGGATTGCATTAAGTCATTCCACGAAGACTCTGCTGCTGCGCCTTTGTCCAAAGCGCTCCACCCGGCATAGATTTCATCCGGGATAACAAAGGGCTCATACTTCCAGCCCAGTGCCTCTCGGGTAGCGGCTACTTCGTCGGCGCCCAGCGCGGCACCGTGGCAGGCCGCCGTGCCCTGCTTATTGGGGGAGCCCTTGCCAATCAATGTCTTGCAGCAGATCAACGTGGGTTTGCCGCTTTCACTTCGGGCAGCTTCAACCGCGGCGCTGACTGCGTCAGGGTTGTGCCCATCAACGTCGGCGATAACCTGCCAGCCATAGGCTTCAAAACGCGCAGGCGTATCATCGGTGAACCACCCGCCCACTTCACCATCAATAGAAATATTGTTGTCATCGTAGAACGCCACGAGTTTTCCAAGGCCCAGTGTTCCAGCCAAAGAACAAACTTCGTGCGAAATACCTTCCATTAAGCAGCCATCTCCCACAAATGTGTAGGTATAGTGATCAACTACTGCATAATTTGGTCGATTAAACTGGGCCGCCAACACCCTCTCTGCCAGCGCCATGCCCACGGCATTGCTTATGCCCTGACCCAGCGGGCCCGTGGTTGTTTCAACACCCGGGGTATATCCATACTCAGGGTGGCCGGGTGTCTTGCTGTGCATCTTGCGGAAATTCTTGAGCTCCTCAATATCCAAATCGTAACCGGTGAGGTGCAACAGAGAATAGATGAGCATGGAACCGTGGCCGTTGGACAACACAAAGCGATCGCGATTGGGCCACTCGGGGTTCGCTGGATTATGCTGTAAATAGTCATTCCAAAGGACCTGGGCTATATCAGCCATACCCATGGGTGCACCGGGGTGGCCACTGTTAGCGCGTTGTACTGCATCCATGCTCAGGGCTCGGATTGCGTTAGCTAGATCGATGCGGGATGACATTGATTTCTCCAGAAGTAGGGCGGCTAGCCCGGAAGGCTCAAAATGAGGGCGCTATTTTCGCGTATGCGGGGCCTTACAGCAAACGCTAATTGCTATTGTGGCCGAGATAGTTGACTTCACAGACCGCGATGTATTTTCGCGCTCAAATCTATATCGAATAATTTTGATATAGATACAAAGGCCTGATAGAATCGCCCGCCATGGTATCCATCGCAACCAATCAAAGGGCAGATATAGAGCAGCCCACTTGTACAAACCAGCTCGATGCCCTCGCAAATTTATGCAAGGCCAGCTCCGATCCTCTGCGCCTGCAAGTATTGCGCGGACTGAAAAACGAATCCTTCGGCGTATCGGAGCTGTGCAGCATTTTTAATATTCGCCAACCCGCTCTTAGCCACCATCTAAAGGTGCTGGCGGGCGCCGGATTGGTTGCTACTCGACGCGAGGGAAATTCAATTTTTTACCGCCGTAGCGAGCGAGGAACCAGTGGAGAGCTGGCAGCGCTCAAAAGCCAGATTTTTGAGTCGGTGGACAACATAGAACTACCATCGGCTGCGCAGAATGCCATGGCTACTCTATACGAACAGCGCGTGGAGAACTCCTACAGCTTCTTCGCCCAAAATGCCCACAAATTCCAGCAGCAGCAAGACCTGATTGCCAGCTATACCCAATATGCAGACACCGTAGCTCAGGTATTACGCGACGCGCCGCTGGAGCATCATGGCGTCGCCCTGGAAGTTGGACCCGGTGATGGATCTTTCCTGAACGAGCTGAGTGCGCAGTTTGATCAAGTGGTTGCACTGGATAACGCGGCTGAAATGTTGGAGCAGGCTCGCAGCAACGCCGCTTCCGCCAATCTGGGAAATATCACATACATTCACGGCGACACCGGATCAAGAGAGTTACAGCGCCTGCAGGCTGACTGCATTGTTATCAACATGGTGCTACACCACACCCCGTCTCCGGCGCAGATATTTTCTGATGTGGCGAGTTGCCTGAATCCTGGTGGGGTCGTACTGGTAACCGACCTGTGCAGCCACGATCAGGGCTGGGCAAGAGAAAACTGCGGCGACCTGTGGCTGGGCTTTGAACCCGAAGACCTCGCCCAGTGGGCCAGCGACGCCGGTCTCGAAGACATCACCAGTGTCTACCTGGCACAGCGCAACGGATTTCAAATACAAGTGCGCCTGTTTGGCCACTCACACAACACAAAGACAAACCAGGAAAGGTAACAAGTATGAACAAGAACTCAGTATTCACATCGGAGTCCGTTTCCGAAGGCCACCCTGATAAAATGGCAGATCAAATTTCCGATGCCATCCTCGACGCCATCCTCAAAGATGACAAAAACGCCCGGGTTGCGGTAGAAACCTTGGTAAAGACCGGCATGGTCGTCATTGCCGGTGAAGTCACCACATCCACCTACATAGAGCTGGAAGATGTAGTACGCAAAGTTATATTGGATATCGGGTATGACAGCTCCGATGTGGGCTTTGACGGCGCTTCCTGCGCAGTGCTAAACGCTATCGGCAAACAATCCCCCGACATCGCGATGGGCGTCGATGAGGGCGACGCCAAGGAGCAAGGTGCCGGTGACCAGGGACTGATGTTCGGTTACGCCACCAATGAAACCAGCGTACTGATGCCCGCGCCCATCTACTACTCACACTTGCTGGTACAAAAGCAGGCAGAGCTACGCAAAAATGGCGTTCTGCCCTGGTTGCGTCCCGATGCCAAAAGTCAGGTAACCCTACGTTATGACAATGGCAAGCCTGTCGGCATTGACGCCGTTGTGCTGTCTACCCAGCACGATGAAGACATCAGTCAGGCAGACATCCGCACCAGCGTACTCGATTTAATCATCAAGGATGTGTTGCCTGCCGAATGGCTGCACGCAGACACTCAATATCACATCAACCCCACCGGCCAGTTCATCATCGGTGGCCCGGTTGGCGATTGCGGCCTCACCGGGCGCAAGATTATTGTAGACACTTACGGCGGTATGGCACGCCACGGTGGTGGCGCCTTCTCCGGCAAGGACCCATCCAAAGTTGACCGCTCTGCAGCCTATGCCGGTCGTTATGTGGCAAAAAATATTGTCGCCGCAGGTCTGGCCGAACGTTGTGAGATCCAGATCTCTTACGCCATAGGTGTTGCCGAGCCAACGTCCATATCGGTGGACAGTTTTGGCACTGGCAAACTGTCAGATGAGAAAATCGCTGAGCTGGTGCGCGAGCATTTTGAGCTGCGGCCTAAAGGCCTGGTTGAAATGCTGGACCTGAAGCGGCCGATTTACCAGAAGACGGCTGCTTATGGGCACTTTGGCCGCGAGGATTCTGATTTTACCTGGGAGAACACTGATAAGGCTGAGGTGTTAAAAGCAGCGCTTTAGTTGTGAGACGGCGGATAGTAGTCGGTATACCTTTTCAGAGCACGCCGTGAATCCATCCATGGAGGCTCGGCAGCGACATCCATGTCGCTGACGTCTCTGAAAAGGTATACCGACTACTATCCGCCTCTATCGCTAGTATAAATGAGCATCTTAAATTCAAATGAACCAGGCCCTGTGTTGGTGTAGAAGCTTTTCGGGACCTTCGGCGACAAGGACGTCGCCGTAGAGCCTCCATGGAGAGCCTGCCCCGGTCCATGGGTATGGATTCACGGCGAGTCCCGAAAAGCTTCTACACCAACGCAGAGCCGAGCAGATATCAAATACATCATTAATTCAAAGGAATACGAAAATGGACACAAAAGTAACCGAAGACTACAAAGTAGCCGACATCTCTCTAGCAGACTGGGGTCGCAAAGAACTTGATATCGCTGAGACAGAAATGCCAGCTCTCATGGCCATGCGTGCCAAATACAGCGCTGGCAAGCCTCTATCCGGAGCAAAAATTCTGGGCTGTATCCACATGACAATCCAGACCGGTGTTCTTATCGAGACACTGGTCGACCTGGGCGCCGAAGTACGCTGGTCCTCGTGCAATATCTTCTCCACCCAGGACCATGCCGCCGCAGCCATCGCCGCTGCAGGTGTACCTGTTTACGCCTGGAAAGGTGAAACAGAAGAAGAATACGACTGGTGTCTGGAGCAAACCATTTTGAAAGACGGACAGCCCTGGGAAGCCAACATGGTATTGGACGACGGCGGCGACCTCACCGGCATGTTGCACCAAAAATTCCCCGCCATGCTCGACAACATCCACGGCATCACAGAAGAGACAACTACCGGCGTGCACCGCTTACAGGAAATGCTGGAGGAGGGCACTCTCAAAGTACCCGCTGTGAACGTAAACGATTCTGTGACCAAGTCCAAGAACGATAATAAATACGGCTGCCGCCACAGCCTGAACGATGCCATTAAGCGTGGCACTGACCACCTGATGGCCGGCAAAAAAGCACTCGTTATCGGCTATGGCGATGTGGGCAAGGGTTCTGCCCAGTCCCTCAACCAGGAAGGCATGATCGTGCGCGTTGCGGAGATTGACCCCATCTGTGCTATGCAAGCCTGCATGGATGGATTTGAGTTGGTATCGCCGTTTGTTGATGGTGTTAACGATGGGACAGACGGCTGCCTGAATCGCGCCCTGCTGCAAAACACCGATCTTCTGGTTACTACAACCGGCAACTTCAATGTGTGCGATGCCAGTATTCTGGGCGCGTTAAAGAATGGTGCCGTGGTGTGTAACATCGGTCATTTCGACAACGAGATTGACACCGCATTTATGCGTGAGAACTGGGAATGGGAAGAAGTGAAGCCTCAGGTGCACAAGGTATATCGCAATCGTGCCGATGGCGACTATTTACTGTTGCTGTCCGAAGGCCGCCTGGTCAATCTTGGTAACGCCACAGGACACCCCTCGCGCATCATGGACGGCTCCTTCGCCAACCAGGTATTAGCGCAGATTTATTTGTTTGAGCGCAAGTTTGCCAACCTCGAGGCCGCTCTAAAGCCTTCCGCACTAAGTGTCGAAGTGTTACCGAAGAAGCTCGACGAAGAAGTTGCCGCACACATGGTTGCAGGTTTTGGCGGCGTTCTAACCCGTCTCACTCCCGAGCAGGCCAAATACATCAATGTCGATGTAGATGGTCCCTACAAGCCTGACAGCTATAAGTACTAGGACTAATCGACCATGCCTGCAACCAAGCCTCGCATCAGCTTCGAATATTTTCCGCCTAAAACAGAGGCGGGAAAAGAAAAACTGCTTAATGTGACCACGCCGGCCCTCAACGCACTGGGTCCCGAATTTTTTTCGGTGACCTATGGCGCTGGTGGTTCGACCCGGGACAGCACTGCCGGTGTCGTCTCTTCCCTACAAAGCAGCGGCATAGAAGCTGCCCCACACCTCAGTTTTGGCGGCGACGACGAGGCCGCGATTGGGCAATTGCTCGAAGACTACAAGGCGCAGGGTATTTCGCGCCTTGTGGCTCTGCGAGGAGATATGCCCTCGGGTATGGGGGGCATGGCGCAACTTGTCTACGCCAACGAGCTAGTTGAATTTGTACGTGAGCGAACAGGTGATCACTTCCAGATAGAAGTCGCAGCCTATCCGGAGATTCACCCCCAGGCAGAGAGCTACCAGAAGGATATCGAGTTCCTTAAGGGCAAGTTTGCAGCCGGGGCCGACAGCGCAATCACCCAGTATTTTTTCAATGTTGATTCTTACTTTTATTTTCTGGATCAATGTATATCGATGGGAATTACCCAACCCATCTATGCCGGGATTATGCCAATAATCAATTTTGCCAATCTGGCGCGATTTTCCCGAAACTGCGGCGCCGATATTCCTCGCTGGATCAGCCAGCGCATCGAGGGTTACGGTGACGATCAGGAGAGCATTCGCAAGTTTGGCGTCGAAGTCGTCAGTCAACTGTGCCAGACCTTGCTGGAGAACGGCGCGCCGGGCATTCATTTTTATACTATGAATCAGGTGGAGCCAACCCGGGAAATTTATAATAATCTGGGCCTCTAGTTATTCACTGGAGAAGCAAAGCTCATCATGCGCATACCTCGCATTTTTACCCAACAGTCTCTCTCTGCGCAGCCAAAACTGGAGCTGGAGCCGGCTCCCAGCGCGCACATAGCACGTGCCATGCGTATGGGGCAGGGCGACGCCCTCACACTGTTTAACGGGAAAGGAGGCGAATACGCGGCGGTTATCACTGCTGTGAGCAAAAAAACCGTCACCGTAGAAATCGGCGACTTCCGCAACACCGAGCTGGAGTCACCTCTGGCGATCCACCTGGGCATCGCTATTTCACGTGGCGACCGCATGGATTGGGTCATCCAAAAGGCTACCGAGCTAGGCGTGAGTCGCGTTTCACCACTACTCACAGAACGCACCGAAGTGAAGTTAAAAGGTGAGCGGGCAGACAAGAAAATTCAACACTGGAGGCAAGTAGCCATATCCGCGTGCGAACAATGCGGCCGCAACCAGCTACCCCATATTGAACCATTACAGGCTCTGCCAGTCTGGCTGGCAGCCACAAAAGATGAAACCAAATTAGTATTACATCATCGAGCGCTGCACACAGAGCCTGCGAACACGCAGCGCAAGCCCACGCAGGTTTCACTTCTCATCGGGCCGGAGGGCGGGCTCAGCGATATCGAAATTGGCCTGGCTGAGCAAGCGCAATTTCAGGCATTGCGGCTAGGCCCCAGAGTAATGCGAACAGAAACAGCACCACTGGCCGCAATTGCGATACTGCAATCCCAGTGGGGGGACATGGCCTCTAGCTGAAGCTCAAGATTACTTTGAGGTCAGCCATTTGGCATGCGACCATTCGAGAAAGTCAGCCACTGAATTAACAACTTCATCGGTTCGAACCGAGTGGAATATTTCGAAGGCATGCTGCGCGCCGGGCAATTCCGCGTAGGCCACTGGGTTTGATGCCACACTTTGCAAAGCCGAGACGAATACGCGTGCCTCCTCCACCCAGACCAGAGAGTCATGGCTCCCCTGTATGACATACATGGGAGGGGCCTCGGCGTTGACATGAGACAGCGGCGAACACTCATCCCACAACTCCCGGTTGCCCTCTTTACTGCACTGCATTACCTTGTCCGCAATTATGCCATCCATGGACATACCAGTGCGTATGTCATAGCGATCGAGAAAATCATAGACCCCATAAAATGGCACTGCGGCCTGTACCGTTGTGTCAACGTCCTCAAAGCCTGGCTGCCATTGTGCTCGATTAGGCGTTAAGGCCGCCAGTGAACTCAAGTGCCCACCGGCAGAGCCACCGGTTATCGCGATAAAGTCCGGGTTGCCGCCATACTCAGCAATGTTTTCTTTGATCCATGCAATGGCTTTCTTAACGTCAATGATGTGAGCTGGAAACGCGTCCTTGGGGCTAAGGCGATAGTTAATTGCTACACAAATCCAGCCTTGCTGGCTCATGTGGTACATAAGAGGCTTAGCCTGTTCCTCCTTGGAACCAATAATCCAGGCACCACCGTGTACCTGCAGCAGTATGGGAGAACCACCCTCCCTGGGAGTAACTGGCTGGTATATATCCAGAAGATTGCGCTTGCCGGCATCACCATAGCTGATATGGCTATGCACTCGAACACCGTCACGTGGAAAATTAAACGGTTGTAGCCAGCTGCGCGAGACAATGCGGTCGTTCAGAACTTCGCGCCGTTGCGCTGGCATTTCGCTGCGGTAATCTCTGCCCAGGGCACGGTAAAGTGCCTTCTGTACATACTCACCCGTATTCTGCGACTGGGCGTGTAAGTACAACAAACCTATCCACGACAGACCAAATATACCCAGACCACACTGTGCAAGAGAATCAGAAAACACACCCGCAAAAGCGAGCACGGAGGTCAGACCAAGTTGTAATACAAGATGAATAAAAGCCAACTCACCGGTTAACCAGGCGCTGAAAAAATACACGGGAACCAACCAGTATAGGCGGCGCGCTTGTATCACGGCCGTCAGCGTGCCCAGTGCACTAAAAATTGCCAAACCAAAATAGAACTCTGCCATGATATTCCGTGACTCCAGCGCTCAAAAATTCGACGGCAAGTATACTAAATTTAGCCAACTTTTAAGTAATGCCGCAGAATTAAGTATACTGTGGTGTAGATAATCGAATTGTAGTCGGAGTGCGGAATGACAATCAAAATCGGCGTAGTGATGGACCCTATCGCCAGTATAAATTACAAGAAAGACACAACTCTGGCCATGCTATGGGCAGCCCAGGCGCGGGACTGGCAAATTTTTTACATGGAGCAGAAAGACCTGTTTCTTGACCAGGGGGTTGGCATGGCCAGCATGGCACACCTCACCGTGTTCCACGATCCGGATAGCTGGTACAACTTGGAGGAGCCTCACACCCGGGCACTGGCCGATCTGGACGTCATCTTAATGCGCAAGGATCCACCTTTTGACAACGAATTTATCTACACAACCTATATCCTGGAGCAGGCCGAACGCTGTGGGACGCTCATCGTTAACAAGTGCCAGAGCCTGCGAGACTGCAACGAAAAAATATTTGCCACCCAGTTTCCCGATTGCTGCCCGCCAGTATTGGTCAGCGCCGACAGCGTTCGCCTCAAAGCCTTCCACCAGCTACACGGCGACGTAATTTTTAAACCCCTGGACGGCATGGGCGGCACCTCAATTTTTCGGGTGAAACAAGACGACCCCAACATCAATGTTATTCTGGAAACACTTACCGGCTACGGCAAAGAAACTATCATGGCACAACGCTACCTGCCGGAGATTGTCGACGGAGACAAACGCATACTCATGATCAACGGGGAAGCGGTACCCTACGGTGTTGCCAGAATTCCGACCGGCGATGAAACCCGGGGAAACCTCGCAGCTGGTGGTAAAGCACGGCCACAGCCATTGTCAGATCGCGACCATTGGATCGCTGAACAAATTGGTCCAAGCCTGCGTGAAAAGGGGCTGCTGTTTGTAGGGCTGGATGTCATCGGGGACTATCTGACAGAAATTAACGTGACTAGCCCCACCTGTATCCGCGAACTGGACGATGCCTACAATTTGGATATCGGTGGTCAGTTAATGAACTGTATTACACAGGTACTTAAAGATCGGAGTTAGCAATACAAATGGTCTATGAGGAGACTCAGCCAGCTCGCGGTGGCCATGAACGGCTGGAATTTGCTATTTTCCTGGCGGTAGCCCTGCACCTCACGTTTATACTGGGCCTGAGTTTTGAATCCAATGATAAGCCCGACTTTGCGCCGCAACTGGAAGTGACTCTCACAATGGCTGCGAGTTCCAACGCGCCAGAGCAGGCAAAGCTACTGGCCGCTGCGGATCAAGTGGGCAGTGGAGAAAGCTCCGATAGGGACGAAATCACCAGCCAGAAAACCTCGCCCAACGTACAACCCCAGACTCAGCAAGAGGCCTCGCAAGCAGTTCCCAAGGTGGAGATGCAGCAATACGTCGCACCGGCGATGGCTACCGCGGCGGCTTCAGAAAAATACATCACCCGCCAGCCCGAAAAAGAAGTACAACTACAAAACCCCACAGAGGGCACCAATCCTGAAATCGACAAGCTTGCGCGCGAAGTGGCCAGCCTCGAAGCGAGATTGGATGCACAGTCTCACGCCTATTCCACCATGCCGCGTGTAAGGCGGCTTACCTCGGCATCCGCCAAGCGGGCTGTCGACGCTGCCTACTTATTGCAATGGAGGCAAAGGGTAGAAGCGGTAGGTAACAAATACTATCCCGAGGCTTCGGAGCGCTACAGCATTTACGGTAACTTGAGATTGTTGGTTGTAATCCGCCGTGACGGTAGCCTGGAGGATATTCAGGTGTTGTCATCTTCCGGTCACGCAGTTCTCGACGAAGCGGCTATAAAAATAGTTCGCCTGGCTGCGCCTTTTGCCCCTTTCTCAGAAGAGCTAAAAGCCACTACGGACAAACTAGAGATCATCCGAACATGGCAATTTCGGGAAAACAGGCTAAGCTCAGGTTAAGGCAATCACTCGATTAGTTACCCCCCCACACAGGAGTCTTAATGAACGCCACAGCATCCGCCACTCCACCCACTGAAAATAGCGCTACAGACAGTAACTGCCTGAGCAATCATTTCCTGCTGGCGATGCCAAATCTGCGGGAGGGAATCTTTTCCCACAGCATCACCTATATTTGCGAGCACAGTGAAGACGGCGCAATGGGTATCATCATTAATCAAGCTCTTGAGCTTTCAGTCGCGGAAATATTTGAACACCTGCAAATAAAAGCAGATTCCAGTGCATACCAGGAACCTGTCATGGCGGGCGGGCCGGTACAGATTGACCACGGCTTTGTACTCCACCGAAACTGTGCCACTGCGTGGGAGGCAAGCCTGGAAGTCACTCCACAGATAACTCTCACAACATCCCGCGACATACTCAAATCGATTGCAGAGGGCACCGGGCCGGCAGACCACCTTATTGCCTTGGGTTATGCCGGCTGGTCAGCGGGGCAGTTGGAAGAAGAACTGGCTCAAAACAGCTGGCTTACGCTGCCCGCCGATGCTGAAATCATTTTCTCCACTCCCTACCAGCAACGCCACAGCGCTGCGGCCGCCATTTTAGGTGTCGATATGAATTTGATTTCCGGCCGGGCCGGCCACGCCTGAGGCACACCCGCGCCACATTCAACCATGGGAAGTAACACTATTCGAACCGTACTAGCTTTTGATTTCGGCCTGCGCCAGATCGGCGTTGCCGTGGGTAACACCGCACTAAAAACCGCGCAACCACTGGCCGTAGTCGCCGCAAAAAATGGCAAGCCGGATTGGCAGGTCCTCGAAAAGTTGGTTCATCAATGGCAGCCAGACCTGTTAGTGATAGGCGACCCCTTGAACATGGACGGCAGCGCGAGTGACATGAGTGAAAGAGCAAAAAAATTCGCACGACGCATGCATGGGCGTTGGGGCACGGCCTTTGAAATGGCCGATGAGCGCCTCAGCAGCTTCGAGGCAAAACAGGATATGCGCGAACTGGGTCATCGCGGAGATTACAAAGACAAGCCCATTGACTCCTACGCGGCAGAGCTCATTCTGCAAACCTGGTTTCGCGAACAGGCGTAGCTTTTACCTACCCCTGTATCGGTTACCCCTATCGACTTTATCGTAACTGAGCCCGCTGACATCGAGGCCCGTGAGACTTTGGTCGTGCATTTTTATTGCCAGGCGAACTTCATTGGCAGAGTCGGCAAAACGCACCGCGTCTTTGGCGCTGATGGTGCCATCTTTGTAGTTGGAAATCAGTGATTGGTCCATGGTTTGCATTCCAAGCTCAGTTGAATCCGACATCAGATCCTTGATCAAGTGAACTTCACCCTTGCGAATATAGTCTGCCACCAACGGAGTATTCAATAGTACTTCCACAACCGGTGCACGACCCGTTTCATCTTTACGCGGCACTAATTGCTGCGCCACCATTGCCTTGAGATTAAGCGAAAGGTCCATCCAGACTTGGCCGTGTTGCTCGGGTGGGAAAAAGCTCTGAATTCGATCCAGCGCCTGGTTGGCATTGTTGGCGTGCAAGGTACACAGGCACAGGTGCCCGGTTTCGGCAAAGGTCAGAGCCTGGGCCATCGTTTCGGCAGAACGCACCTCACCGATCATAATGACATCGGGCGCCTGGCGCAGAGAGTTTTTCAGGGCGACATCAAACGATTCGGTATCCATACCCACTTCGCGCTGTGTGACGATACAACCGTCATGCTCGTGTACAAATTCGATAGGGTCTTCAATGCTGATAATGTGCCCATGGCTATTTTTATTGCGGTAGCCGACCATCGCCGCCAGCGAAGTAGTCTTACCCGTACCGGTTGCACCGACAAAAATGACCAGCCCACGCTTGGTCATTGAGAGCTCCTCCATAATCGGGGGCAAGCCCAGCTCGTCAATACTGGGAATCTCGGTCTGGATGCGGCGCATCACCATGCCAAACTGCCCTCTATGGACAAAGGCACTCACCCTGAAACGACCCAGCCCCTCTCGGCCGATGGCAAAGTTACACTCGTGGTGCTCCAGAAATTCGCGCTGCTGGTCCTCGCGCATTACCGAGAGAACCAAAATCCTGGCGTCCTCCTCAGATAATTTTTTATCAGAGACCGGGAGTAATTCCCCATCTACTTTGATGCTGGGTGCAGCGTGGGCAGTTATAAAACCGTCTGAAGCATTTTCCTTAACCACGCGTTGCAGTAAGTCTTCAATTTTCATAATAACGATCTCCCTCGTTGGCGAGTTTTAACAAGCCCAAAAAAACACTGTCTAAGCAAGCACTGATGTCGCTAGAAATTTTCCGGCATCCTGGCTTTCTCTTTAGCTACTTCACGGCTAATAATTCGTTTCTCTACCAAAGTCTGTAAACATTGATCCATGGTCTGCATACCCAGCGCATGGCCCGTTTGGATGGCAGAGTACATCTGCGCGACTTTATCTTCTCGAATCAGATTTCGTATGGCGGGAGTACCGCGCATAATTTCGTGAGCTGCCACACGTCCTCCCGCAACACGCTTCAACAAGGTCTGGGAGATAACCGCAGCGAGTGATTCGGATAGCATCGAACGCACCATGGCTTTTTCTTCACCGGGAAAAACGTCTACTACCCTGTCTATTGTTTTGGCTGCAGACGTGGTGTGCAGTGTGCCAAAAACCAGGTGACCGGTCTCCGCGGCGGTTAAGGCGAGACGTATGGTCTCCAGATCGCGCAGCTCGCCCACCAGAATAATATCCGGGTCCTCACGCAATGCCGAGCGCAAAGCCTGGCTGAAGCCTAAGGTATCGCGGTGCACCTCACGTTGGTTCACCAGGCACTTCTTACTCTCGTGCACAAATTCGATAGGGTCTTCTACCGTCAAAATGTGTTCGTATTTATTGTCGTTGATAAAATCAACCATGGCCGCCAGCGTTGTCGACTTACCTGAGCCAGTGGGGCCTGTTACAAGAACCAGCCCCCTGGGCATCATGGAGACATCTCGAAACACCTGCCCCATAGACAGGTCATCCATGGTGAGAACCTTGGAGGGAATTGTACGAAAGACGCCACCTGCACCCCGGTTATGGTTAAAGGCGTTCACCCGGAAACGCGCGACGCCGGGAACTTCGAACGAAAAGTCTGTTTCCATAAACTCTTCGTAGTCCTTACGCTGCTTATCGTTCATGATGTCATAGATCATTTCATGAACTTGCTTGTGCTCCATGGGCGGCAGATTAATGCGGCGCACATCGCCATCGACCCGAATCATCGGGGGCAAGCCGGCCGACAGGTGCAAATCCGACGCGCCCTGCTTCGCACTAAAAGCCAATAGCTCAGTAATATCCATTATTTCCCCTTTTCATGTTGCCTCTGCGCTGTTCCCACGCAGTTCATTTTATATTCGTATCGCCTGCCACGGCGGTAATCAGATACTATTACCAGCATGAACCAAAAAACCATCCCAGACAATATAGTAAAGCTACTAAGTAGAGTACGACTCGCTGCGCAAAAAAGCCAGCGTAGCGCCGAGGACATCTGCATCGTCGCGGCGAGCAAAACGCGCTCATCCGACACTATCCGGGCAGCGCATCAAAGCGGCTTATGTGATTTTGGCGAGAATTACCTGCAGGAAGCATTAGACAAAATTGAAGACCTGGCCGACCTGAACCTATGCTGGCACTTTATTGGCCCTATTCAATCCAATAAAACGCGGCCAATCGCTGAACATTTTAACTGGGTCCACAGCGTCGAGCGCGCCAAAATTGCCCGCAGGCTCAGTGACCAGCGCCCGCCAGAGCTGGGGCCCCTGCAAATTTTGTTGCAGGTAAATATTTCCGGGGAAGCCAGTAAATCCGGAGCCCTACCTGAGGAGCTTCCAGGACTTGTTGAAGAAGTCATGGGGCTTCCACACATCACATTACGCGGGCTAATGGCAATTCCCGCCGCTACCAACGATGAGAGCCAGAAAACCCAGCCCTTTGCGCGTATGCGCCAGCTACTGCGAGAAATGCAGGTGATAGCGCCGGAAATGGATTCGCTGTCGATGGGGATGTCCAACGACCTGGAAGCGGCCATAGCCCAGGGCACGACCTTTGTTCGAGTGGGTACTGACATTTTCGGCCCCCGCGACGGGTGATATTGCCATCATGGCGCGTGTATACTGGGCGATTGTTTTCAACACCCCGCTAACAACATAGGCAGTACTTTGGACAAACCACAGATCGCTTTCATCGGCGCCGGTAATATGGCGAGCAGCATTATCGGTGGACTGGTGCGCAGCGGGCATCCCGCTGAGCGCATCAATGCCGCCGACCCCTATCCTCCAAGTCTCGAAGCGCTAAGCTCCATCGCCGCGGTAAAAATCTGCGAGAACAATGCCGAGGCCGTCGCTAATGCAGACGTGGTTGTACTGGCCGTTAAACCACAGGTAATGGCGCAGGCAAGTGATAGTATTGCCCAAGCTGTTCAAGCCACAGGCGCGGTCACTATATCGATCGCCGCCGGCGTCACCATTGCGAGTATGCAGTCCCGGCTTGGCGATAAAGCCGCTATTGTGCGCTGCATGCCAAACACACCGGCACTGCTGGGTTGTGGGGCAAGCGCCCTGTATGCCAACTCCTGGACAAGTGAGAAGCAGCGCAACTACACCGAATCTATTTTGTCAGCTGTGGGTATGGTGTCCTGGGTGCCTTCAGAGCAAGCATTGGATGCCGTCACCGCACTATCCGGTAGCGGCCCGGCCTATTTCTTTTTGTTTATGGAAGCCATGGTTGAGGCCGGTGTTGAATTGGGGTTGGATAAAGATACGGCCTCGGCCTTGACCCTACAGACCGCACTGGGCGCCGCCCGTATGGCTGACGAAAATGGACTGGAATTGGCGGAGCTACGTCGTCGGGTTACCAGCCCCGGAGGCACCACACAAAGTGCCATAGAAAGTTTTCAACACAATGGACTGGATTCAATTGTAGCCAAAGCCATGCAGGCCGCCGCAAACCGCGCGGCTGAAATGGCACTGGAAATGGGCTGAGGAGAGTAGAAAAACATGGGTGCATTTTCAGAAATATTCGGCTACCTGATACAGACTTTTTTAAGCCTGTACCTGGTGGCTATGCTATTACGATTTTTACTGCAGGTTGTACGAGCGGATTTCTATAATCCGATCAGCCAGTTTCTGGTAAAGGCGACCAATCCACTGGTACTTCCCCTGCGAAAAGTCATTCCCGGATTTGGTGGCCTGGACATCGCCAGCCTGCTGCTGTCGTTGCTGCTGCAAATAGCCGGCATTGTCGCCATTTTGCTGCTCCACGGCGTGGGCCTTCCCAATGTACTTCTTTTGTTTATCTGGGCAAGTCTGGGCGTAATCGGGCTACTGGTAAATATTTACTTCTTCGCCCTGTTAGCGATGATCATATTGAGCTGGGTCGCCCCTGGCAGCAATAATCCAGCGGTCTATCTTTTGCACCAGATAACAGAGCCAGTAATGGTGCCTGTACGCAAACTGCTACCCGCCATGGGTGGACTGGATTTTTCACCCATACTGGTCTTTATTCTCATTAATGTCATACAAATTGCGCTGCGTCATATGGCGGCAGGCGTCGGGCTACCACCTGCATTGGTAATCGGCCTCTAAACTCGCGATGAACAAAGCTGATCAACATTTTTCCGCAAATTCAGGTGCTTCTGTTGGAGTAGTTGTTCCGCAGACCGCTCATTTTGACGAGCCTATAATGCTCGCCTGCGGTCGTGAACTGAGTAATTACGACCTGGTGTATGAGACCTATGGCGAGCTCAATGAGACGAAATCCAATGCTGTTTTGATTTGCCACGCACTCAGTGGCAATCATCACGCGGCAGGCGTACACAGTGAGCAAGACAGTAAGCCCGGCTGGTGGAATGAGTGCATTGGTCCCGGTAAACCAATCGACACCAACAAATTTTTTGTCCTCAGCCTGAACAACCTCGGTGGCTGCCATGGTTCAACAGGTCCCACCTCGATCAACCCCGATACAGGCAAACCCTGGGGTCCTGATTTTCCCGTACTAAGGGCGCGCGACTGGGTGCACACGCAAGCCCGGCTGGCAGACCGCTTGGGCATTGCCTGTTGGGCGGCGGTTGTCGGTGGAAGCCTGGGCGGAATGCAGGCGATGCGGTGGTCATTGGAATATCCACAGCGTGTAAAGCACTGCGTGACGATTGCCTCTGCAATGAAGTTAAGCGCCCAGAATATCGCCTTTAATGAGATTGCCCGACAGGCCATCATCTCGGACACAGGCTTTGCGGGGGGGCGCTATCTGGAGAGCGATAGTGTTCCAGCCAAAGGTCTGGGCCTAGCAAGAATGGTAGGCCATATTACCTATTTGTCCGATGATGCTATGGCGAGAAAATTTGGCCGAAATTTGCGCTCGGGCACTCTGGAAACAGGTAATGACGACAGCATTGAATTTCAGGTCGAGAGCTACCTGCGCTATCAGGGCAGCCAGTTTTCAGAAAATTTTGATGCCAACACATATATTCTCATGACCCGGGCACTGGACTACTTCGACCTGGCTCGGGAATATAACAATGACCCGGTGGCTGCATTCAGCCAAGCCAGTTGCAGTTTTCTGGTTCTGTCGTTCTCTACTGACTGGCGGTTTTCACCACAGCGCTCGCTAGAAATAGTGAATGCGCTAATCGCTGCCGGCAGGCCTGTCTCCTACGCAGAAATTGAAGCCAACCAGGGCCACGATGCATTCCTACTCCCTATACCACGTTATCTGGATGTATTTAACGCCTATATGCAACGTGTGGCGGTAAACCTCTGATGCGCCTTGACCTCGCTCATATACTGCGCTGGATAGCACCCGGCTCGCGTGTTCTCGACCTGGGCTGCGGCAACGGTGAGTTTCTACAGCTGCTGCAAGAAAAACTACAGGTGAACGGCCTCGGCCTTGAAATCGACCCACAGGACATCACAGAGTCAATCTCCCGTGGCCTCAATATCATCGAGCAGGATCTGGACAAGGGCTTGTCAAACTTTCCCGACCAGAGCTTCGACACGGTGGTCATGGCCCACGCGCTACAGGCTGTACATTACCCCGACCGGGTTCTAGATGAGATGTTAAGAATAGGCCGCCAATGTGTGGTGACGTTCCCCAACTTCGGACACTGGCGTTGCCGCGCCTACCTCGGCACCCATGGACGTATGCCCGTGTCCAAATCCATGCCTTATAGCTGGTATACCACGCCCAACATTCACTTTTGTACGGTGGCAGATTTTGAACAACTGTGCCGGGAAAAAGGTATCCGAATTCTTGAACGCGACATGGTAGGTAATACTAATCGTAAATCTCTGCTCGCCACATCCTGGCCCAACCTGTTCGCTACGACTGCGATTTATCACATTACACGCTGAGGAAATTGTGCCTACTTCCAACAAAATGACAATCACACCGGGGAATATTTTCGCCGCCTTCGCTGTTTTCTTACTGGCATTTGCGCAATCCGTACAAGCGCAACAATCAAAAATGTTTGGCCCCTATGAATTACATTACAGCGTAGTGAACACAACATTCCTCAGCCCTGAAGTCGCGGCTACCTACGGCATTACCCGAGGTGAGAAAAGAGCAATTCTCAATTTATCTGTGCGCGAGCATCTGTCGGAAGAATCCGCAGACCGCACCACAGCCCGAGCGATGGCACTAAAAGGTAAGACCTGGGATTTAATTCAAAACCAGCCCCTCGAGTTCCAGCAGATCAAGGAGGGGCCCGCCACTTACTACATCGCCGAGTTCAAGTTTATTAACGAGGAATGGCGTTTTTTTGAAGTGTACTTTCGCCCGGAAGGTGCTGAGCAAACCTATACATTCGAGCTGAAGCACCAGCTCTACATAAACTGATGTCCAGCAGTGACACACAAAGTGTCGTTCTCGCCAGTGGCAATGAGGGGAAATTGCGGGAGCTGCGCAGGATACTCAAACCACTGGAGTTGTCGCTGATACCCCAGTCTGAGTTTAATGTCCCCGAAGTCGAGGAAAATGGCCTGAGCTTTGTCGAAAACGCCATTATCAAGGCCCGTGCAACCTCAAAATCCACCGGTTTAGCGGCGATTGCCGATGACTCCGGTCTTGAAGTCGATTACCTGCGCGGTGCCCCGGGGATTTATTCAGCGCGCTATTCCGGCCAGGGTGATGCTGCCAATAACGCCAAGCTACTCTCTGAGCTCGGCGACCTCCCCATGGCGCAGCGCACTGCCAGATTTCAGTGCGTGCTGGTATACATGCGACACTGGCAAGATCCAACGCCCATCGTATGCCAGGGATCATGGGAGGGCCAGATCCTGCTTGAAAGCAGTGGTGAAAACGGCTTTGGCTACGATCCGCTTTTTTACGTTCCCTCACACCAGTGTAGTTCCGCTGCCTTAGGTGCCCAGGAGAAAAACAGAATCAGCCACCGGGCCAAAGCCAGCGCTAAGTTGCTGGAGGCACTGAATGCCTCTGCCTTCGCTTAGCCTGTATATACACCTGCCCTGGTG
>JADGEN010000039.1 GCA_016744355.1 Halieaceae bacterium
CATAATAACCTTCTGGCATATAGGGTTATTTGCTAGCAATGTCTCTTTTGAGTCGAAAGCTGCCCAAATCGATATCATAGACCTAATGGCCGCTCTCGGGAAAAGCAGACCTTCAACAACCCTACCCTGAATATCCAGGGGAGCACCCGTCGATACCGCCAAAACCGCGGGAGGCTGATACAAAATGGATTAGTGCAATATGCCGGCTACGGTGAGCCTTGCCACCAGGCCCGCAGTGAAAACCTCATAACCCCTAGAATTAGGGTGTATTTCATCGGCTTTCAAGTCGTCGTCGGATAACACATCTGAAAATATATCGCTGACCAACACCACGCCGGTTTCCTCGGCCAGCTCTTCATAAATCGGAGCATCGGCGAGGGCACCCATAGTTGCCCGCAACACAGACAGTTCTGGCACGCTGATTAGAACCGTGGTGGCGCCGCTGGCGAGGGACATGTCGATAATCTGGCGCAGGTCTCGCTTGACTGTTGCCGCGGGTCGCCGCCGGAGAAAGTCATTGCCGCCCAGCTCGACAATCACCAGTTGCGGTTGGTACTGTGCCAGTAGCGCGACTATGCGGTGTCTGGCTTCGCTAGTGGTGTCGCGTTTTTTGCATGTCGTTTCCTGACTCTGCCGAGACTGTGCAACATCTGGGTGGGGTTATGGAGGCGAGTAGCTAGGGTGTCTTATAAAAGTGCTTCCGTAACTTCGGTGTGTTTATTTCAGTTTCTTGGCGAAGCTGGTGCCGAACTTGATGCACCAGAGGCGAATCGCCTCTCGGCTGACAGTAATGCCTCGCTCTGCCAATAGATCTTCAATGAGTGGCCCGGCACATCGGCGGTGACTAGAATTGAATCGATAGTAAAGCCACACAGCATAGGAAATGATATCTGGTGGAAATCGGTGCCGTTTGTAAATATTCATCCATCGATTCTATCAGTTTCAAGGAGTTTACTTGTTAGTACCTAATAAAGTGCCACTGGGTTAATCATTGCCTGCACCGTGCCGATAATACGTGGCTGCCCAAGCACAAACATAAATTCACTCACGCCTTCTCTCAGTAGTGGGCCGACGTTCATTGTTTCCAAAATATAGATACCATTCTTTTTCAGGAAGGTGACGTGGCCGTAAAATACTTTATCTCCCTCTGGCGCTGGAATTGGCTCCAAGCCCCAAGTATCTGCACCAACCGCCATCGGGTTAAGCGAGGCTATGTACTCCGCTCCTGCGTTATTCAACCCTGGCTCTGAGCTCCCCCACGTGGCAGGGTCGCTTTCTAGCTTACCCTCGGTCCAGCCGGTGTGAAACAGAATGATATCGCCCTTGCCCATCTTCACACCTTGTGCTTTTGCGGCTGCCTTGATTTCGGCAGGGCCAAAGTGCTGACCCGCCTCCATCACCTTAACGCCTGCGTACGCGGCCATATCGATGATTACGGCTCGGCCGACCAAGGGTGGCACTGCGTGGGTGCCCAACTTTGTCAGACCCGTTATGGCGCTAATCTCTCTTTCATCTAAACAATTATAGTATTTGCCGTTTTCGCCCATATGCCCCAAGCCATCTAGCTGTGACCCAATACCCAACCATGTTTGCAGAAGGTCGTCGTTATAATTGCCCTCATAACCGAAGTCTGACATTTTTTGGCCGCCCTGCTGGTTTGGTTGCACTATTTGTAAGTTGAGCGACCGAGGGGGAAAGGCTGGCGTATCAGGCCCGATTGCGATACCCAGCGGCATAGATTTACCCAGTTTGATCAGCTTCGCGGCTTGAAGTGTGCGCTGCGGCGTGACCAAATTAGCGGAACCAAGAGTGTCTTCTGCACCCCACTGTGAAGATTTATTACAATCGGCAAAAGCGCTGCTGGTCGCTAGTGACAGTCCTATGAGTAAGGCTGATAGATGTTTCTTCTTCATGTTGAATCTCCGCTATGAGTTGCGTCCGTTTAAACGGGCTATTCACTTTGTTTTAATATTGATAGAGCGATTAAGGCCTCTATATATTACATTAATAACGTCGACACTCTTCTATTAGTTGCTGTCGCTTTTGCTCCGTGCATCCATATGGCTGACTATTTAGGGACCTCTGAACGACTACTGAATTTGAAATGATGTATCATCAACAAACTGACTCAATCAATGTCGCATGACTCAGATAAAACTGCTTCTGGCAAACTCGGGGCGAACCAGCAAACTATAATTGCAAAATGCTACGCGGTAAGAGGGTACTTCAATGCAATATCATCTCAATGGATTTAAACCCGGCAACTATCAAATTCCGGATGAAGTTCGAGAACCTTCTGCACCTCCACTTTTGGTAGATCTACCAGAAGAGGTAGATGTGCTAATAGTTGGCTGCGGCCCTGCTGGTCTGACTATGGCGAGGCAGCTGGCGGAGTTCACCGACATTACAAGCTGTATCGTTGATCAGGAACCCGGTCCTTTACTGTTTGGACGAGCTGATGGCATATCCTGCCGCACCATGGAGATTATGGAGGCGTTTAACAGCAGCGAATTGATTGTAAAAGAGACCTACCAGTTAAAACAGAATGCATTTTGGGAGCCCGACAAAGAGCACCCTGAAAATATCAAGCGTACGCACAAAATTGCCGATGCGAGAATTGGCCTCTCCGAATTTATACATGGCATTGTTAATCAGGCGCGGCTACACGATATACTTCTTGAGGGTATGGAAAACTCGGTTACACACCTAATCCCCCATTACAACCGTAAGCTGCTCGAACTGGATGTTGATTCCAGTCTCACGCAAGACCTGGACGCCCACCCAATCACAGCAACTTTTGAGCGCAACGATGATGCTCAATCTGGCAAAATCGAAATAGTGAAAGCGCGATACGTTGTGGGAACTGATGGGGCAAGAAGCGCTGTTCGCAAAGGGCTGTCGATTCCCCTAGAGGGTGACTCGGCCAATAAAGCCTGGGGCGTTATGGACATTTTATATGTGACAGACTTCCCGGACATCAGGGTTAAAAGCTTTATCCAGTCAAAAGAACACGGAGCGGTAATGCTCATTCCTCGTGAGGGCGGTTATCTCGTGAGAATGTATGTAGAGCTGGACCTGTTGACCCAGGATCAAAGAGCAGCCGATATCAACCTCACCGAGAAAGACATTATTGCGAAAATGCAGCTCATCATGAGCCCTTACACTGTTGATGTTAAAGAGGTTGCCTGGTGGTCAATCTATGAAGTGGGGCAACGCGTCGCAGAACGATTTGATGACAGACCTCTTGATAATGCAGAAAGTCTTATTCCTCGCGCATTTGTTGCCGGCGATGCCTGTCATACCCACAGCCCTAAAGGTGGTTGGGGATTGAACACGTCATTGCCTGACACGTTTAATCTGGGTTGGAAGCTTGCAGCTGTGTTACAGGGCAAAAGCCATCCCAAATTACTGCAGACTTATTCCACAGAGCGTCTGAAAGTTGCGCGACAGCTCATTGCTGCGGACGCACAGCTTTCCAAATTGGTGGCCACACGCCCTACGGCAAATAAAGATAACTCGCAGGCCAAGACCGACACGGCTGATATCGAGAAATTTATGGCCAGGCAAAATGGCTTTATTGCTGGAACAGCCATCGAGTATAACCCTTCATATATTTGTACCGGCGCAGAGAACCAAGCTCTGGCTAGCGGCTTTCACATTGGCCAGCGCTTTCATTCAGCCGAAGCTATTCGGGTTGCAGACGGTAGGCGACAGCATTTAGGACACCTGGTTAAGGCCGATGGCCGCTGGCGTGTTTTTGTGTTTGGCAACAAACTGAGCCCCGCAGATGCTTCGTCAGATGCGTCGCGGCTAATCGAGTTTTTAGCCGAAGATGAATCCTCTCCAGTACTTAGGTATACCCCTAAGGGCACTGATATCGATTCAGTCATTGATGTGTACGGCGTATTTCAGCAGCAGGACCTGGCCATTGAAGACATGCCTGATTACCTATGGCCTGCCAAAGGTAAGTATGGCCTAAGAGACTATGAAAAGGTGTTCTATGCTGAAGAGGGCAATCACATATTCGAGCAGCGCGGTGTAGATCTCGACAGCGGTTGTATGGTTGTAGTGCGACCTGACCAGCATATTGCCAATATTTTACCGCTCAATGCACACAAGGAGTTAGCGGAATTTTTTGATGAGTTTATGATCTCTCAAAACGGTCGTGCAGAGTCTGTAGCTGGCGAATTACTAGTTCATCAACAAGTTTAGAGGGCTACGACTTCCCCTTCCACCACCACCGCCGAGTACGTCAGTATCGTCGGATTGATCTGCAATTTGTTACCTGACTCTGCCGAGACTGTGCAACATCTGGGATGAGGTTATTGAGGCGAGTGGCTCAACGATTTGAGCGGCACCGGGCGCACCGATTGGGTGACCCTTTCGTAGCATCCCCCGGACACGTTAACGGGTATACGGCCACCTAGACGCGTGCCCCCTACTCCCCATACTTTTCCAGAGCTCGAAATAGTTCAGTGTGCGTTTACCGGATTATCTCACTCCGGGAGCGCTTGATCTCAAATCCAACCCCTTTTGCCTGCAATTCGCTAAACTGTGCCCGAACGAGTCGACCTTTTTACCTGGAGTTACATCCATGAAACTTCGTCATAAGCTGCTTACGATTCCACTGTTAGTCGTATCGGCAGCGCTGTTATTTTTAGCACTGAATTTGAGCCACAGTGAATCGTGTCCAGCTTCCCAGAGTTTAGCCCCTGGGGTTGCCTCGATGAAGGCCGTTGTCTATCGCTGTTACGGTTCCCCTGATGTGCTCGAAGTCGTAGACGTTGAAATGCCTGTTGCCGCGCCACACGAGATATTGGTCAAGGTAGAAGCCGCCTCTGTTAATCCGCTGGACTGGCATTATATGCGTGGCTCGCCCTACATCATGCGCCTGCAAACAGGTCTGGGGGCTCCGAGTGATTCACACTTTGGTCGCGACTTTGCCGGTACAGTGCAGGCGGTGGGAGTGCAGGTAACCGAGTTTGCTGTTGGAGACCGGGTTTACGGCGGTGCCAACGGTGCTTTCGCTCAATACCTAACTAGAAGTGCGACCGGCTCAGTTGCAAAAATCCCCGATAACGTCAGCTCAGCGCAGGCCGCCTCGGTACCCGTTGCCGGGATAACGGCGTTACAGGCACTGCGTGACAAGGGGCAGCTACAACCTGGCCAGAAAGTACTTATCAATGGTGCTTCCGGTGGGGTTGGCACATTCGCCGTACAAATTGCCAAGTCCATGGGGGCCGAAGTTACCGGGGTCTGCAGCACCCGTAATGTGGAGATGGTCAAATCACTGGGCGCAGATCACGTTTTTGATTATAAACGGGAGAACTACATCGATAGCGGACAGCAATATGATCTGATTCTAGATACCGTGGGTAACCATTCGTTGTCGGCGAACCTCCGCGTCCTGAAGCCCGAAGGCAGGCTGGTGATAATTGGTGGCGCTAAGGGCGACTGGATTGGTCCCCTGGCGGGCCCGATCAAGTCGATGTTGCTGCAGCCCTTTGTCGATCAGAAATTAATTAGGATAATGGCACAACTGAACGGTGAGGATTTGTCCACGCTTGCAGGCATGATCAGCGACGGCGAGGTGACTCCGGTAATTGAACGCAGCTACTCGCTGGATGACACTGCTGCAGCGATTCGCCATTCAGAAGAGGGGCATGTACGCGGTAAACTGGTGCTTACCATCGAGTAAGCCGCTGGGTCAGTGGTAACGGTTCTGCCAAGTTACGTGTTTGAGGGGTTTCGACAAGTGACATTGTTTTGACCGATATTGGTCAACTAAAAGTTCAATTAGTTGGACAGTGCGGGAGGACCTCGAGCATTTGGACGGTAGAAGCTGACAACGGGGGATACCAGCATAGCTGGCAGAACGGATGTAGATGAAGCCAAGCAGGAATGCGCAACAGCGGCACTGGCAATGGCTTCTCCCACGTCGACCGGGCACTGCGCACAATCCATCGAAAAATGATTGTCGACATGCATGTGCGCCGATTGCGCGATCTGAGTGCTCAGTAAAAGCACCACCATGGCCGCCAACAGCCCAGGGGCGCGCGTTTGTGGGATCGTCGAATTCATGAACGTGGGAATGTACTCTAAATCGTCAGTGAAATACCAGACGGTAGGGGTAATCTGCGTAGTCACTCATTTGACCCACTGAAACCTGTGGGTGGTGAATTCGTAATTCACGAACAGAATAAGTTGTTAATGCCCTTTATACTTATAGTCGAATAATGTAGTGTCTTCCGCCACAATTTGAAGTAGATATAAACTAATGGATATTATACGAAAACCTTTAGAAATAGGCCGTAACGACCCCTGCTTCTGCCACAGCGGCGAACGCTTTAAGCACTGTTGTGGCTCCTCCTCCGCAAACCGAAAGCCGCCTCATGGTGTCATTATCGTGAATGATTTTGCCTCGCCTGAGGAATGCAACGCGATTCTTGCTATCGCAGCTACCCGGGGGAGTGAGCGATTAAAACTGATTGACAATGAAAACTCCACATCCCAGAAGATCGTCAGGAAATATGACGACACCAGGGTGACAGAGCGTGTCGATATGTCTGAGCATCAGGATATTCTCGATACCCTGGTAACTCGCGCTATCACCGACTCCATAATTCCAAACCTGGGAAGTACCATCGATTGGTTTGAACAACCCCAACTCCTCAAATACGAGCAGGGAGGTTTTTACAACACGCATGCGGATAGCGAAAACTATGAGCAGGACAAAGAAGGCTTCATCCGGGTAATAGACAGAGACATTTCTTTATTGCTTTACCTTGACGAGGATTATGAGGGAGGAGAAATTCAATTCACAAACTTTGATTTCAAACTCAAGCCCAAGCCAGGAATGCTCATTTACTTCCCCTCCGATAGCCGCTATCTACACACAGCCCTTCCGGTCACCAAGGGTACACGCCACGCAATTGTCAGCTGGCTCTCAGAGCACGGAGTAGAAAAAATGCGACCGCCGCCAGAAGATGCCGTGCAACTGCTCTGCCCGAATGTAGGCATACTGTGAATTCTCGTGAGAAACATCTGGTATCAGTTCCCGATAAGTAACTCCATAGCTGCGACACTTCAGTTACGGACCCACTATCGAACCTTCATTATGCATTATCTGATTAGCGCTATTGTTGAAAAACTACAACTCGAACTCAGCACTGCTCTAGCTGCCAGTGCGCTGCACCATTAGGCCGGGTTTTAATGAGTAAGCGTAGAGTAAAAAAAACGGCTTTGCCAGATTAACTTCTACCGCCCTGGGCTATTCACCGTGGCTTCGCGGTGTCCATGAAGGGCAACGCTTCCACCACGGTGTACATTTACGACAAAGTGGCTAGTGCATCGCCGGCATATTGGCGGACTTGATCGTGCTGGCCATGACGGATCTTATTCGCCCACTGGGGATCCTGCAGCAGGGCCCGACCGACCGCGACCATATCGAACTCGCCTTTTTCCAGCCGCTCAACCAAATCATCAACCGAGCGCTTTTCAGCATCCTGGCCGACGAAGGCGCCAAAGAAATCGCCATTTAAGCCCACTGACCCTACGGTCATGGTCGGTTTGCCGGTAATTTTCTTGGTCCAGCCCGCCAGGTTGAGATCGTCACCGTCGAATTCAGGTTCCCAATAACGTCGAGTGGAGCAATGGAACATATCGACTCCAGCGTCCGACAGTGGAGCCAGAAATTCTTCCAGTAACTGCGGAGTGTCTACCAGTCGTGCCGCGTAGTCCTGTTGCTTCCACTGAGAGTAGCGCAGGAGTATGGGGAAATCCGGGCTGGTGGCAGCACGGATCGCTTTAACAATTTCCACCGCGAACCGACCGCGGTTAGCCATGTTTCCACCCCATTCGTCGGTGCGCTCGTTCATCCCCTCCCAGAAGAACTGGTCGACCAAATAACCGTGGGCGCCGTGAATTTCCACCCCATCAAAGCCCACACGCATTGCGTCGGCGGCGGCACTGGCAAAGCCAGCGATAATGTTTTCGATTTGAGCATGCGTCATGGGCTCAGCAACTTGCTTACCCGGTTTGAGAAGGCCCGAGGGACCCACACTGGGTAACTCAGAGTGTGGCGAGTTATCCGGGTTGCGCGCCATACCCACGTGCCACAACTGCGGCATTATTTTACCGCCCGCAGCGTGTACTTGCTGCACGGTGTTTTTCCAGCCCAGCAGTGGCTTCTCTCCATGGATTTGGGGAATGTTGTGACCCATGGTCGCGACGGGATCATCGATAGTCGTGCCCTCGGTAATAATCAGGCCAGTGCCACCTTCCGCGCGGCGGCGGTAGTAAGCTGCTACGTCTTCGTTAGGCACGCCGTTCGGTGAAAATTCTCGGGTCATCGGTGCCATTGCGATTCTGTTTTCCAGGGTCAGGCCCTGAAACGTAAATGGTTTGAACATGGCATCTACAGCACTACTCATTACTTTCTCCTTGTGGGGGTAATTTGGGTTGGCGTAATTGGGGTATATGATTGAGGATTGCACGCTGCCCGTGTTGCCGTCGGCTCGCTGGCGACAGCGCAGGCCAGCGATACGTAATGCACAGTGAGCGAGATATATTTTCTCTGCTTGGCGAGTTCTTTACTATTAATTGAGATCCGCGGCATATTGCCGTAATACCGCTATAGGCACCGTCTCGAGCGCCCGCTTGTGAGTGCGGGTTAAAAACACTTTTGGGGCCATATTTTTCTCGTGGGCTTCCAGCCATCGTGGCGCGCATAAACACCATCGATCGCCGGGTTCCAGGCCGGGAAACCCAAACTCTGGCATAGGTGTGCTGAGATCGTTGCCGGCAAATCGGGAATACTGTAGAAATTCTTCGGTCACCGCAATGCAGACCGTATGAGAACCCGCATCCTGGTCATTTGTGTTGCAACATCCGTCGCGGAAAAAACCGGTGACGGGGTCTTCACTGCACGGTAGCAAGGGCTCATCAAATACATTGAGAGGCTCATCAATCATAATTTCTCCACAATTAACTATTCCTTATTTCAGTCTCTGAGAGTAGATGCTCTGTATCCCGATGGCGGCTACCGCGCGCCTGCTACCGCGCGCCGAGATTTAGGCGATAGTAAAGCAAGACAGAAAATCAGGCCAGTACCTGCTGTAACCAGCGTGATATTTCCACAATCTCTTCCAGACATACGGCGTGATCCATAGGATATTCGCTGTAATCCACCGCATAGCCCATCTCTGTTAATCGTTGGCTCGCCAACTTGCCCTGTTGTACAGAAACCATAGGGTCCTGGGTGCCGTGACATATCTTTATCGGTATCTGCTTGTTGGCACTATTTGGCGTAATACTGTCCTTGGTTGCGAAATAGGTTGATAGGCACAATAAACCGGCTAGTGGTTGAATGTAGGTCAGGGCTGTTTGATAACTAACCGCGCCACCCTGTGAGAAGCCGGCTAATACGATACGGTCACTGGGAATACCGCGATCGGTTTCTCGATCGATCAACAGGCGAATTTTCTCCGAGGACTCAGTCAGTTGGCTCATATCCACCTTTCGCTCAATATCGATTGCCGTAATGTCATACCAGGCTGGCATTACCGAGCCCCCGTTGATGGTGATCGGAATTGACGGTGCGTTGGGAAATATAAAACGCACCGCCATCGTAGCTGGCAGGTTCAACTGTGGAATGATAGGCGCAAAATCGTTGCCATCCGCGCCCAAACCATGCAGCCATATAACTGCGGCAGTAGCGGCTGTTTTTGGTTCTTTTACGATGCACGGGAGTAACGACATATCACTGGACTCGATGGCAGTATTAAGTTCGCTGGAGTATATACAAGCTGCGGGAAGGTTGATATCCAGTAACCGGTTCTAATCTAATGAACCTACCAAAGCCGTTGCCGGGGCTGCCCTAGATCCAGGCGAGGTCCGCAATGGTCGCCGCGTATCGGTCTGGTTAAGACTGGAGCCCCGACAATTATCAAGGGCAATGACAAATTAATTGGGCACGATCATATAAATGTAGCACACACCCTCAAGCAACCGCCCTGCCCAATCTGCAAACTCATCAACAGAACCATGCAGTTACTCGTTCGGCCCCGGCTCGAAGCTCGGTTCCAAAAACTTGTTACCGCTCTTCAACTTACTGGAAATCGATTCCGTATAACCAAAATCCAAGCTCGGATTCTGTCGTTACCAGTGATCCATGGGAGATTTCAGGGATTAACTACGATCGCTGAGGCAACCAAAAAATAAAGGAGGTACCGTGATCAACTTCGCTGATGACTTTTACCGAGCTTTGATGCAACTCCATGATCCGCTTCACTATTGCCAAGCCCAGGCCATTGCCCTGCTGCGCCGAAGACTGAGCATCGTCGGGACGATAGAAACGATCAAATATATGCGGAATGTCTGCAGACGAAATACCTCTGCCATTATCCGTAACCTCAACTCGAATTCGTTTATCTTCCTGAGTGGTAGACAAGCTAATGCTCCCACCACGCGGGGTATTTCGAATGGCGTTCTCCAGCAGATTGTCCAGAACTCGTTGAATCATCGCGATATCGGCGTATACGATGGAGTGTAAATCAATATCAGGCATGGAGATGGAAACGTCGCGCTCACTGGCCTGCAGCGTGAATTCCTGGACGGTGTCGTGTAGCAATTCCATTAGTGAGAAATTTTCCCAACAAGGCTCTGACGTACTGGATTCGAGTTTGGAGAGTTCGAACAGCTCTCGAACCAAATTATTCAGGCGTTTACTGTGCTTATGAGCAACCTCCAGAAATTCGGCTCTACGATCAGGTGAAAGCGTTTCTCCCTTAACCAGCAAAGTCTCGATATAGCCCTGCATAGAAGCGAGGGGCGTTCGCAAGTCGTGAGATACATTTGCAATCAATTCCCGGCGGGTACTATCGGCATCTTCCAGAGCCTTAAATTGATTCTCTATCCTCACACTCATGGCGTAAATGGCATTGCCCAGCTCGTCCAGCTCATCGCGGGGAGGTTCACTCCCCACGTAATTCATCGGCTTTTCAAAGCTACCCTCGCGATAACTCCTCACTGCAATCAACAGTTTTTGAAGTCGCCTGGTCAATACCAAGAAGATGATCGCACCGATCAACATCGCCACAAATAAACTACCGACAATAACCTCAGCGCCCGCTCTCAAGTTGTAGCTTTCCTGTAAGGAGTGCCTCAAACCATCATGGGTACGCCCATTCAATACGGTATAGAGATATCCTGCTGGTTCGCCTTCTGACTGCACTGGCGAAATTGAGAATACTTTTCCCGCGTCTGGGTTGCGTGGGTCGTTCCCGAAAATAGGCAATTGTTCGCGCCCCTGCATGAATTCCTGCAGCGGCTTCATATCAACTCTATCTAAAAGCACCGTCCCGCTTGGAAGAGCGTGGGAAAGAATATTCCCGTCCAGATCTAGAAGATAAACTTCTACAATTGGATTGATAAACATCACGTGATGCGCAAGCTCTTTCAATGCGGCCTGATTAACCACGCCCCCCTCAAAGATGGGCATATCTTCTGCTGCGTGCAGTGCAATGTCTCGATTTATACGCTGGGTAATCTCCAGTGAATAGCGTTCACTGGTTTTACTCGTGGTATAAAGTAGTACGGCGGCGAGCGTCAAAACCAAAATTAACACTGCAATTGCCAGTTTTGTGTAGAGCCTCGTTATCGACCTCATACTAAGCGGCCCGCTCCTCACTCAACTTGTATCCCACACCCCACACAGTCACTATTCTCATGGGGTGAGCCGGATCATCTTCAATTTTTGCCCGCAATCGATTGATATGAGAATTTACCGTGTGTTCATAGCCCTCATGACCGTAACCCCAAATTTTGTCCAAAAGCTCTGAACGACGAAATACCTGCCCGGGGTTCTCTACAAAATGTAGCAACAAGTCAAATTCTCGCGAAGTGAGATCAACAGAATTTCCGTGGAGTCTAACTTCCCTTTTGCCATGATCTACGGTGAGTGAGCCGCAACGCACCGGTTTAGCGTATCGCTCGGGCGCACTTTGTGCCGCCGACTGAGAGAGTTCCACACGGCGAAAAATAGCTTTGACTCTAGCGGTTAACTCCAGGGGGCTAAAAGGCTTGGTAACGTAATCGTCAGCGCCGAGTTCAAGCCCCAGAACACGATCAAGTTCACTCGACTTGGAAGTTAACATCAAGATAGGAATTTGCCTGCCTTGTTCGCGTAGCTTTCTGCAAATCTCCAAACCCCCTAGACCTGGCAATCTCAAATCTAGAATCATTAAGTCCCATTCGGGTTTTGCTGCTTCAATCAAAGCGAGGTCGCCTCGGTCGATATGCGTCGTTTGAACACCAATATCTTCCAGGTGCATACTGACCAAAGTAGCTATATCCTGCTCATCTTCCACCAGTAGAATTTTTCGATGCTTGCCGTGGGAACTGTCCATGTATTTCCTCTGGGGTGCTAGCGCAGTCAGATATTATAATCCCATAATGAAAGGCCACTGCTCTACGATCAGCCTTTCACTATGAGTGCAAATCCCCAAAGAAGTTCCCGCCGGCGCGCCGCCTGGTCACCGCATAGGTTCTATCGTACGCGATTGATTGTCACTCTCAGGACGGGATTGTCCCAGCGATGCTGCTCTCCCAGTACCGAGGTCGCTAAGCCGTCTGCAGATGTTACGACGCCGCCGTGCATGGTCACCTGGTCATTCACATCGTCACGCACCGCATTAAAACCCTCTCCGCCATCTGCAGGACCGGGTATGGTCCCTGCAAGCTCAAGGTTCGCTTCAGTTCCAGAATCGTAGCTGGGCGTGCTCCAGCTGATGCTTTGGCCCGGCTCAATCGAAGCTATATCTACTCCATTGACCGCTGAAAACGCATCATTGGTGTTGACTAACATTGTTACGAGGGTGAAAGCCAATCCTGCGCTGACTTCAACGGGAACTTGCAATGTGAGAGTTGCGCTGGAGCCAGGTCCGATCGGACTATCACCACTAGCTTTAGCAATACTTTCATAGTCAGTAAGGAGCATTGAATTGTCCCCACCCTCAGCTAATATTTCTAAAGCAGGGCTAGCTGCGCTTCCTATATTGAATACTTTATCCTGAGTACTATCGTGCACAAAAACAGCCACCGGCGACACGGGTTGGCCGGCGGTTAGATTACTCACACTCACCTCATATTCCAGCGTAACCGGTTCTGGTGGCGCGACTGGCGTCACAGGATCGCGTGCCTGCGCATTGGAATTGTTGTTATTATCGCTGCATGCAGACAACACAGAGGCCGCGAATATGATTGAGGCCGCAGCCAACTTGTTCGATAATAATTTACTCATTGCTTCCTCCTCATTCACTTACAGTCACAACGACACGAACCACCGGATTCAGCCATCGATGTACTGTGCTGTCGATATCACTGCTGCCGCCCACCAAGTCAGAATCGCCGAGAACATTGCGATGAATATGGACAAAACCTTCGGCAGCAGCACTCACTCCGGTTCCCCCTTCACCACTGGCAGCCGCTATTGGCGGTGGAGCTGGATACCCTGGCTCGCCAGGCGCTCCACTACCGAGAATCTCATCGTTAGCTTCCGTACCCGCATCGTAAGCAGAAACGTTATAGCTATAGCTGCCAGCTTCAGTTGGAATCGAAATGGCATTCAGGCCCATGAAGCCGTCATTACTAGGGAGCAGCATCGCCACGATAGACAGGACGGTATTGTCCGGCGCCCCATCCGTATTCAAAGAGGCAGTGGTCGAGGCGCCCGGCATTAGCAGTCCGCCAGCGGGATTCTCTGACAAAGTTGCATTAATGGCTGTAAGGTCTGCAGATAAGCCTGAAATATCCCCCCCTTCCGCCATGGCTTGCAAGCTGGCGCTCGCGGGGCTTCCTGAACTGAACACGTTCATATCTGGAACATGAGCCGCGACAATAAAAGGCGTAAACCAACTCCCCCGAGTGAGGTTGGTTATCTGCACATCCAACTGAGCGGAATGGGCAGCCGCGCTGCTCATCAATGCGAGTGAAACAAGTATCTTCTTCATAGCCTGACTCCTTATTGAGTATTGGCTATATGATGAAACACCAGCGCATTGAAGTTATCACACAGAAATCACGAAACCTTACTTTTTCTATAACGGCGAGTAGTAGCGTAGAAGGTATCCCGTAATGAAAGCGCGGGATTTGAATGGACCCGGGAAATGTACCTCAAGTTACTATCCTGCTCGACCTAAATTTAGACGTAAGCCCAATGTGAGCGATGTGTACCTTCACAAGGCTATCGATCTACTGGTTTTATATGCTTATGTTTGCCTGAAAACTCGTTAAGCTCTTCAATGCTGTATTTCATCTACGCACTCATCCTAAGATCACGGTAATTCTGAGCACCGATTTTTGTCTACCCAAATTGAAGCGATAGTAGAGCCAGACTGTGAGGCCGGGGTTATCAATTGCATATTGGGCGTCGCAGGGATTAGATCGCTATGGGCTACTGTATAATTTTTGCTGTAAACTGCAGCATCGTTTTCTGAGAGCCCCTGTTTATGAATACTGCCGTAGCACCACCAACGGATTTTTCTGTCGAAATCCCGCCCGACTCAGCTAAAACACCGCAATGGTTTGACGAAGCACTTGCCACGCCCAGGCGGGAAGGCTGGGTGGATTCAGCGGGTTGTCCCATACATTATTTTAGCTGGGGAAACCCCGCCAATCCTGGCGTTTTGCTCCTGCACGGATTTCTGGCACATTCGAGATGTTTCGCATTTATCGCGCCGTTGCTGGCCGCTGACTTTCACGTCGTGGCCTATGATTTTTCCGGCATGGGAGATTCCGGCGTGCGAGAGACATACCCCGATCAGGTTCGCCTACAAGAACTGATAGATGTCGCCCACGAAACAGGATTGTTTAGTAACGATCATAAACCCACCATCGTCGCTCATTCATACGGCGGCAGTGTGGGCCTGCTCGCTATGGAACAACGTCGCGAAGATTTTTCGCGGCTGGTTATCTGCGATCTCATGACCCTTCGCCCGGAGCGGCTCAAGGCGCACGCCAAAGACAGCGGACCACCCGGGTCTCAGGACCCAAAACGCCCTAATCGAATTTACCCCGACTATGCAACAGCCAAGGGTCGATTTGTCTTGTCACCACCCCAGAAAGTAAACGAAGAGTATCTATTTGACTACATGGCCTACCATTCTCTGAAAGAGGTAGAGGGCGGCTGGTCCTGGAAGTTTGACCCCAGCGTTTTTGGGCCCAGCACTGACTTACATGAGCGCTTACTGGCACAGGGCAAGCGAATCGCCAGTGCACCTGGCCCTGTGGTAATTGTTTATGGAGAGCAGAGCAGTTTATTCGATGCCGATTCTGCCGAATATGTCCGCGAATGTGGTGGTGAGCACATACCGATGATCGGAATTCCTGACGCCAGACATCACCTGATGCTCGACCAGCCTGTTGCTTTTGCCACTGTGCTTAGAACTATTTTGGCGATGTAAACCTCCTGGCAAGTTACTGACCCAACCTGTCCATACTGATTAGATCCGGTGACGGGTACTGACTTATAGACTGGAGTCAGTGGCGCTTGACACCGGGCTTCAGCTCGATCTTCGCCGTAGAGCCAGAAACCAGATCCTGCAAGATCGAGGCGCCTGTCAGTGGCTGCCAATTTTCTGCCAATACCGTCTGGCTCAATGAACACACCAGTACGGCAATATAGGATATTCTCTTCTTCACTTAGTTACTCCAAAAGAGGTAATTTCTTCCAATGTGGGGTTTCAAACCCATTCATTGAAAATATTGGGCTGCCTGAGTCACTCTACCAACTCAAGTTCAGGCATGACCCACTCGCCATTGAAGTAGGCTTCTGTCGGCTCGTAGATGCGCAAGGCTATGTTCCAGCTCTCGAAAATATCCATGTAGTTGACAGCGTTCTCGTCGCCGCCAAAGTGAATCGTGTAAGAACCATCATCATTGGGTACAGCGAACGCGCTATTGATATTGTAGCTATTCCCCTGAGGATAGCCCTCGGCATCGTAGACAGTGATTGACCAGAAGGCGCCAGCGGGTATGTCTTTCAGCGTCAGTGTTTGTGGCTCGGTGCTTTGCGCAAAAATACTTGGGTAGACCGCACGTTCAGGCGTAAATCCGCCCCACCCCATAGCCGTACCGACATTGTGTTCTTTCAGGGGCACCTCGCCTTTCTTGCCAAACATGACCTCGGACGTAATGCCTTCTTTCTTAGCGACCTCCTGGTAGCTGGCTCGCATGGCGAGTATTTCCTCCATATCCCAGTTACCAGACGGCTCGAAGGATCCTGTATTCGGTTGTTCCAGCTTCAATTGCGCTTGCAGACTGTGCACAACGGACAGATCGTCTGGGTCAGTTACATTGACCTGGGTGCGCATGGCAATTAGCGCGTAGCGGGCGCCAACATTTTTCTGGGTCAGGGTATAGGTTCCAGGTTCAACAAACGCCAGTGGATTGTAATGCTCGTCAGTGATGATCCAGGCGCTCTGGTAACGGCCATCAGTCTTCGGCATCGTCAACACAGCGTCTTCAGTTAGATCAACGAGCGCCATCGAATAGATGGTATCGAAGTTAATCCGCATAACGGCGCGATCTTTGGGGTCGGCCCCAACCTTGTTATGCAGCCACACGCCTACGCCATTGGTAGCTGTCGCTTGGGCAGTTTTTTGCACATGACCGCCGAAAATAACCTCTGTTTCTGCCAGCGCATAGTTCTCTTCGGTAACTACCGTGGTTTCGGCCTTCTCACCTACCACTTCATGGACAGTGGGTGCTGCAACCGGCTCCGGCGCTACAATGGTTGCTGGTTTATTGTCGCAGGCCATTAAAATCAACGGCGCCCCTATCATTAACGCTGCTAAATACTTTTTCATTTTTTCCCTCTCAAACTCAGGTTAACGAATATCGTAATGTCTATTGCGGCGTATACCAGATCGGGGATGTATAGGCCCGCCCCTGAATACTGGCCGGAACATCATCGGGCAGTACTGAAAGAATCCCCAAGGTCATGGCGAGCTTTTGCTTGAACAAAACTGCCTCCCATTACAGCGAAAACACGTGCGAATAGTCACCGTTAACTAAAGCACACTAAATACGACCAAGTAACACCCCCAGCGACCTCGCTCACCATTATGCGCCAGCTTGAACTACGCTTCCGGCTGTTTTTATCAATTTATTGACTCAGGTCAACTCGATTCAACCAGCTCTCCAGATCGAGCCTGGCGCTATCGTCATAGTTTTCCTGAATCAGCAAACTGGCGGAGGTGTGGTGAATAAACAGCGTGCATAGACCTTCCTTCCGTGAAGGCCAGTTTATTTGGCAATACCCATCCAGGCGATGCTGCCCTGCATAAAGGGGCCAGGCCCCCTTATGCAGACGCAATCGTCTCAGGTATTTTTGCTCAGTGGTCTCCAAACTGCCACACTGCTAGAAGCTAAAACGTATCCCGGCTTCAATTGACTCTCCAGCCTGCGGTGCATAGTTACGCAGAAAAGACGTACTGAGGCGAATCTCCTCATCAGAGATGTTCTTCCACTTCACAAAAGCGAATAACTCCGTATCGTCGTAGAAGCTGAACCGATAGTCGATACCCGCATCCCAGCGGGTGTAACCGTCGGTCTCGGTCTCGAAGTTGCCGCTATCATCCTGATCACCGGCATTAACCACACGCACATAAGCGTTCAAGACCTCGTCGGACCAGCTCAGTTCGGAGCCAATCCGTCGCGGTGGCATACGCGGGACATCACCGGCATCGTCAAACTCACCCGAGATAATATCGCCAAACACACCTAGCCAAACGGCGCCAGAGCCCAGTTTGGTTAGGTGGAAGTGTGATTCAAACTCCGCACCGTAGAAAACTGCATCGTCCTGCTCATAGAGGTAAACCGGGGTTTCATCTTCAAACTGACCTGAATTCAGCAGGAAGATGTAGTCCTCAAACTGGTTGTAGAACAGAGTGAACTCGGCCCAGGACTGTTCGCCCTGCCAGTTAACGGAGAAATCGGCATTCAGTGAGGTTTCTTCGTCCAGGTCTGTGTTGCCAATTTCTATCACACCTGTGGCCGCGTGAGTTACGAGAGTTTCTCCACTATTGTCTACATTAGAGAACAGCTCTTCGGTTGCGGGTGCTCGCGCCGCGCGCGATAGCGCCAGGCTCGCAGACCAGGCATCAGAAAACTGGTACCCCGCAGAAGCAGACGCACTGTAGAGTGTGAAATCTTCCTTGTCGGCAGTGCGAGCGTCGGGGTCGCGTTCTGCCCAGTCGACTCGGGCGCCCAGCTCAATATGCCAGCGGTTGTAGTCAAGGTCTTCCACCCAGAACAGGCCCAGTTCCGTGGAGTCGGTCTTCGGGACATAGGCTTCTTCGCCGGTGGCTTCAAACTCATCGAAGCGTGTCTGCAAGCCAACCACGCCGTTGTGCTCGCCCGTGTGAACCAGTTCAACGCGCGACTCCCAGGTCTCGCGTTCGAAGCGGGTGCCGACTTCAGCACCTTCAAGTTCGACGTGCTCATAGTCGGTATAGGTGACGTTGACGCGAGCAATATCGACAAACCCCGGGAGCAGGCCGTGCAGGTGCAGCGCGCCGTCATAGCGATCCATGTCGAGGTCGATACGTATATTTTCGTCATGCTCTTCATGTTCTTCGTCGTCGTGATCGTCGTCATGCTCTTCTTCGTGATCTTCTTCATGGCCATGCGCTCCGGGCGGAATCCCGTATTCGGTTTCAAACGAGCTGACTGAAAAGCCCAGGAATCCGCGCTCACCGAAATGGTATGACGCCCCTGCCGTCCAAACGTCCGCATCGCCGTCGGTATTGGCAATGTAACCGTCTGTGTTTTCAAGCGCTTCCTCTTCTTCGCCTTCCCCGTGCTCGATTCCCAGCAAACCCTCGCCGGCTTCCAGCGCCTGCTCATCAATGGCCTTGCCCGGAATATCCAGGTCGTCGAAATCCCTGGTGCTGCCGCTGAGATGGAAAGCGAAATTACCGGTGCCGCCATCAATTCGGCCAACCACGCTGTCTAGTCCGGGGGCATCATCGTAACGATATTCCAAAGCGCCGCTGACACCTTCTTCCGGATTAACAGGTATGCGATTGTCTATCACGTTAACCACCCCACCGATGGCTCCCCCCCCGTACAGCAGTGTGGATGGCCCACGCAGAACTTCAATACTGTCCGCGAGAAGCGGCTCAACAGCTACAGCGTGATCGGGGCTGAGGCTGGACACATCCGCACTGCTGGTACCGTTTTGTAAGGTGATACTTCGCGCACCCTGCTGACCACGAATGACCGGCCTGCCTACGCCAGGTCCGAATGACGAGTTGGTAATTCCGGGCTTGTTACTAAGAGTCTCGCCGATACTGGTAGCCGCTACGCGACGGAGTTCGTCTCCGGAGAGGACCGTTACCGGAAGGTTGGTTTCTGCTGTTTTCTTGTGGACAGGTACAGAGACGATGACATGCTCCATACGGTTTTCCTGCGCCATAGCGGCGCTGCTGGTTGCTACCAGCAATGCGATTAGATTGCGTTTCACTTTGGATCTCCAATAATTGTTTTGACCGGTATTGGTCAATTAAAATTTCAATTAGTTGGAGAGCGCGGGAGGACCTCGAGCATTTGGACGGTAGAAACTGACTACGGGGGATACCAGCATAGCTGGCAGAGAAGATGTGGATGAAGCCAAGCAGGAAGGCGCAACAGCGGCACTGGCAATGCCTTCTCCAACGTCGACCAGGCAATACGCACAATCCATCGCAAAATGATTGTCGACATGCATGTGCGCCGATTGCGCGACCTGGGTGCTCAGTAAAAGCACCACCATGGCCGCCAACAACCAAGAGGCGCGCGTTTGTGGAATCATCGAATTCATGAACGTGGAATGTACTCTAATCGTCAGTGAAATACCAGACGATACGAGTAACCTGCTTAGTAATTAAATTGACGCACCAAAATCGCAGCTTCACCATTGTTTAACGCCAGTTCAGCCGCAGCATGGATGCCGTGATGACCTTTGCATGCCACCGGCTTTCACAGTCGCTGCTGGAACCAAGTTATCAAGCAGCTACCTGGAAGCCATGTCGGGGTGCAGCCTCATGACCTCCCTGTCAGCCGCCGCAAGAACCAATGGCGTGATGCGGATGAAATGTTTCAGCGTTTCAAGGATAGGCCGCCCTTTAACAGTTGGCAGCTCGAGGTGCTACGCGACTACTGCGACTATGCCCTGTCCCCCGCCGAAGACGATGTCCTCAACCTGCTGGCCTGCGACCCGATCAATGAAGCGTCGATTTATCTTAACCAGAAAAAAAGTGGCGATATCCACAATGAGCTGGGCAGCATCAACACCCCGACTACACTGCTGCGGGCCCCACCCCGGCAAGATGGAATATTGGATTTAAGCAGTTCCCCCACATGGCCGGCATTGGCCCGCGCATTGCCAAACTGCAAAGACATCTACCTGCCGCAGTGCAGTCACTTTATTCCCATGCAGGAGCCAGCACTGGTAGCTCAGCACATTCGAGTAGAACGGCTATAGAATTTAATTAGCACGGGTGCGATCAACAGCTGCAGCCCTCCGTAGAACAACAGAGTAAACAAAACGGTATCACCAAGTTCGGCGGTTGCCATAGCCGAGGCCGGAAATAATGAGGCTTTCAACAATACACCCAGATTGGTATTACGTACGATCACCTCAAATTCAAGCGCCGTGGAATCTGCTCGTGAAAGGCGAAACAGGCGCGGAGCAAGCCAGGCAGTGACTACAAGCGAGAGGGTAAAAAGCAATACCAGCTGTATATTGTCTATCCCAAAGGCTTCAAGATTCAGGCGACCGGCACTGGCAGACCCTATCACTATGAAGGCGATCCCCAATAGTGAGGCTCGTATACTCCATTTGGAAACTGTAGCAGCAGGCACAGGGTAAAAATAAAGATAGAGCATACCCAAGGCCAAAGGAAGCAATAGGGTCAGCGCTATTTCAATCATAATTTGCCCTGTGGGCATGCTGAAATTTGCAGGTAGGTTGTCACTAACCAAAAGGGTAAGAATAACGGGCGTCGTCAGCAGGCACGCAAGTGTAGTAAGCCCGGTTATGCTTATTGAAAGAGCGCTGTTTCCTCGCGCAAAAAAAGTAAAAATATTAGAGGTGGTGCCGCCAGGAATTGATGCAATAAGAGCAATACCGACGGCCACCCCCCCTTCAACACCAAGGCCTTTCAAAAAAATGAACGCGATCAGAGGCACGATGACTATCTGGATGATCAGCCCGAGGGAAACTGATTTTGGTTCACGCACGACATCGCCAAAATCGCGTGAGGAAAGCGTGGCACCCATTCCCAGCATAGCCATCACCAGTTGAAATGTGGCAAACCAGTACTCATATTGAACGTAAAAATGACCCATGTATTTCTTTATCCTAAATCAAACACAGCCACTTACTACTAATACTTTAGAATAGCGTGTTGGAGAGTGTAGTGCCGGGCACTGACCAAGAGCCCCTCGCAGTCTCATACCTTTGCTCTGCGTAATTATTTGCGTATTGCGAAGTATGGGGATTAGGTCAGGCGATGATATCGTCGTCATAGCCGAATAGATCTACAAACGGCTGCAGTGTTTCCATATACGGGGCGAACTGCTCTTCATACCGTCGCCATCGATTAGTGGCCGTCTGATAAACCGGCTGGGTCACCTGTTCGTAGCTCGGCGTATTGATGATACCCTTGCGCAGCGCATGCTGATGAAAATCCAGTACGGAGTCATTCCAGGCCACACCAAGAAATTCGAATACTGCTCGCGCCTGGGCCTCCAGATCTACCACCAGCGACTCGTATTTTACCCGATGTGTATTCAGGGGTAACAAGCGCTCGCATTGTAGCCACAGATCCATCACCTGTTGATACAGGTGAACCGTATCATCCAGAGTAAAGAAGTTGGCCATGGCATCATTCAGCTTGTAGTACTGCATGAAATTGCTCATGGCAACATCGCATGGGTGGCGGCAGGCCAGAATAAAGTGTGCATCGGGAAAAAGCCGATGAATGAGCGGCACATACTCGATATTGAGCGGAAATTTGTCGACCAGATGCAGGCTGGCATCCCTGCTGATAAACTTCTCCACCGCCTGAAAGTACAAGCGCCTAAGTGATGTAATATCATCCTGAGACAAAGTCGCTATCGCACCCGGATAGCCGCCAGGCATTGCCCTGATGGCCCCCTCTACCACCGCAAAGACTCTCTTTTCCTCCATGACCTGAACCTGCGGGTGACTGTCCAGAATCTGGTCCAGCAAAGTTGTGCCAGAACGCGGAAATCCAACCATAAAACTGGGTGCCCTGCCCTCAACCGGAGCCGCATTTTCACCCCAACTTGCGAGCCAGTCGGGAGACAGAGTCGATGCCATGGCCGATACCCGGACCAGATAGTCTTCCTTGTGATATCTATGTGCAGCCACGCTGTGCCGATGTAGGTCATTGCCCTGAATAAAGGCCTCAAATGCTAACTCGCTCTGCTGGTCTTTGTCGTAAAGTTTGCCCAACTCAAACAATCTTCGCATGCTAAAATTTTCTGACAAGCGGTCGGTACTCAACGATTCCAGTGTGTCTTTCGCCCCTCCATAATCACCACGTCGCCGCTGCAGCAAGCCCTGCACAAAGAGGCAGTCCGCATTGTCGGGGGCAAGGCCCAGGGCGGTGGAGTTGCTCTGCTGCGCTAAGTCCAGTTGGTTTATCCGCTCATAATAGACACTGAGATTGTTGTGCGCCTCACAGGATTCCGGCAGCAGAGTCACGGCGCGCCGAAAGTGCGCCAGGGACTCCTCCATCTTACCCAAGGTGCGCAGGGCCGCTCCCAAATTATTGTGAGCAGTGGCCAGTTCGGGATTGAGCGCTATCGCCTTCTGATAGTGAACAACAGCCGTTTCCAAATTCTCCTGCGTGTGCAGGACGCTGCCTAGATTGAAGTGTGCCTCGGCATAATCGGGTTGAAGCTCTATTGCATCCTGATAGTGGTTCACGGCATCCGCCAGCCGACCCTGTAGCTTTCGTGCATTGCCCAGATTGTTGTGCGCCTCACTGTACCCGGGGTCGATACGTATCGCCGCTTGATAATGGCTCACCGCCTCCTCAATGCGTCCTAGTTTGCGCAGCTCCTTGCCCAGATTGCAGTGGGCCTCGGGGTAGTTCGGCATTAGCTCAATAGTTCGCTGATAGCAGCGTACGGCCTCCTGGGTCTGGCCCAGAGAAGCTTGAATATGAGCCAGGTTGAAGTGCGCCCTGGGGAAGCTTTCGTTGAGCTTAATTGCCCGTATTATGAGATTTACAGCATCCTCACCTCTGCCAACTTGAAAGGTAAGCACGCCCAGCATATGCAATGCATCGGCATGCTCAGGCTGGGCCTGCAGCACGCGCAGATAAAGCGCCTGAGCTTTTTCCAGGGCACCCGCTGCGTGATGTTGCTGAGCGAGGGTCATCGCCTGCTCAATACTCATGGTACCGGTGGAACCGGCCACTGCCGATTTCATCGGTATTGTAGCGCCGCCGCGCGATGGTGCTTGGCCTTGATTTTTAGTCATTATTGTCTCATAAATCTGTGGATCCCGACTCTAACAGAGATTGTGACAAGTTAGTTCCATGAGCGTCAAGAAATCAAGCTGATGGACTCAAACCACTGCACCAGTGGCGTGGTGGCGATGGTTCATTATATTAGTACTCACAACCGCACCTGTATTCGTCTTATACTTCACCACTAGACAATTTTCAGGAGCAAATAGATGTTTCGAGCAACTATCCCGCTTATCGCGTTCTCGTTCGTATTGGCATTGACCGCGTGCTCTCCAAAACCATCCGAGGAACCAGTCGCCTCGACCGAATCAATCACATCCACGTATAACCCGGCCCGTGACTATTTCACCTTTTCCAATACAGACCAGTTCGTAACAAAGCACCTTGAGCTCGACCTCACGGTCGATTTTGATGCCCGGCAACTACGCGGTAGCGCTAGCCTGAACATGGAACGAATTTCTAGCGACGCACGCGAGATCATCCTGGATACGCGAGACCTCACAATAGAGACGGTCAACATCACTGTGGGTGACAACGAGGCAACTGCAGCCAGTTTTGAGCTTGGCGAAACTCACCCTGTTATGGGAGCACCACTGACTATCAAGCTGCAGGGCAACGCAGAGTCTGCTTCTTCACTCGACGTCAAAATAAGCTACCGAACCAGTCCCGACTCTACAGCTTTGCAGTGGTTGCCGCCGGGACTCACCGCAGGCGGTAAGCACCCATTCCTGTTCTCACAATCACAGGCGATTCATGCTCGCAGCTGGATACCCTTACAAGATACGCCGTCTGTGCGAATTACCTATGCCGCAAAAATTCATACACCCAGTGAACTACTCGCCGTAATGAGTGCAAACAACAACCCGGATGCGGCGCGCGATGGCGAGTACGAATTTGAAATGCCACAGCCCATTCCGTCTTACCTGGTGGCCATTGCCGTTGGCAACATCTACTTCTCACCGATAGGAGAAGAGACCGGCGTATACACAGAGCCCGAGATGCTGGAGGCATCGGTATACGAGTTCGCTGACACCCAAACCATGCTGGAAACAGCGGAGGACATGTTCGGTCCGTACCGTTGGGGACGCTATGACCTGCTAGTCCTGCCCCCGAGCTTTCCCTACGGCGGAATGGAAAACCCTCGCCTGTCTTACCTGACGCCAAGCCTTCTTGCGGGCGATCGTAGCCTGGTGGCCGTGCTGGCACACGAACTCGCTCACTCCTGGTCTGGCAACCTGGTGACAAACGCGACATGGCGGGATGGATGGCTTAATGAGGGTATGACAAGTTATATCGAAAAGCGGCTGATGGAGGTTATCTACAGTACGGAGCGTGCGGACGTCGACAACGTCATCAGCTACCACGAACTACTACTCGACTTTGACAATGTTTCGCCGGAGCGGCAGGCTCTTGCGCCGCCTTTTGAAACAGGCGACCCGGATGATTTTCAAGGCACCATTCACTATCACAAGGGCAACCTGTTCCTGCAGTACCTCGAAACAAATTTTGGTCGGGAGACATTCGATGCTTTCATCGGCCAGTACTTCGACGACTACAGCTTCAAGACCATTACAACGGAGCAGTTCCTCGACTACCTCGACAAAAACCTCCTGAGCGCGAACCCGGGCATAGTCAGTCGGGCGCAAGTAGAACAATGGATTTACCAGCCGGGGTTACCAGATGACGCCATCATACCTCACTCGGATGCGCTGGACGCTGCAGCTGCTTTGGCTAAAGCCTGGTCAGCTGACGAAATTTCCATCGACCAGGTTCCCGCTTCCGATTGGGCACCGATGGTAGTGGTGCACTTCATCAACAACTTGCCGGATGATCTAGCTCAAAATCGCCTTGCAGAGGTGGACGGCGCACTTGGATTGAGTCAGTCGAAGAATGCGGAGATCGCCCGAACATGGTTTATTCAGGTAGCACAGCGGCGCTACGAACCGGCCTATAAATATCTTGAAATTCACCTGAATCGATTCGGTCGAACGCGCCTGGTCAAACCTGTTTATGCCGCGCTGGCAGAAAACGGTGAAGACCTGGATTTGGCCCGGCAGATGTTTGAGAATGCACGAGGGTTGTATCACCCGATTACGATTGCAAGCATTGAATTGGCGTTAAAGCTTCGCTGACCTGACTGGAAAGGCGTGCTGAGGATTTTTCCAGGTTTACTTGGCGTCACCCCCGTCGCCTTCAGCACGCCCTGACTGGCGATAGCGCTCGAACCAGCCCAGTACATAGCTCACCTTCCGCAGCAGGTTGCTTGGCGTCTTCGCTATCGAATGCGAAGACGACTGTATCCGCACAAGGGCCGTGTCTACGCCCTGCATCTGCAATCCCTGGTAAAACTGCTCAGCTTCCGACATTGGGGTGCGCAAGTCCTGTTCGCCGGTCAGGAGCATGGTCGGCGTGGTGACCTGATCCACCATGGAGATTGGTGACTTGGCGAGGTACTCCTCAGGTTTCTCCCAGGGTAGCCCGCTGAAAAAGTATGGCCAGAAATGTGGACCGATGTCCGAGGTAAGCGTGAGGGTAAACCAGTTTATGACAGGTTTTTGAGAAACCGCCGCCCGAAAGCGATCCGTCTGCGTGACTATCCAGGCAGTGAGAATGCCGCCCCCGCTGCCACCGGTAACAAACAGGTTGCCGTCATCGACATAGCCTTGCTCTATTACTGCATCAACCATCGACATCAAGTCATGGTAATCGTTGCCCGGGTAGTCATGATGGATCTCATTGGCAAATGCATCACCGTAGCTCGTACTGCCACGCGGGTTGGTATACAGCACAACATAACCTGCTGCGGCATAGAGCTGAAGTTCAGCACTGAAGTTATCGCCGTAAGCGGTGTGCGGCCCGCCATGTATCTCAAGAATCAGGGGGTACTGCTTCTGCGGGTCAAAACCTGGTGGCTTGATGATCCATCCATGAATCGGCAGCTTGTCCAACGAGGAATCCACCCAGATTTCGTCAACATCCGGGATCGAGCGGAATCGCAGCAGATCACGATTCAAATCAGTCAACTGACGCGTTTTGCCCCTGCGGCTAACACCAAGGTTAGCTGGTTGCTGAGAGTCCGTGATGTCATGGGCAATGACGCCATCGTCTGAAACGCTGAAGCTGCCCCCTGAGTAGGGTCTGCCAATGGCGCTGCCGCCTAGGTCGTCGGCCAACACCTTCACTGCACCATCGAGATCGACCTGCGCTACGTGTACCACGGAATCATCGGTGTATCGAATAAAGACACGACGGCTGCTACCAGCCCACTGAACTTCAGCGATGGGTTTGTCGAGATCAAGTAGCAGGCGGGGCGCGTGCTTGTCGGTTTCAGAAATGTAGAGCTTGTGGTCGCGGTAATGGCCGGTATCGTCATAACCCAGATACGCCAGCCATTTACCATCCGGTGAAACCGCCGGAGCGGTATCAGCCCCGTCGCGCCGGGTGACCTGCGCATGTTTCCGGGTTGCCACGTCGATCCGAAAAATTTCGGACTCCACTCTGTCGGCCTGCCAGTTTTCGTAGTAGTTGCTGGCATAGTAGATAGCGCTGCCATCGGCCGACCAGCTCAGTTTTCCAGTATGCGAAAAGTCGTTTCTTGTCAACTGGATCGCACTGCCCCCGGTTGCAGCAACAATGAATATCTGCGACTTGCCTGCCTTGAGGAAACCCTCGCTGTCTGAACGGTAATAGAAGTCCTCGAATACCTTTGCATCAGGTTTCCATTTGGCGCCTTCCGGCGGCTTGGGTGGCTCACCAATCGGCTCCCGCTTCTGCGCTACAAACTGTGTAAATGCCAGGCGACTGCCATCCGGCGACCAAGTGAGTGATCCGGGTTTTGCCTGAAGATTGGTAATGGCTACGCTGTTGCCAGAATCTATCCAAAGCACATGTATCTGTGGTGAACCGGCTTCATCAGATACATAGGCGAGTCGCTTGCCATCGCGAGACCACCTGGGCATTGCTGCCATACCGGCAGTGCCTGTCAACGGTTCGTGGTTATTGCCATCAGCATCGATGATCCAGAGTGAACTTCGATTAGTATCAGTCATCACATCAAACCTGTGCCGCTCATAGACGATGTGTTTTCCGTCCGGTGAAACCCGGGGATCTTTGACCCACTGCAAATCGAACAGATCCATGGCCTTGAGTGACTCTGCCGCGGAAACAAGGGGCATCATCGATATCAGGATGAAGTAGATTAACTGGCGCATTGTGAACTCCGAAAATTAGGACGGGTATTAGTACCTGAAGAGAGCGTGCGAGTAAATGGGTACATTTTCCGTTAACAGGAATGGCCTCGCTGTCCGTTTACCAATCGAGTTTCTACCTGTATCGTGTTGCTACTATTTTAAACAGCTTTCAGGAGATACTCCCATGGTTGACTACATCCCCCCGGCACTGGATTGGGTACGCGAACAAGTCGAGCTGTATGAAAGCAGCGGCGGCACGCAGGGCAATACCCTGCTGGATACCGGTATGCCCTGTATTCTAGTCACCCATACGGGGAACAAGACCGGAGGGATTCGCAAGATTCCCCTTATGCGTGTCGAGATCGACGGCAGCTACGTTTTAATCGGTTCCATGGGCGGACAGCCCAAGAATCCTGTTTGGGTCTACAACGTAAGGGCAAATCCGGACGTTCAAATACGCGATGCAACTGAAGTCTTTGATATGCGCGTTCGAGAAGTAACCGATGAGCAGGAGCGCGCAAAACTGTGGGCGATAGGAGTGGAAGCTTACCCTCCTTACGACGAGTACCAGGCAAAAACCAGCCGAAAGATCCCGGTGTTTCTCGCCGAACCGCGATAATCGCTGCGTTATAACTAAAATCTCCCCAAGATAGACAGGGTATAGCCCATGACAACCTCCGGCAGTCAATTTAGCCAACACGAGGCCCGAAATCTATTTGCCCTCTATTCCGCTGGGCGTTTCCAGGAAGCTCTGGCTGAGGGGCACCGACTGCAACGACAGTTCGGCGACGCTCCCCTCTTACTCAATTTGCTGGGTGCAATTTACGCTGCGCAGGAAAGGTTTCACGAGGCTTCCACTGTGTATCGCAGAGCTATCGAAGCTCATCCCGGTGTGGCCGATACGCACTATTACCTTGCTAATTCCCTTAGCCGTCTCGGTTTACGCGAAGAGGCCATATCGCAATATCGGCAAGCGATAGCCCTGCGACCGACCCTGGATGATGCCCACTCCGGACTCTGCCGCGAGCTGGAGCGTGCCAATCAGCTGGATCAACTACGTAGCGCTTTGGAGCTTGC
>JADGEN010000003.1 GCA_016744355.1 Halieaceae bacterium
CGAGAAGCACGCCCGTGTGGGTGCGGTTATTATTTCCCGCGAGCCCTGGAGTATTGAAAACGAGGTGCTCACGCCAACTATGAAAATACGCCGGGAGAAGGTAGAAGAGCGCTTCGCTGAAATGGCAGAGCAACTCGCACGCAGCTCTGCTGAGCAGCGCGAGCTTTTACTGCATTGGCACTGACAATCAATCTCTGGGAACTGTACATATAATGCAAATTTATGGCTGTAAAATTTCGTACTATACCGGCAAGCTTGAAACCTATTTGCGTTTTAGAGGCATCCCATACGAGACCGAGTCGAGGTTTGGGAATGAGAAAGAGCTGCTAGCCGGCGCTGGAGTTGTGCAAGATCCAGTCGTGCAATTGGACGATGGTCGATGGATGACCGATAGCACGCCTATGCTCGCATGGCTTGAGTCGGAACAGAAAGCGCCGACTATATTTCCGAAAAACCCTGTGATGAAGTTTGTCGCCAGACTGATAGAAGATTATGCTGATGAATGGCTTTGGCGTGCAGCCATGCACTACCGTTGGAGCTATCGTTCCGATCGCCGTTATGCTGCAGAGGCTATCTACTCCGATGGGATCGACGGTAGCCTCCTCTTTCCGGGGTTTATCGCCAGGCCCCGTATAGCACACAGGCAGTTTGGGAGTTTTGTGCGCGGGGATGGGGTTACGGCTAAAACTCGTGAACACGTAGAGCTTGGTTATCTCACGGCACTTGATCGTCTACAGGCAATCTTTGAGCGTCGCCCCTTTGTGCTTGGCGATACACCCACCATCGCTGATTTTGGTCTAATGGGCCCCATGTTAAGGCATTTTGGACAGGATCCAACGCCCGCTGAGATCATGCGTGCTCGCGCACCAGCGGTGTATGAATGGGTTGCGCGAATGTGGAACACCCGCGCGGAGGGCAGTGGCTCATGGCTGATCGATGAGGTCGATGACGTGCTTGCCGACCTGTTGCTGGAGGTGTGCGAGACACATCTGGCGCAGTTGCGCCAAAATGCGCAGGCCTATAGCAGCAATCTCACGCGCTATGATCAAGATATCCAGGGCTGCCACTATGTCCAGGTACCCACGTCGCGGTATCGGGTTTGGTGTTTGGAAGAGTTGCGCCGAGCGTGGACCGCACTGGACGGCAATGCTCAGGAAGCTCTGCGAGTTCATCTCACTTCACCAGAGGCTGCAATTCTGTGGGACGAGTCAGCGTTCTCACCGTCGGACTATGACAACGAGCGGCAGGCTCCGTTTAATCAAGGTATTAATGTCTACGGAACAGGTTTACCGCCGCGCTGAGCACGTTCATTAGCAGGCCAGCACAGGGCCAGTTTTTGGTGTAAAATGACATGATCTATGTCGGGATACTGCTGTCATAGCCTGACTGCAGTGGTTCTTGATGTGCTTGCGAATTCAACTTCTTTAGGACAAAACTATGCTGGCCAACAGTAACTTCAAGCTAAAACGTTCGTTGAAACAGGCGACCAGCTATGGGGAGTGGTCAGCGGCCGCGCATGCGTTTGACCAAAGTAACGGCCTGGATCGGTGGCGTCGCAAAGATGCCACGCGGCAATACGACCATGTCACGATTCGCATTCGACTCGACAGGCTGCAAAGCCTGAAAGCACGACACGATATCCGGGGCCTGCTGTATACCCTTAATGAGGGGATTCACGGCAATATGGGTGGAATGGGCAAGGCCGGTCTCTACGGACATGCGTTGTCGGGAACCAAGCACCTCGTTGAAGCCTATATTGAAGAGATCGTTCACACCCTCGACGTGCTCGCCGAGGATAACAGCGGCGATATTAGCGATGAAGAAAAGCGCGATTTCTTTCGTCGCGCCAGCCATTGTTATGGATGTTCGGCATTTATGATGAGCGGGTCCGGCTCTTTGTTGTTTTTCCATGTCGGCGTTATTCGAGCGCTGGCTGAAGCAGAGTTATTACCTTCGATTCTTTCGGGGTCCAGTGGCGGCGCCATTGTGGGAAGCATCGTCGCTACGCACAGCGATAAAGAATTAACCCAATTAATGCGTCCTGAATATTTTCTTGATCGGATACCCAAGGACAGCAATCAGCGCAGTGAAGCGCTTGTCGCGCAGCTTGAGGAGTCGGTTGAGCAGTTTATTCCTGATATGACTTTCCAGCAGGCTTTTGCGAAAACGGGTAGGGCAATGAATGTCTCCGTTGCACCGGCGGAGATGCACCAAACCTCACGCCTGCTCAATGCCACTACCTCCCCCAACGTGCTGATGCGCAGTGCAGTGATGGCATCTTCTGCCGTTCCCGGAATTTTTCCGCCCGTCACTCTGCTGGCATTGGATAAGCATGGCGAGCGGGAGGGCTACTTGCCTTCGCGTAAATGGGTGGATGGATCGGTCAGCGACGACCTGCCCGCCAAGCGGTTGGCGCGCTTGTATGGCGTAAACCATTATGTTGTCAGCCAGACCAATCCGCATGTGATTCCCTTTGTAACTGACGGGAGGCGCAAGCAAAGTTCTCTGGGCCTTCTAACTGAGGCCGGTAGGCGCTCCACCAGAGAGTGGTTTAACGCCCTGACGATAATCGCGGGTAAAGCCGACAAGAAGGGCGGTATGGTTACTCAGGCGACCAGTCTGCTGCGTTCTGTTATCAATCAGGATTATGTAGGTGATATTAATATTCTGCCTGACTACAAATTCAATAATCCATTAAAGCTGCTCAGTTTTCCCGGCGAAAAACAGATGCAACGCCTTATTGATTCGGGCGAGCGCTGCACCTGGCCAAAGCTTGAGATGATTCGTCAACAAACCCGGGTAAGCCGAAAGCTCAATGAGATTATGACGCAGTTAAAGCAACGCCCTTAGTTTTAATCGGGGCAGGTAGTGCTGCAGAATTCCTTATCCCGGGCTTCCTGTTCAATGATGAGCAGGGTAAGCGGCAAGCTGTGTGTGATTCCACACCCATTATTCGCCGACTGGAGTCTTTGTATTCACAGCGCTCGGTAATACCGGGTGATCCTACACCGCGCGCGATAATTCACGAGGTTTCGCCGCGAACGGTTGCGTGGACAACAACAGTTCCAGCAAGCTTGTCGTGAAAGCCCTGCTTCCTGGAGTCAAAAGCCACCCATATAAACCCCAGCATGAAGGGGATTAAAGAAATATAGTAGCCCAGGTATCGACCAATCGCCTGGGGTGTACTCAATGCTTGGCCGGTATTGGCATCTACCACCTGTAGTTTAAGTAGCATTTTTCCGGGTGTGCCCAGATATTTTACCCAGAACCAGACGGTGAGAACGATGGGGGCACCATACTGTATCAAATTGACCATGAAGCCAGGGCCGGTTGCGTCAGGATCCGAGTAGTCTACGCCGAACATAATTGCGAGCGGTATGCCTAATACGACAATTAATATAACCGTGTCGACCAGTGACGCTGCAAGTCGTATCCAGAATCCCGCATAGTGAGTGTTTTCCATAGTCTCGTTTCCCTTTATAGTCTTGTCCTGAACTTTGTGATTCAAGCCTACCCCATCTGGTTCGTATTGTGGAACGGCCTTATACTATGAATTTCAAAAGGCAGAAACATGGCGGATAATGAAATACACGCGCATCCCTTCGCTGATTTAATTGGTTTAAGTGTGGATACTCGCAGCGCGGGATCCTCACAGTGTTCTTTGGAGGTCGCACCCCAATTGCTGAACCCGCACGGTGTGCTTCACGGTGCAGTACTTTACGCTCTGGCTGACACCGGCATGGGTGGTGCTCTGGTGCCCACACTGGATGAGGGGCAGATATGTGCCACCATAGAAATCAAGTTCAATTATTATAAGGCTGTGCGAGAGGGCAGGGTACGTTGTGATACCACGGTTTTGAACCGGGGGAAGAGCGTCGCTAATCTGGAGTCGCGCCTTTACGCTGGTGACGCGCTGGTGGCCTCCGCTAACGGTACTTATGCAATTTTCACCCCCGGTGGAGGCAAGCCTAAATAAAAGTTGCTACTATCGAGTGACGAAGTAAAAAACATTCTGAAAGAGGATTTAACCGTGCCACAACCCACGACTATTAATGACTGTATGCGTCGCAATCCGCTCACTATTCATTGTGAAGCCAGCCTTGTACAGGCAATAGAAATGATTTTCGATTACAAGTTAACGGGACTGACTGTCACAGACGATGAAGGCTGTGCAGTGGGTATTTTGTCTGAACTCGATTGTATGGAAGCGGTGCTTAACGCCATATACAACGACGGTGATCCAGAGCACTCCCTGGTTAAGCATGCTATGAGCAAGGAGCTGGTAAGTTGCAAGCCAACAGACAGTATCGTCGAAGTGGCGCAGTCAATGCTGAAAAGTCGACAGCGACGGCGTCCTGTTATGGAAGATGGAAAATTGGTAGGCCAGGTAAGCTCCAGCAATGTTTTGTGGGCTCTAATGGAGCATTCACGGCGCAAGATGTTTAACGCCGGGCAGTAACTATTTCGACTAGCAGAGCTAGATAGTTATCTCTGCTCAATTAGGAAGTGATAGAAATTTTCTGCAGTCAGGGGCCTGGACCACAGGTAACCCTGGCCCATATCACAGCCCATTTTGCGCAATTCTTCGGCTATCTCGATAGTTTCTACACCTTCGGCAATAGTTTTCAGATTTAAGCTGCTAGCCATTTGAATGATGGCTTTGACGATAGCTTTATCGTGAGGACTACTGAGGATTTTGCTTACAAAGGAGCCGTCAATTTTGAGCACACTGACATCGAATTTTTTCAGGTAACCCAAGTTAGAATATCCGGTGCCAAAATCATCGATTGACAGCTCAACTCCGACCCTGTTTAAGTCGCTGAATATTTTGTTTATCTCTGCAGAGTCCTCCATGAGTATAGACTCGGTAATTTCCAGTTCCAGAGTACTGGGTGCTAGCCCATTTTTGCTCAAAGCCCCGTCTACCAATTCCAGCAGTTTCCCCCGCTTGAATTGAACGGGGGAAATGTTTACTGCGACCGACAATGGTCCATGCCCTAAAGACTGCCATCGTGCGCATTGGCGACAGGCCTCTTTTACAACCCAGTCGCTGATGTCTACGATGACGCCGGAGTGCTCTGCTGCGGGAATGAAGTCCAAAGGCTGCACCAATCCGCGTGTGGGGTGGTTCCAGCGAATCAATGCTTCGGCGCCAATAACCCTATTACTACCCAATTCAGTCTTCGCTTGAAAATACAGTTCGAAATGCTTCTCTTCGACCGCAGTACGAAGGTCAAATTGTAATCGCTGACTCTCTTCTGAACGCTTATGCATAGCGTTGTCAAAAAATGCGTAGTTGTCTCTCCCCCTCTCCTTTGCGTGGTACATGGCCATGTCTGCATCGCGGGATGTCGCATCGAAGTCATCGTTGCTTGCCACTGCAATACCAATCGACACCGTCGAAAAAACAACCGATCCATCGATGGTTACAGGTCGCTTTACCGCTTGCAGAATTTTTTCGGCTACCGTGGCGATACTTTGTTCAGATTTGATACCCCCCAGAACAATCAAAAATTCATCTCCGCCCTGACGACAGACTGTGTCGGACTCGCGGCAAATCGCCTGAATTCGGCGTGCTGTTTCCTGCAGGAAGACATCTCCCGATTGATGTCCCATGGAGTCGTTAATGGCCTTAAAATCGTCCAGGTCCAAAAACATAAGGCACACAAAGGTTGATTCGCGCTTGTTCAACGATACCGCCAGCTTGAAGCGTTCACGCGCGAGAATACGGTTGGGCAAGTTGGTGAGCGCGTCGTGGTACACCAATTGCTCAATCCTTTGCTGGGATTCACGGGCGCGCTCATTTTCGATATTGAGCCTTACCAGTACACGTTTTAAATCTTCTGCCAGTAGCCAGATACTATAGGTAATAACCACAAGCAGTATGATAATAATGGTAGCGGAAAGTAAGTCTCCCTGAGGCAGTTCATTAATTCGCCAGCCCAAGTGGTTGCTTGTAGCTATAGCAAGTACTGTGAAGAGAAAATAAATAGATAAACCGATGAATAAACGTGTGTTTCCGAGCATGCCTGAAAATAACAACAACACCGGAACCCCCAACATGGTTTCGTCACGCAGGCCGCCATAAGTCCACATCAGCGTGCTTATAATCAGTGCTAGCATGATGAATATTAGCGTTGCGGCACGATCCATCGATGTTTTTCGGACAATAAAAAAAATGGCGCAAAGAATAATGCAAAGCGCGAAAATTATACCCGCTAGTATGTAATCACCCGTCACTAATTGAGCAAGAAGGAGGCTGAAGAAGGTTGCTTCCAGAGCCCAGAATAATTGGGAGAGACGTTTGAAACGGAATCCGTGCTCAGAAATTATTGTTTTTTCGGACAAAATATTGTGATTCCGGCGGTTTGTTTTTCTGATAATAGCAGAAAGCAGCGGTGATTCGGGCAGAGTAATATTTTTAGAAGCGTTAACGTGGACTAGGATTAGTGGCCGATACCGACTATATTGCGCGTTCAGGCGTGTTTACCAACAACCAATTCAGCTGGAACAGAGAACTATGGGCAGAGCGTATCAGAATCGAAAAGAGTCAATGGCCAAAACCTCTGACGCAAAGGCGAGGGTGTACAGCAAATACGCACGCGAAATATATGTGTCGGCCAAGTCCGGAGGGCTTGACCCGGCAGGCAATCTTTCGCTACGCAGCATCATCGATCGCGCGAAGAAGGACCAAGTGCCAGCACACGTTATTGAGAAAGCTATTGCCAAGGCCAAGGGCGGCGGTGATGAAGACTTCTCTACGGCGCGCTATGAGGGCTTTGGGCCAGGCGGCTGTATGGTGATTGTCGACTGTCTTACAGACAATCCAAACCGCACGTTTGGAGATGTGCGACAGTGCTTCACAAAGTCCAAATGTAAAATTGGCGCGCAGGGCAGCGTTAGCCATATGTTTGACCACAGTGCTATTTTTGTATTTGCAGGGGATAACGAAGACGCCGTGCTTGAGGCTCTAATGGAAGCCGATGTGGACGTCAGCGATATAGAGAGTGAAGACGGCAGTATTACGGTGTTTGCTCCTCACACAGAGTACTTCAAAGCCAAGCAGGCAATTGAAGACACATTTGGTGATACAGATTTTGAAGTCAACGAAATCCAGTTTATTCCCCAGGCGCCTGCCCCTCTAGGTGATGAAGATCAGGCGGCCCTGGACAAATTTATCGACATGTTGGAATATCTGGAAGATGTGCAAAACGTCTATCACAATGTAGGCTGATTGCCGCTAGGGGCGTATTGAAGAGAGAACGTCTGTGCCCCAGCCGATAAGCTTGTCATCTTTGAATACCAGCGGCGTAGTTTCATCTTTAGTTGTCGACCCGTCTGACTCAGTTTGGTGTGTGCGATAGAACAGCACATTGTATTGCTGTTCATCTTTGAGGAATGCCTCTGAGAAATTTGGCGTGCCCATGCGGTTGAGAACATTTGCCCGCTCGGTGCCTATCACCAGCTCGCTGATAATTTTGCGGTTGAGTTCCTGATCCTTTTTCCAGTCATTGTTGTCCCAGTTGTGCTCGCCATTGATGCTAATACAGCCACCCAGTGCGGCCAGTAAGAGTGCGACGAGAGTAATGCGTCCAAATTTTTTCATCCTAGAATCCTTGTAGTGAGATAAGGTGCCCTATGAGAGCAAGGTAGTAGTTTTCGTTTGGTGTTATATAGCACTATATCACCAAAGGTGATCTTTACAAGAACCTATTTGAATATTTGGCTGATCAGAGGCGTGACTAAGAGCTGTGGTTGCTGCGGGAGCCGTGTTTCTTTTTCTTTCTCAGCGCATCTTTCTCCGCTCTTTCACGCAGCTTTCGAGCTACCACTAGCTCTTCCACTACGACCATGGCCGGGGTTTCCAGGGAAATTCTACCCAGCAAGCCAGCGCGAAACTCGTTTACTAGTATGGACGAGACCTTTTCGTAATCGACCCGTCCGCCGCCGCGAAGACATCCGCGCTTGGCGCCCAGCGCTTCCAGGAACTGGATGTCCGTGGCGGGGAGTGAGTCGAATTCATATCGGTCTTTAAGAGCTTGCGGGTAGTGCTGCAGAAGATACTCGCTTAAATACATAGCGATGTCTTCGACTTCTATCGCCGTGTCTTTTATGGAGCCTGCAGCAGCTAGACGATAACCGCTGTTCTCATTATGAATTTTGGGCCAGAGAATTCCAGGCGTGTCGAGGAACATAATACCGTCGGCTATCTTGATTTTCTGCAGCCCCTTGGTAATGGCTGGTTCGTCGCCGGTTTTGGCGACCTTGCGTCCGGCCACGGCATTGATGAGCGTTGATTTTCCTACATTGGGAATACCAGTGATCATGGCCAGTATGTTGAACTTGGCCTTAGAGGTACTGGGAACTAATTTGTGGCAAAGCTGCAGCAGCTTTTGTGCTTTGTCTCCCTGCTCCAGGGTAGTGAGCAGAGTTTTCACCGAGTCGTTTTTTTCGAAGTAGGTTTGCCACTGCGCCGTTATCTCGGGGTCAGCCAGGTCAGATTTGCTCAGGACTTTGATGGTTGGCTTGTTTTGTGTAAATTTGGCGATGGAGGGGTTTTGGCTACTGAAGGGTAGGCGACAGTCCAGCAGTTCGATAACCAGGTCGACATCCGGCAAAACCTTGGTCATATCCTTGTTGGCCTTGTGCATGTGGCCGGGGTACCAGTTAATTGCCATGAATAGTTGCCAGAGAAAACGTGAGTAATGCTATTGTGAGGCTATAAGTGCTTGTTGAACAGCTTTTCCAATGTGCCATCGCCAGAACGGGTGTTCAACCATGTGTCCACATACATTTTCCAGACAATATCCTGCGGTAATAAATATCCTTTCTCGGAATAGGTGAGGGTTTGCTCCCCCATCGCGGCACAGAGCTGGTGATGCCGCTTGGTTTGTAATTCAATTTCTATTTTGTCAGTGAACATGACATCGGCTTTATCGTTGATAATCTCATTAAAAATGCTGCGATTGTCGTCGTGAACCGCAATGCTGGCCTTGTGAATATTGGCATCGGTAAATTTCTGGTTGGTACCCCCGGGGTTTACGATGACCCTCGTATCGCTTTGGTCGATATCTCCCAGTGAGCGAAATTTACTGTTGTCTGCACAGCGTATCAGGGGGGCTTTGCCTCCGCGCCGGTAGGCATTGGAGAAAAAAGCTGTTTGTTGTCGCGTGAGGTTAATGGAGATACCGCTCATGCCGATGTCATAGCGTCCACTGTGAAGGTCGTTCATCAGCGTAGGCCAGCTGGTGTGTACCCACTGAATTTCTACTCCCAGCGTTTGGGCGAGATCTTTAGCCAGGTCTATATCGATACCGCTCCACTGCGCAGAGTTATCGCTGGAATCCGGGAGGAACGAGAATGGGGCGTAGTCGCCGGTGGTTCCGACTCTCAGTACGCCACTATCAAGCACCTGGACAAGTTGGTTGGGGTAGGTGGTGACCGCTCTGGCGGCGGCGTCCAGCTGGTTTGCCATGGCGTTACTCAGGCCCTCAACGTTTAGGCCGGCAAGGGTTGTTTCTCCGCTTGCAAGAGCCGCAGTTATAGCTTCGCCCAAACTCAGCAGAGCCGGGCGTATCTCACGTTCCAGACTCGCCGTGTTCTCGGGAACGCTGTTGGGGTGGCTGTGCCATTGCTGAAACCAGTGGCGCTGGATTTCCTTGGCTGCAGAAATTTGTATAGCAAAGAAATGAACGCTGCTGTCCTTGGTCAGACCAAAGCGGAAACCCTGTGATTGCGCTGCGTTGAGCACCACTGCTTCGCGTTCAATATTTTCTATCGCCAGTTTGTGCTGCCATTTGTAGGCGGCTACGTCTTTCATGTAGCCCAGTCGCTGTTCAACCAGTTGCGTCAGGTCTTTGGCCGACGCACTGAGGGCCAGTAGAAAAGTGGAAAGTACAAGTAGTGATTTGGGTAGCAACTGATATTGCTGGATAAGACCAGAACGCATTTTTTATGCCTGAGGGTGGACAATCGAATCGTCGATCGAATATATCACTGTATCGAGCATTTCACAGCTAAGCTGACGGTTCTATAGTGGTGCTGCCCAACTATCTGCCCTATAGTGGGTCTCCAAATAAAACACGGTAAGTAGGGTGTAGTTATGCGAATAGGGGTTATGGCTGGGGCGACGGCTGCGTCGGGGAATACACTGCGAGCAATTGTAGATTACGCCAAAATGGCGGAGCAGCGCGGTTTTGATTCCGTTTGGTTGGCAAATATATTTGGCATTGATGCCGTTGCTGCCTGCGGTATTGCCGGCTGGGAAACCAGCCGCATTGAGTTTGGCACCGCGGTCACGCCCACATTTCCCCGTCATCCCACAGCGCTGGCCCAGCAAGCTGTGACCACCAGTGTGGCCTGCGAAGGCCGATTTACCCTGGGTATTGGTCTGTCTCACAAGCTGGTTATCGAAGATATGCTGGGCATGTCCTACGACAAGCCTGCCGCACACATGAAAGAGTACCTACAGGTTATCGCGCCGCTACTGAAGGGTGAGGCTGTAGATTTTTCGGGCGAGCAGTATAAGGTCAAAGCCGCCCTGGATATTGCTGAGTCTACGCCGGTACCACTGATAATAGCGGCATTGGGACCAGTCATGTTGAAGCTCGCTGGCACCTACACCGACGGCACAACCACATGGATGACCGGGCCAAAAACAATTGAGAACCACATTGTTCCAGCAATTTCTGCCGCCGCAAGCGAAGCTGGCAGAGCGGCACCACGAATTGTTTGTGGCTTGCCCATTGTGGTGACCCGGGATGTGGAAGCGGCGCGTGAGAAGATTGCAAAAGACCTGGCTATTTACGGCATGCTGCCCTCCTATAGGGCCATGCTGGACCGCGAAGGTGTTGCAGGCCCTGCCGAGCTTTCAATAGTGGGTGATGAGACTGTGGTGCGTTCTGAAATCCAGCGCCTGCGCGATGCGGGTGTGACCGATTTTAACGCGGCAGTTGTTCCTGTGGAGGAGGGCAGTGTTGAATCGACCCTGGACCTGCTGCAAAGTGAATTAGGCTGATAGAAACGGTTTTTCGAGGTTGCCAAGTCAGGATAAGGCTATGAAAAAGATACACAACGAAGCCGAATTGGTGGTTGAGGCGCTACGGGTAGGCGCCATTTACGCCAAGAGTCGTGGGGTTGGCGAGTTTGAGGCCACCGATTCAGCCGGAGACAAAATAACGTTTTTGTACCGGCTGTTGGTGCGGGATAAACTGATACAACCGCTTGCCAGAGGTCAGGAAAATGCGCCCAGCATGAAGCATAAGCTGGCTTTGTGGATGTCACGGCAGCTTCCCCCGGAACATCCGTTGTTAAAATAGGGTCGTATTGCCACTAGCCATTATTGTGCTGCAAGATGGCCATGGTTATGCGTGAGACACACACTTTACGCTGTTGTTCATCTACGATATTTATCTCCCACACGTGAGTGCTACGGCCCATATGAATGGGCGTGGCCACGCCGGTGACAACACCTGAGCGCACCGCGCGAATATGGTTGGCGTTGATGTCCAGGCCCACACAGTATTCCCTAGACAAATCCAGACACATGGAGGTGGCCGAACTACCCAGCGTTTCAGCCAATACCACCGAGGCTCCCCCGTGGAGAATACCCATAGGCTGGTGAGTGCGGTGGTCCACTGGCATGGTGCCCTTGAGGTAATCATCGCCGCGTTCGGTGAACTCTATGCCCAAAAATCCCATAATCGTTGTGTCTTTATCGCGTAAATTAATTTCAGCCAGATCCTGGCTGTTTTTCCAGATTGTCATAGTTGTCTCGCAGTGTGTCAGGGGAGGAGTAAAATCAGGGCGATATAATAGGGTAAACCCTCTGAGGATGAAACTTTCTCTTAGGTGCAGTAAACTGTCGCGCCTTTGTGACCTTAAATTCAACAACAAAAAATCAACGCAGGAAACCCCGTATGAAAAACTACAAAATCGCGCTGTTGGCGGGAGATGGTATTGGCCCGGAAATTATGGCAGAGGCCGTCAAAATCTTTAAGCTGGTTGAGCAGCGCAACGATGTCAGCTTCGAACTGATTCCCGCCGAATTTGGCGCCGGAGCCTATTTTAAGTGCGGCCATCCATTCCCCGAAGAGACTAAAGCGATCTGTGATGAGGCAGATGCCATCATCAAAGGCCCCATAGGCCTGAGCCACGAAGAGTCCAAAAAAATCCCGGTAGACATGCAGGCAGAGCGCGCGGCGTTGTTGCCCCTGCGCAGACGTTACAATACCTTTGCCAATTTCCGACCCGTTTTCCTGCCTAAGTCCTTAGGCCATTTTTCTCCCTTGAAGCCTGAAATTATCGGCGAGGGTATCGATCTGGTCATGGTGCGCGAGCTGGTGGGTGGTCTTTACTTCGGCGAGAAGGAAGTGGGTGTTAACGAGCAGGGTTTACGCTATGTGAAGGAGACTCTGGAATACGACGAAGCGCAAATTCGGCGCATCATGCATGAGGCCCTGAAGCTGTGCATGCGCCGCAAAAAGGTTCTTCACAATATTCACAAGAGTAATGTACTGAAGTCCAGTGTGCTGTGGAATGAGGTGCTTGAAGAAGTTGCCGTGGAGTATCCGGAAGTTGAAATTAAGCACATTCTGGTTGACGCTGCTGCAACCCTGTTGTGTCTCAATCCCTGCCAGTTTGATGTAATGGTTATGGAGAATATGTTTGGTGATATTCTCAGCGACCAGGGTGGTGGAATTTTGGGTTCGCTGGGCTTAATGCCATCATCGTGCAAGGGCCCCGAAAAAAGCTACTACGAGCCTTCCCACGGTTCTGCGCCCGATATCGCCGGTCAGAATATAGCCAATCCCTATTCCATGATTGGTTCGGTTGCGATGATGCTGGAAGATAGTTTCGATATGCCCGAAGAGTCGCGCAATGTATGGAATGCTATGCAGAGTGTTTTTGCCGATGGTTACTCAACGGCTGACTTATCGAAACCCGGTAGCGATGTGAAAATGATTAACACCGATGCCTTTGGCGACAAGGTGGTGGAAGCGTTAAGTGCCATGCCTACGGTGGGTTAAGCACTTTTGGTGGGGCCTAGCCGGCCTCACCAATTCTCCCTAACTGGGATAAAACACTTTCGCCACTGACGCGTTCGTGTAGTTGCAAATTGATGATACGCAGTGTGGCTAGGATGGCCGCAAACACCTGATTGGAATGTACGCCGCGGGTTTTGAATTCCTGTTCGCCGCAATCCCAGGTGATAACACATTGCGTGAGCGCATCGGTGTGTCCGCCTTTGGGGATGCGCACTTCATAATCCAGCAAAGTCGGTAAGGTGTAGTTCTTTGCTTCCATCACTTTTTCTATGGCGACAATAAACGCGTCGAAGCCACCGTTACCCGCACCGGATGCCTGGTGAATATCACCGTCTATATCTACCCTGATGCTAACAGTTGATTCCAGATCTAGCCCGCTGGTTACCGAACAGTTAAGCAGCTTTATGTGATGGTAGCTTTTGCTTTCGAGTACCTCTGCAATGATGAAGGGAAGATCGTCTGCGGTGATGAGCTCTTTGGAGTCTCCCAGCTTTACAATTCTCGCCAGTACTTTTTGTTGATCTTCTTCCGACAGGCTAAGGCGCAGTGACTCGAGGTTTTTAGCCAGCGATGCTTTGCCACTCATTTTTCCCAAGGCGTAGCTGCGGGTGCGAGCAAAGCGTTCGGGGCTGAGCTTTGTTTCATACAGCCCGCCTTTCTGGTCGCCATCGGCATGGATGCCAGCGGTTTGGGTAAATACATCAGCGCCGACAATAGGTGAGTTGGCAGGCACACGTTTGCCTGAGAATGATTCGACCATGTTGCTCAGGTGCACGATATAGCTTTCGTCGATTGAGATATCCATGCCCATCTTATCGCGCAGCACGACACTGATCTCTGGCAGGGAGGCATTGCCCGCACGTTCACCCAGGCAGTTAATGGTGCAATGTACAGAGCTCACACCGGCGCGCACGGCGGCCATAACATTGGCCGTCGCAAGTCCATAGTCATTGTGTGGGTGGAAATCGAACTGCTGCTGCGGGTAGCGTTCACACATGTCGTGAAGACTATCAAAGACTTCCTCGGGTGACATGACGCCCAGTGTGTCGGGCAGCATAAAATGCGCAATGCCACAGTCTTTCAGTTGGTCCATCATTTCAAACACATAGTCGCGGCTGTCGCGATAGCCGTTGGACCAGTCTTCCAGGTAGGCGTTTACCGTTAGGCCTTTTTCTTTTGCGTAGGCAACGGTTTGCAGGATTTCTGCCACGTGTTGGTCCAACGATTTGCCCAGCTGCTCACGGCAGTGCTTCTCGCTGCCCTTGGTGAGCAGGTTGATGACCTGACCGCCAGTTTGCAAAATCCAGTCGACGCTCTTTTTATGGTCGACGAAACCCAGCACTTCAATCCTGTCTCCCAGGCCGTGTTCCTGCGCCCATTGATTGATGTTGGCCACCGCCTCTAGTTCACCCTGGGAAACCCGTGCCGAGGCCACTTCGATGCGATCAACTTTCAGTAGTTGCAGCAGTGATCGGGCAATATTGACTTTCTCGGCAGGCGAAAAGGATACGCCCTGGGTTTGTTCGCCGTCGCGCAGGGTTGTATCCATTAATTGGATCTGGCGGGTGGGCAGGGCGGCAGTGGGGTTCATGCGTTCCGCCACAGCCAGGGCATGCTCTGCTTCTGATTGCTTTCGAAGGTAGAGATTTTATCTTCGTGCACCAGAGTGAGGCCAATGTCATCCAGGCCATTGATCATGTTGTGCTTGCGGAAAGGTTCAATGTCAAAGCTGAAGCCGTTACCCGCAGGGGTTGTGACGGTCTGGTTTTCGAGGTCCACGGTAAATGATACGCCCTCGTTGGATGCGATTTCATTCATCAGGGCATCCAGCTTCGCGCCGTCTACAATGAGTGGCAGAATGCTATTTTTAAAGCAGTTGTTGTAGAAAATGTCGGCGAAGCTGGTGGATATAATGGTGTTGAAACCATAATCGGCAATGGCCCAGGGTGCGTGCTCGCGGGATGAACCGCAGCCGAAGTTGTCGCCGGTAACCAGTATCTTTGCTCCTTTGAAGGCAGGCTTATTCAGTTCGAAGGTAATATCGTCACTGCCATCGGGGTTAAAACGCCAGTCGTGAAACAGATGGGCACCAAATCCGGTGCGTTCAACTTTCTTCAGAAACTGCTTGGGCACTATCTGGTCGGTGTCAACGTTATTGCGATTCATTAGCGCCGCAACGCTATTGTGATTCTTGTAGGGTTCCATGATGTGTTTCCGCTTTGTCTGTTTGTTAAGAGGCGTTATTGGCGCTGATGTCTACAAATTTTCCGGCTGCTGCTGCCGCAGCTGCCATTGCCGGTGAAACAAGATGGGTTCGTCCGCCTTTGCCCTGTCGGCCTTCAAAGTTCCGATTGCTGGTGGAGGCACAGCGTTGCCCCTCTTTGAGTTCATCGCCATTCATTGCGAGGCACATGGAGCAACCGGGCTCGCGCCATTCCCAGCCAGCATCGAGAAAAATCTTGTCCAGCCCTTCTTCCTCGGCCTGTACTTTTACATGGTAGGAGCCGGGTACCGCGATGGCAGTGACACCTGCAGCCACGGTTGTGCCGCGTGCTACTTTAGCCGCTGCGCGAAAGTCCTCAATGCGCCCGTTGGTGCACGAGCCTATAAACGCGTAGTCAATTTCAATGTCGGTGATTTGTGTGCCGCCCGCCAGGCCCATGTAATTAAGTGCGCTCTTGCAAGCCAGCGCTTTGTTGTCATCGCCAAAGCTTTCAGGCGTGGGCACAGTGCTGGTAACGGGAGCCACTTGCTCGGGTGATGTTCCCCAGGATACCTGTGGTGCAATGTCGTTACCCTGCAATACAACGGTAGTATCAAATAATGCACCTTCATCACTGGGTAAACTCTTCCAGTAGTTTAGTGCTGTTCCCCAGTCGGCACCTTTTGGGGCAAATTCTTTACCTTCGATATAGTCGAAGGTCTTTTGGTCCGGAGCGACCATGCCGGCGCGTGCTCCGGCTTCAATGGCCATGTTGCACAATGTCATGCGGCCTTCCATAGAGAGTGCCTGTACTGCTTCTCCGGCAAATTCAATGACGTGACCGTTGCCACCTGCTGTGCCTATTTTACCGATTACCGCCAGAGCAATGTCCTTGGCGGTGCAGAACTCAGAGAGAGCTCCATCTACGCGCACCATCATCGATTTGGACTTTTCCTGGGGTAGTGTCTGTGTGGCCATGACATGCTCAACTTCCGAGGTGCCAATGCCAAAAGCCAGGGCGCCAAAGGCACCGTGTGTGGCGGTATGGCTGTCACCACATACGGTAACCATGCCCGGATGTACAAAGCCGTGTTCGGGCACAACGATGTGAATTACGCCATTATTGGGGTTTTCCATGTCGTATAAGTTGAGGCCATGGGTGGCGCAGTTGGCCATCATGGTCTCGACCTGCTTCCTGGCAATAGGGTCGGCGATAGGCTTGTCGCGATCTTTAGTGGGCACACAGTGATCCAGCGTAGCCAGAATGCTGCTCGGGTTGCGCACAGGACGATTCGCGATTTTCAGACCTTCAAAGGCCTGTGGGCTAGTCACTTCGTGCATAAGATGGCGGTCAACATAGAGTAGAGGTGCCTGACCTGGCTCGTGGTGTACCAGGTGTGCTTCCCAGATTTTTTCGTAGAGAGTTTTTGCGTTAACGTTTGTCATAGTTTGCCTTTCGTATTTAATCTTGCGCGGTTATCAGCCGTGGGGCGTTTTAGTAAACGCGCGATTATCCTCCGATTGGGCCGGCTTGTACAATTGACCAGACAATTATCTTATACTGAGCGCTGATAAATAGGCTCTTGGGGCATTAATGGAACTCAAATTGGCATACTTTAGGCGCATTGGCATCCTGCTGCTGACCTTAGCTGTTTTGAGCGCTTGCGATGAACTGGATAGCGAAGTGCGTTTACTGCCTCCCGCATACCAGAATGTTGACGGAGATGCTTTACAGGCAATATTTGCAGAGCGTTCAGGTGTTGAGCTTACCGTTGCGACGTCAGCCACAAGAATGTCTGCACTGGACGCTTTGACCAACGATGTTGCCGATTTGGCTCTGGTTGAAAACAGTGCCTCTTTTACCCCTGGGGTGAGGGCGGTTCTACCGGTATATCAAAGTGTTCTTCACGTGATTGCCCGTAAAGACTTCAAGCCCCGTGATACAAGCCAGCCGCTCAAAGGGGCTACGATTTACATCGCTGATAATTCGGGTGCAGGTCACAAGGTTCTCGAGGTCGTGGCAAAGCGTCAGGGTCTAGCGCCCGATCAACTTATATTTGTGGATTCGCCAGACTCTGGTGATGTCGATTTTATTCTATACTTCGGCCCGATAAATCCCGATGATCCAGCCTGGTATCGTCCAGGCTATGAACTGGTCTCACTTGAGAAGCGGCTTAATCCGCAGAGCGAATTTGACCGTGATGGTGTCGGCTACATCATCCCCAAAATGCACGCCGCGATAATACCGGCGCTGACCTATGATATTCCGGGTAATGAGGAGCCGATAGTAACCGTCGCAGCCAATACTCTGTTGGTAGCAAGGTCAAATGTGCCGGTTCGACTGATCTATGAATTGACCAAAACCCTGATTGAGCAAAAGCCCCGTTTTACCGCAATTGCGCCGCATCTGTTTGGTGATATTAATGAATCGTTTGACCCGCTGGAGCTGAGTTTTCCGCTGCATGCCGGTACACGGTTCTATCTGCACCGCGATGAACCCGGATTGTTGGAGCGATACGCCGAGACCATTAATCTGCTGGTTTACGTTGTATTCCTGCTGCTTAGTGCCGGCGTGGCTTTTGTCCGCTGGCGTTCTCATCGCAAAAAAGACCGTATCGACACCTTTTATGTGCGCGCGCTGGGTATACAGGAGCAGGCGAACGGGGAGAATACCCAGGAGTTGTTGGCGCAATTAAGCGCCTTGGAACAGGAGGCATTTCAATCACTGATAGACGAGAAGTTATCTGCGAATGAAAGCTTCCGTATTTTTACCGACTTGGTGACTCGCGTTCGAGCGGGTCTGTGATAGTTTCTAGCTTATTAGTAAGTCTTCAGCGTCCACGCTGATTTCCTTAAACTCTTCCGCTATTAAGGTGTAACTCGTTGAGTCAATATTGGACACGTAAGTCCAGCTGGCTGTCACTACCTCCATCGTAAAGTGCACTTTGAGGTAGCCGCGATTAATAAAGTTCGTGTAGCGAAGATCATCAATCAGGGGTATTACCAAGGGTGCCAGACCCAGAGCCAGATCAGGCCCCAGCGCTACTTCAAGGCCGGGAGATGTCACGCTTGAAGCCGCAAACTCGACGCCAACTATGTCACCCGCTTCTGTGCTTAGTTGGGATGCCCAGGCATTGTGTGTGTCCCCGGCCAGCGTCACTACTTTTGAGCCTACTTGCATCGCATGATTGAGCAATTCCTCACGTTCAAAATTGTAGCCATCCCAAGCATCGAGGTTATAGGGTATTGCTGAGTCCAGAATTGCCTGTTGCTCGGGCGTGCGCTCTTCCGGGGGTGTGTTTTTGGCATTCAAGGCAGCAAGGAGAGCAGCTGTTCCTTCGGCAACGAAGTCTTCACCCGCAATACTGGGGTCAAGCGCTTCCATAATACTGGAGGGAAGATGTAGACGCGCCATCAAAACCTGTTGCCCAAGAACTTGCCAGCGTGCACTACTGTCAGTCAGTTGGCCCTTTAACCAAGCCATTTGTTCACTGCCCAGAAGAGCGCGGGTACTGTCGTTGATTGCCATCCGCGTTGCATCTACATCAATTGAGCCGCCATTTACAAAATCGGGATAGGTGTTCTGTTCGTCCCGCCCGATAAGGCGGGTATCAAGCATCAATAGATTTACCAGATCGCCATAGGGAAGCTGACGATAAATAATCTCCAGGGTGTTAGAGGGCGGGCGCACGGGCAGCCACTCGTACCAGGCCTGGATTGCAGCAGCCTTACGTTCAGAAAATTCGCCTTCAGTTTCGGGGTCGTGATTGTCAGCACCTTCCCTCCAGCTATCATTGGCTACCTCGTGATCGTCCCAGACCAGGATAAATGGATGTGCGGCGTGTGCGGCCTGCAGGTCTTCATCGCCGCGATACTGAGCGTAACGGGTGCGATAGTCTTCCAGCGTGAGCATTTCATGGCTGGGTTGCGGTACGCGGTCGAATTCTTCGGCGCGCTCAGTCGCGTAGCCTCCCTGACCATATTCATATAGATAATCGCCCAGATGCAACACGGCATCGAATTCCTGGTTTGCCAGTTCGCGGTAAACATTAAAAAAGCCCGCTGGATAGTTCGCGCATGAAACAACCGCAAATGCGGCCTCAGCAGTTGCACCTGTAGGAGCTGTTTTGGTTTTTGCGGTGGCAGAGGTCCGCTCTCCAACAGTAAACCGGTAGTAATAGCTGGTGTTGGCATCCAGGCCGTCCACGTCAACTTTGACGGTGTAGTCAACGGAGGCGTCGGTTGTGCCTTCTCCGCTGTTCACAATGGAGCTAAATTGCTCATCCAGAGCAATTTCCCAGGCCACAATCACCTGGCCCTCGCTCTCCGGAGTCACACGGGTCCAGATAATAACTCTGTCTGACAAAGGGTCGCCCGATGCAACGCCATGCAAAAACTCGGCGGCAATGGCGGGAACTTCCGGCGGTGGAGACTGGCCATTGTTATTATTGTCTGAGCAGCCAATAAGATTGCTGCCTAACAGGGGGAGCAGGGAGCTTGCGGCGATGGCTTTTACTACCGTGCGGCGCTTGAAATTTGTTCCCTTTGTCATCGTTGTCGCTCCAGATTATTTTGGTGGAATAACTCCCCATATTATCTGGCTATGTGCTTGACTACAAACAGCTTCCTCCCTATAGTACGCCCCCTCAACGCGCCCGTAGCTCAGCTGGATAGAGTACCTGGCTACGAACCAGGCGGTCACACGTTCGAATCGTGTCGGGCGCGCCAAATTATTTATATCAATCAGTAACTTAGAAGCCTCCTTTGCGGAGGCTTTTTTGTGCTTTACCCCATAGCCCCCCGCAACAATGCAGCAATGCTAATCAAGACGATTTCTACGTGCCAAAATATCTCAGCGTTACGCAGTCTTACTGCGCAGGGCTACTTGAAGGAGTGCCCGGGTTTTCGGGGCTATCAGCAGAAAAGTGCTCTGACTTTACGCATGTTAGCTGCTCTTATTTCTTCTTTGATGGAAAAATAACCTTCCAGTCCTGCTTCATATCGACAATGGTCCAGCCTTTCTCCTGCGCTTCGTCCAGGCCCTTGTCGAGCTTGCCGATACTGGAGTTCCGGTCGTAGGCCCATTCTCGCTCGGCATCTGTATGGTGAAGGTAGAGCATTAAGCTTGGACCATCACCCGCGGCAGTGTATTGCAGCATTTGTAGATCGCCATCTGAATTGCCAGACGCAAAGATTGGGCGGCGACCGATATGTGAATTTATGCCGACTGGCTTCCCTTCCTTGTCGTCTACGAAATTCACTTCAGGTAGTCTCGTGAGTACGGGTTTGCCGCCAATCATCTGAAATTGTGTCTTGATACTGCTGCCGATAACCTGCTCGGGAGGTATGCCATAGACACTCTCCGTCCACGGGCGCATGAACTCGATACCTCCCCCTGAGACGATGAAGGTCTTAAAGTCATTAGCGCGTAAATAGGCGAGCAGCTCCAGCATCGGCTGATACACCATTTGCGTGTATGGCCTCCTGGTCACAGGGTGTCTTGCGTTGGCGACCCAGTCGGTCACGATTGCTTCGAACTCCTCGGTGGTCATGCCCGCGTGGCTCGCCATGATAATTTCGCCCACCGATTTCATGCCGCCTGCGAGCACACCACTTACATCGCCCTTGAGCAGTGAAGCGAACGGCTCCTCAGTCTTCCATTCAGGATGCTGCGGCGCAAGCGCCTTTACGCGGTCGGCAGCAAAGAATAGCTGAAAGTACATTGGCTGCTCGGCCCAGAGGTTGCCATCGTTGTCGAAGGTAGCAATGCGTTCAGGAATAGCTACGAAGTCAGGAGAGCCCTTTTCAGTTACTTTCGACACAAAGTCCATGATGGACTGCTTCGATTTGCCATCATTCCAGGATGGCAGCGGGTCAGCTATTGCCATGCCTCCGAATGTGAAGGTGAAACCCAGAGTTAAAACCGCAAAGACAGTTCTTAAATATGTCATGTGTTATTCCTTGAAGAATAAGTGGAGAGGGTAAGTAGTATTATATTACTGCCAAAACGCCTTGCCTGGGCAGGTTTCAGAGATTGCCCCTGAGCGCTTAAAAGGAGACTAATGTAGGCTGCGAATTTGAACACGATTCAAGAAAAAAAAGCCCGGGTTGAAAAATCCAACCCGGGCCATTGCTTACTGGGAGCCTAGTTTTGCACTGAGATGTCCATCAAGTTTTTGAGGTTGCCCATTGCTTTCTGCTTTTCGAGTGTACCGTAGCCTATATTGCTGGCACTCAAAGAACCGCCAGCCTGGAACGGATAGTCTGCAAGCGTAGCAAAGAATTTCTGCACGAACCCCTGGGCGGGAACCATCAGCCACATGTTGTCAGCGTACCACCGCAGGTACATTGCAGATTCGCGTGAGGCGCTCTCAAACGGGTCGGCTCTCAAGTTGGTGATTACCGGCCACGCTGGCGTTTCTCTATAGGCCTCATTGATCGGACCTTTCTCGATGGCGAATGAGATTTTCCAGTCGTCTACTCTTATCGCGTTGAGCATACCGCTGGCCGCAAAGTACATGATTTCTCTTCGCGGTCCTTTTTCCTGGGTACCTTCAAAGTAGGGTTTGAAGTTGTAGCCGTCGAGGTGTACGCGGAACTTCTTGCCGTTGGCTCGATAACCTCTCTTTGAGGCAAGTTTTTCTTTCACATCGGGAACACCGGCTGCGGCAAGTAAGGTCGGCATCCAGTCTTCCTGACTCATGGTATCGTTAAAAATGGAGCGAGGCTTAATCGTACCGGGCCACTTGACCATCTGTGGCACTCTCATTCCACCTTCCCAGGTCGTGCCTTTTTCACCGTAGTATGGGGTTGCACCTCCATCGGGCCAGGTGAATTTTTCGGCGCCATTGTCAGTTGAGAAGATGACAATAGTATTGTCGTCCACGCCCAGTGTTTTGAGCTCTTCGAGGAAGCTGCCTACCATGTCATCGAGTTCTACCATGCCGTCAGCATAGAGGCCGATTCCAGTAATACCCTGATACTTTTCTTGCAAGCGTGTCCACACGTGCATACGGGTGAAGTTCATCCATACAAAGAAAGGCTTGTCAGCTTCAACCGCGGCCGCCATAAACTTTTTGGCTGCGCCACCGAATTCAGAATCAACGTGTTCCATGCGCTTTTTAGTCAGGGGGCCAGTGTCTTCAATCTTGCCATCCGCATAGGAGTGAATCACGCCACGCGGGCCGAACTTTTTGTGAAACTCCGGATCTTTCGGGTAATAGTAGGTCTCAGGTTCCTCTTCGGCGTTCAGGTGGTAGAGATTGCCAAAAAATTCGTCAAAACCATGATTGGTGGGCAGGTGCTTGTCCTGGTCACCGAGGTGGTTTTTGCCAAATTGTCCGGTTGCATAACCCTGTTCTTTTAACAAGTCAGCAATTGTAGGAGTCCAGTCGGGAATGCCCTGGTCGCTGCCCGGCATACCGATAGTCAACAAGCCCGTGCGGAAGGGCTGTTGGCCCAGGATGAATGATGCCCTGCCAGCCGTGCAAGACTGTTGCGCATACATATCGGTGAATAAGGCGCCTTCGTCTGCGATAGAGTCAATATTGGGCGTTTTATAGCCCATACCACCTCGGTTATAAGCGCTGGTATTCCAGACGCCAATATCATCGCCCCACATAACAAGAATGTTGGGTTTTTTTGCTGCCATTGCCGTGCTGCAGAGCATTAACAAAGCGAGCGACAGAATCGTCAGCTTCCCTTTTTGTAGCATGTAGTTCTCCTGAAAGAAAAATGATTCAATAAAAAATGGATTTCATAACTCTGGCCACTAAGCCACTAACGCAAGAGTAGTTGTTCGATACCAAATAGTATACTGAGCGACGATATAGATTCTTCCCCTCAGAATGCAAATAAAGCAATCTCACGAGATAAGTGCTCTGCCGCGAAAAATTACGCTTTACTTTAAAGCGATGGATGCCTATATTTCCAATGCATCTTTAATCAACAAGTAATAACTTTTTGTTATGAGGTTTACACTTAGGCAGATTAAGCACGCAGAAGCATTGGCGCGCCACGGGAATTTTCGCCAAGCTGCCGCAGAACAATCTATTAGCCAACCTGCGCTAACACGGAGTATCAAATCTTTGGAAGCGATTCTTGGCGGTCAGTTATTCGACCGCCTGAGTACGGGAGTCGAGCCCACAAAGGCTGGGTCGGTATTTCTGGAGAAAGCTCGTCAATTACTAATGGAGTCCAGTGAGCTCGAGCGGGAAGTGGGGGCCACCCTGGGGCTTACACGGGGATCACTCCACATAGCAACAGGCCCCTACCCAGGGGAATACCTGGTACCGGAAGCCTTGGCCCGGATAATTGGACAGTACCCTGAGCTCACCTATCGAATTTCTGAGATGGACTGGAGCGATATTCCGGATAGCCTGTTAACTCGCAACTTCGATATCGCCGTTGCCGATATTGGCAGCGTCGAGGATGATCCCAGGTTTGATACTGAACTATTGATCGACGACCCACTTTTCTACGTTTGCAGGCGGGACCATCCACTCGCAAACCTTAGCGATGTAGATCTAAGCGAAGTTTATTCATATCCCCTGATAACAAACAGCGTGCCCTCTAAGATGGCCCGCTTTTTAACCAATCCGGGGCCATCAGGTTCAATCAGTCGAGACACAGGCGTATTTGAGCCGCGAGTTGAAGTAACCACTTTTTCCGCGACCAAGCGCGTGCTCTTTTCGTCAAATGCCGTGTCTTTGGCACCAATACTACAAGTTGAACCAGAGTTGAACAGCGGTAGCCTAGCTCTGATACGTACAGGGGCGGTACCCTTGAGAATGAATTCGGGGTTTATTTACCTCGCCGGGCGCACCCTTAGTCCCGCAGCGGTTCGTTATATGGAGGAAGTCAGGTTAATAAAATCGCTTCTGGACAGCCGCTCCACAGAATTTGAAGCAAAATTTCTTGAAATGCATCCAGGTAGCTGTGATTAGCTTGCATAAGCAAGTGTGCCCAAACAATGCGTGAATATCTTCAAGTTTTTAGGCCTAAATTTGTGCTTACTGGATACCAATGTTTTTGAGCTGAATAGAACGTAACTTCTCTTATCTTGATTTTGGTAAATTCAAAGAATCACAAAGGATAATAAAAAATATGAGTGACTCACTGAGTATTCCGATGGTGCAAAATTTGACAGCCCCATGCAGAAAGAGCTTTTTGCACATTACCTTAATGAAGCGGTGAGTATTGAGAACGGTGATCTTGACAGTATTTGTGCGTTGGCAAGAAAACATGAGATTGCCGTTTACCTGGGTTGTGCTGAGAGGGCAGGTGATCGAGGAGGACATAGCCTTTACTGTAGGTGGATTACAGAGCCTATTGTAGGAAAGGAAGTCGTCGTTACTGCAACCATCAATTTCAATCCCTCCGGTCACTACTCAAGACCTGATGTATTCGAATTAAATGTCAACAGACAAAGGCAAAAGCTCGTTCACTTTAAGTGTGATTAAAATAGAAGCCAATGCATGATGACAGTACCAAGATATTCAAATTGAATTTAGCAAGGTTAAGAATGTTTCTGCCTTGCGACCATCAATATTCTTCAGGAGGCTTTCAGCCTTTTGTTCGAACGTAGTTGATGCATCAGAAAATATGGTTTCTCCGGCAGGCGTTATTCTTACCAGGCTCACCCTCGCATCTCTCTCGCTCGTAGCTTTCGCTACGACTCCAATTTTCTCCATAGGCATGAGCATTCTCGTAATTCCAGATGCAGTTCGTCCCAATGCCTCGGCAATATCGATACGGCGCATTGATCGATTTGGCGCTTGCATTAAATTGAGCAACACCATGTATTCGGCAAGTCCGATACCATGAATTGCACCCAGGCTGTTGTCCAGATGTTTAGAAATGACAGCACTGTTAATCCAGAGGCTCTTTGCGATTGATGAGCAGATTGGTTCTTTTTCCATTGTTTTATACCGTATATATACTTGATAGATTAAGTATATTGCAAATATATAATCTGTCAATAGGCAGCTGAGTGCGCAGTTTAAGTTAGCAGTAGAATCGGGGTGAGGGTTATATGAAGTTCATCGTTAAATTTGGATTACGCCAGCCGGATATTAGCCAAGCTTGTTCTTTGATCTCGCGTGAACACACGACAACAGTTAAGCTAGTAACATCTGTGACAAGGAGTAGTTAGATATGCCACCGCGTGGAAAAAAAGCACGAGTGCCGATACGGGTAGCCGTGGTTTCAATCTTTGCAGTAGCTTCTGCGTTAACCGCTATTCTGGCAATTAGCCTCCAGTATCACTTTGGTCACACATTGGCCACAGAGGCCGCAAGCGAGTTGTATACCAGAACAGCCACCGGCGCCGCCGAGGAATTGCACAGTGTTGGCGTGCAAACGCGCAATATGGCGGAGCTGTTGGTGGAGTATCCGGAGATTTCCGGTGGCGCCAGTAAGGACGCCAAGATACGAACATTTACCACCGTCCTGCGTCAAAACCCACTATTTTATGGGGTTCATCTGGGTAGGGCGGATGGCACATTCTTTCAGATCGTCAACCTGAAAGACAGAAAAGCTATACGCAAAGAGCTGTGGGCGATTCCCGAGGATCGCTGGGTTGTTGTCACGGTGGGAGGCGAGTTGGCTCATGGCTTGAGACGCTATGACTACCTTGATGAGAGTCTCGTATTACGATCCTCCAGAACCGAAGAAGCCCTCTTCGACGTAACAAGTCGGCCCTGGTACATCTCGGCATTGAACTCAGATAATGTGGAGACCACGGATATTTATGCATATTCCAAGGGTAAAGCGCTTGGTCAAACAATCTCAAAACGGGTGCCCGGGACGAATCTGGTTCTCGGCATCGACATGACGCTATCCAGCATCTCCGGCTATTTGCATAGTCAATTATCAAATAGTAGAGGAGAGTCCTATATTTACCGCGAAAATAATCAGGTACTAGCCGACAGCGGACAGTCCCATCGCTATAAGCACGAAGGGGATGGTAGCGTGAATGGGTCTTTTGCTACCGTCCCCAATCATGTATTGCTCGAGATGGCCGCGGACAAAACCCGCCAGGGGGAAATGCTCCCGGTGATGCACGCAGGCCAACCCTATTTTGCCTACGTGACACCTTTGGCTGCTCGTGAGAATAAACAAAATTTCTTTGGTATTTTAGTCCCGGCCGATGAAGTGACAGGGCGGTTTATGGGCAGGGTCTGGCTGTCTATAAAGATTACCGCTGGATTCTTGATGCTATTAATGCCTTTGTCCTGGTTTTTTGCTTCTTTTATCGTACGCCCAATCAGAAAGCTGGCTGACGAGAATGACAAAATTCGTTTACGAAACTATGGCGCCGTGGAACGGGTAGAAACCTGGGTGACGGAGATCGATGAATTATCGGAATCCCTGGTCAGTATGGTTATAGCTATCCAGGCGTATGAATTGCAGCAGCGCACACTAATGGATTCGTTTATTAAGCTTATTGCGCAGGCTATTGATGACAAATCCCATTATACAGGCGGGCATTGTGCCCGGGTTCCCGAGTTGGCATTTATGCTGGCAGAACAGGCCTCCAGTAGTAAGGTTGAAGCATTCAATGAATTTCGCCTCAGTACGGAAGACGAGTGGCGCGAATATCGAATTGCGGCATGGCTACACGACTGTGGAAAAATCACCACCCCCGAGCACATCGTGGACAAGGGCAGCAAGCTGGAGGCAATCTACAATCGTATTCACGAAGTCAGGATGCGTTTTGAGGTGCTATTGCGCGATGCACAAATTGACTATCTGCAGAAATTATTCGAGCGTCCGGAGCAGAAGGAGAGTTTGTCAGAAACGTTTGAAACACAACGGGTACAGCTAATCGAGGATTTCTCTTTCGTTGCCGAGTGCAATATAGGTGGCGAGTTTCTGGATGAAAAAAAGTTGGCCCGACTGCGCAAACTGTCTGAAATAACCTGGCAGCGAAACTTTGATGACAGTCTGGGTTTGTCCCCGGTGGAGGAATTGCGATCGACGGATGTCAGCAAGAACCTGCCCGTCGCAGAGGCTCTCCTGAGCGATAAGCCTGAGCATATTATCGAGCGGACCCATTCTACAGATTATGCGCCAGAGTTAGGCATCGATATGGACGTGCCTGAACACTTATATAACCTTGGCGAAATTTATAATCTGTCTATTTCCAGGGGAACCTTGACGGCAGAAGATCGATTTAAAATCAATGAGCATATGATCAGCACCATCAAAATGCTGGAGGGGCTACCATTCCCCGATGAATTGAAAAACGTTCCCCGTTACGCCTCAACTCACCACGAGACAATGAAAGGTTCGGGTTACCCGCGCAAGCTCGCAGGCGATCAGTTAAGTATTCCCGAGCGTATTTTGGCGGTAGCCGATGTGTTTGAGGCATTGACCGCTGCCGATCGCCCTTATAAAAAGGCAAAACCGGTGAGCGTCGCGATCGATATATTGTACCAAATGGTGTTGGATCAGCATCTAGACAAAGATTGCTTCGAGCTGTTTATTCGCAGCAAGGTCTACCTGAGATACGCTGAACAATACCTGCAAGACGAGCAAATAGATGAGGTTGATGAAAACAAATACCTGGCTTAGTGAGTGTCTTCATTTTCCGCCGCTGCTTTTGCGTGTTTGCCGCGCTACCCACCAGGCCAGTATTTTATCAGCTAATTTACCGCTGCCACTTGAGCCGCCCTCTGCGGCCATGTCTAGCTCGCCACCGCCGGCGCGGTACTGTTCTGAGTACATCTCAAGCACCTTCTTTTTTACCATGCCACGCAATGGCACGTGTGCCAACATGCCATAAGTGGCCGCGCCACCTTGCTCTCCTAACTCCGGATTTGCCTTAACCGTATTTACGGCGGTTTGCAGATCAATAATGTACTGATCTACCACCTTAAGATGCTGTGCGGTTACCATGGCATGTAAGCCGGAGGGAAATTGATTGCGGTTGACCTGCCAGCCCATTGCATCCATCTGGTCTCCCACCGCATAGATGTTCAAGTCAGGGCTAATAGACTTGTAGGCAAACAAAGGTCCTTTGGGGTCTCCCATTATCTCCAGTTCAGGGATGGCCCTCACCCCGGCTTTCAACGTATTAACCGCCTCCAAGGTATCTTTGGCTAATTTTTGGTAGCCCGCCTTGCCAAAATATTGCAACACCGCCCAGGCCGCGGCGTAGGCTCCACCCGGACGAGTGCCCAGTAAAGCAGAAGAGGCAAACACACCACCGGGCCAGTCTTGATTGACGAACATTTGGTAGCGTAGGTAATCGAGGTTTCTGTAGGTGAGTGTGGAGGCGCCTTTAGCGGCATAGCCATATTTGTGGATGTCTGCAGAAATGGATGTGACACCCGGCACCCGGTAGTCCCACAGGGGTATGTCCTCACCGTTCATTTCCATGAACGGAAGAATGAATCCACCCACGCAGGCATCTACATGTAGCGGGATTTTTCGCTTCTGGGCAATCTCACCCATTTCGGCAATCGGGTCAATCGTGCCGTGTGGGTACTCCGGCGCGCTTCCCAATATCATTACCGTATTGCGATTGACCATTTTTTTCAGCTTTTTCATATTCGGCGTCAAATCATCCAGCAGTGGAACCAGGCGAATCTTCACTCCAAAATATTCAGAGGCTTTAAACCAGGCAACATGCGCAGACTCTGGGATTACCATTTCCGGGGACGTTACCCCCCGGGTTTCTTTTGCCATATCGCGGTAGGTTTTAACCGCCATCAAACAACTCTCGGTTCCACCGGAAGTGACAACACCGCACACTTCTTCGGTGCCATTGAGAATGTCTGCTGTTGCACTTATGACGTCTGTTTCAAACTTTTTGAGACTCTTGAACGCAGTCGGGTTCAATCCATTTTCACAGGCGAATTTGTGATAAGAGTCTTTAATAAACGCAGAGTGGTCTTCGTCTAAATAGTAAACAAGGCTCCATACACGACCGTCTTTATAGTTGGGGTCATGCTCTTTGAAATTATCCAGTTGCTGCAAGATTTCATTACTGTCCTGACCGGTATCCGGCATTGGCTTGTGTATATTGTTGGTCATGTCTTACCCTCAACTCTGTAAAAATAGTGCCAGGCTAATACCCAGATAATTGCCCAAGGCATAGCCGATAATGCCGGTTGTCATGCCTGACAGTAACAGACCCGGATTGCCCAGAGACTTTACCAGCAGTGGTACAAACGGGGGGCTGCAAATAGCCGATATGGAAGTTACCATAAAAGTGTCGCTATCAACGCCCGCCAGTTTGCACAGCAGTGCATGCAACACCAGGCTTCCTGCAATGGTGCCAAACACGAATACAGTTATATTAAAGCCTACGCTAGTCAGTTGATCCAGATTGGCCATGGACGCAACCGAAAAACAGAATACATAGATAAAATACATTCCCGTTTTGTAAGACAGGGCAAGTTGTCGTACCCGTGGTGAAAATGATAAGCCCATACCTATCGTGGTCAACAACACGATGGTGAGTGCCGATGTGGATTCCAATGAAAGTATTATTTGAGCCAGCGCCGACAATCCTAAAGAGGTGCCTAACACCAATCCGCTCAGCAATATTATTTTTACTAGCTGCGGCATACTCTCTTTGCGAAACAAAGGGCTGTAATCTTCTTCATCAAATGCGCTGTGAGAGCCATCTTCCAGTACATCCGACACTTCGGGCTTTCCGAGAATAAACCGAAAGAAGGGAATGCCAGCGGTCAGCATAAACAAGATATAGATACCACCCAGGGCCGTATCAAGAGAATGGAACATAATGTACTGTTCATGTGGAATCTCCAATGCCGATTTAATGGCAGCGAGGTTGGGCGTGCCTCCCGTATACAAACCCACCGCCATGGCTGCCATTTGGCTGCTGCTTTCCACGCCATCGCCCCTAAATATATAAAAAAGCACTGTGGCAAGTGTAACAACTGAGGTGGTAGCAAAGAGCATGGAAATAATTGCAGTGCCCGCCATCTTGCTCCAGGACCGAATATCCAGTGTGAATAGCAACATGGGTAAAGCCAGGGCAACAGTTACTTCCGACAGGTACTGTTGTACACCACTGGCACTTTGGGGAACTAGCCCGAAATTGCCGACTATTAAACCCGCGGTATAACACAGTAGAATCACGCCCATCTTCTGGGCCCAGGCCTGATGATGAGCCAGATAAAGCAGTGCCGCTGGCGCCACTAGAAAGATCAGCGTGTATATGGCATTCATAATTCCACCCAACTTAAAGCTGGTCTTATTGTATAAGTTCTTGGAAAGATACCTACTTTTCCTTATTTTTCAGTGTATTGATCGCTGTTAATGATGCAGCGCTGATCCTCCAGGAAAACACGCACCTCATCATCGAACTTGAATTCGTCTCTGTAAGTATCCATTGCTTCTTTAGCGTATGCACGCAGCCGTTTCCGTTTGCTTGCAGCAACAAATCGTCGAATGTCATCATCCTGTTCCAGAATAAGTTTCGGGACGATGGCTTTTTGCTTGTCATCGGACTTGGCTACCATGGTTAAGTAGGACGTGTTGGTGTGCTTGACAGCTCCCGTGCGGATATTCTCCGCAATAACTTTGATACCCACCACCAGGGACGAAGTGCCGACGTAATTTACCGAAGCTTTTAGCGAAACAAGTTCTCCCACTTCCACAGGCTGTAAGAAATTTACCGTGTCGACAGAAACAGTGACACAGTAAGTACCCGCGTGTCTGCTCGCACAGGCATAGGCGGCCTTGTCCATGAGTGACAGTAAGATGCCTCCATGAATCTTGCCGCCAAAATTGGCGTAGGCCGGGATCATCAGCTCTGTAATTGTGGTCTGGGAATAACTAACAGTGTGGCCTTGCATAAATTCCACCTCTTTTGACATCGTGGTTGGGCTTCAGACTTTCAGGACAATATCATAGTCGAGTGTCACTGTACCGGTGGCTGCCGTGTTCTCAGAAATTCACCGGGAAAAATTCCATTGCTTTCCGGGCCTTCAGAGGGGGTCATAAGGAACTCATCACCTAGTGACAACTCATTGGTTTCATGCAAAGATCGCCCCCATTGAAAATCGCTGCACGGAAGTATTGTGACCTATAGAATTTATTTGAGAGGGATGCTAATTGTACTGGCCCTGTTCGCCGCTGGCACGCGAGCCAGCAGTGAAAACTACGATTACCCCATCGAAGACCGCTACGCCGCCACGGTAGTCGGTACCCCCGCCGAATACCAGGCCGTATTGCCCAAGACCATTCCCTTCCAAAAGAGATGGATCAAGATCTTCCCGGAGCGAGAACTACCTGAGGTTGTTTGGTACGGCGGAAGGCTGCTGTACTCCCAGGCTTTGCAGAAAAACAGCGCACCGCTGATTTTTCTCATCGCAGGCACCGGAGCATCCCACAAGGGTGCCAAAAATTACGACATGGCGAGGGCCTTTTACCAAGCGGGTTTTCACGTGGTGTCCCTGTCATCTCCCACCTACCCGAACTTTGTGACAGCAGCTTCCAAAACCGGCGTAGTGGGGCACGCTGAGAAAGATGCAGAGGATCTGTATCGCGTTATGGAAATGATCTGGGCGACGCTGGATGACAAAATCGACGTGAGCTCTTTCAATCTAACGGGTTACAGCCTGGGCGGTTTCAATGCCGGCTACGTGGCAAAGCTGGATGAAGAACGCGGCGTGTTCAATTTTGCGCGGGTGTTGATGATCAACCCACCGGTATCGCTGTACAACTCGATCTCACTGCTGGACCGTATGATTGAGAATATCCCCGGTGGTGTAGATAATTTCGACAGGTTTGTCGATGATTTGATGGTAGGTGTTGCCGAGATTTATAAGGAGTCCGCCGACGACCTGGGAGAAGACTTCCTTCTTAAGGCTTCCGAAACACTGGATCTGAAAAATGAAGAACTGGCGGCATTGATTGGAACTTCTTTTCGAATCTCCTCGGCATCACTGGTATTTACTTCGGACGTCATGGCAGATTTTGGCTATATCAAACCTCGGGGGCTGCCGCTGGATCGTCACGCCGACCTGACCATTTACGCCGAAGTAGCTAACCGCCTCGGCTTTACCGACTACTACCACAAGTTTTTTTATCCCTATTACCGCGACGAATACCCGGATCAGGACAGGGATGAGTTTATCTCTTCGATCAGCTTACGGAAGATCACCGATTACCTGCAAGGCTCCTCCAAGATACAGGTTCTACATAATGAGGACGACATAATCCTGGAACCTGGAGAAATCGATTTTTTCCGTGAAACTTTCGGCGACCGAGCTACTATATACCCGCGCGGCGGTCACTGCGGCAACATAAACCACAGGGATAATGTCGCCGCCATGGTGGCAGCTTTTACTGAAGGAGTGACTCGCTAATGGGGCGCTCTTTCATTCTGACTTTCTTGACCACACTCGTGCTATTGGCAGGCTTCAGCAGCAGTACCCAGGCTCAACCACAAGCGCAACAAGATCAGTATCCCGAGGCAGTTTTCACACCCGGGCGTCTGTTTCCGCCTGACTATGTGACCCCAACTGACGTATATGACCCCTGGCAGCCAATGAATACACGCATCTACAATTTTAACTACCATTTTGACCAGAAGGTCTTCCTGCCTGTTATTCGTGGCTATGAAGCGGTATTGCCCCAGTTTGCCAGGACTGGTGTGCATAACTTTTTCAATAACTTCCGCGATGCAGTGACTATGTTCAACTCTGTGTTACAGGTAAGCCCCACTAAATTCTTTCAAAGCACCGGCAGGGTTTTGACCAATTCCACCATAGGCGTGTTTGGCCTCTTCGATGTGGCGACTATTATGGAGATACCGCGACCGGAAGAGGACTTCGGTCAGACGCTGGGATACTGGGGAGTGCCACAAGGGCCCTACCTGGTAATACCGTTCCTGGGTCCGTCAAACCTGCGGGATGGGGTTGGTCTTGTGCCTGACCTCTATGTGCAGAGTTTTGTTCAGGGTGAGGCGCTGGAACGAACCCTGCGTAAAGTTGTGTTTCTGTTTAACGCCGTTGATACACGCAATGAGACAGCTTTTCGGTACTATGAAAATGGCTCTGCGTTTGAATATGAAATGGTGCGCTATATGTGGTCCACAAAGCGCGACCTGGATATCCTGAAATGAGTAGATCAATAAATTCCCTGCGCATACTTCTATGGCAGCTGACAATACTTGCAGGCTTTTCGCTGTTGTGGGCCACAAAATCCCAATCTGCGGAGCCGATTAGAATTGGCACCACACAGTCCCTGTCCGGGCACTATGAAGAGTTTGGTCTCGAGCAGTTTCGCGGCCTGCAAATGTGGGCTTCCGACGTCAATGGCAGGGGGGCGCTTTTGGGGCGGCCCGTCGAACTCCTACATTATGATGATCGCTCCCGGGACGCGGGTAGCATAGAAGGTTACCGGCAATTGATCGAGAAGGATGGCGTTGACCTGTTGATTGGGCCTTATTCCTCTTCACTGACTCTCGAAGCTAGCCTGGTGGCAGAGGAACACAATATACCGATGATCGCTACTGCAGCATCTTCCGAGAAAATCTGGAGCAGGGGACTGAAAAATATCTTTGGCATCGACACGCCCACGGGTAGCTATGTCAGTGGCCTGAATGTTGCGGCTGAAACCGGGGCAAAAACGATTTCGCTGGTGTATGCCAACACGGAATTTCCGGTAGAAGTCGCTCGCAGCGTGCGCGATCATGCCTCAGACCTTGGACTGGAAATCGTAATGGACCAGCGCTACGAGCCGGAAGAACGTAACTTCACTGAGCTTGTGAAACAGCTGGTCGTCGCGGATGCGGATATTGTTATGGGAGCCACCTACCTCGAAGACTCGGTGGCCATGGTAAAAGAAATCAGGCGGCAAAAGCTCAAACCCAAAATGCTGGTCTTCACTGTCGGCCCGGCCCTGCAGGAATTTTTTGATGAGCTGGGCAGCGATGCAGAAGGTGTGGTGGGCATTGTTCAGTGGCTGCGCAGTGTACCGCTGCCCGGGGCAGAAGACTTCGCTTACCGTTATCGCGAACGATATGGCTACAATCCCGGGGTGCACGCTGCAATTGGCTACAGCGCAGGCCAGGTGCTTGAGGCTGCTGTACGTCTTGCCGGGAGCACTGAACACGACGCAGTGCGCGAACAACTTGGCTCAATGTTCTTTCGCTCGCTACTGGGCAAGTACCACGTGGATGAGACTGGCAGGCAAATAGGCCATCAAAATTACTTGTTGCAGTGGCAGGATAGCCAGCGCCGCCTGGTGGCCCCTGCAAATGTTGCCGAGCGCAAACTAATTTATACTACCCCCTAAACGAGGTGGTGCGCGCATCGCTGACCTGAACCCCTGATAAACTCGGAAGCTTACCAATGATTATTGATGCATGGGCGCAACATCCAACTCTTAGGCATAGTCAGGATCCTATGTTTGACTCTCTTCGCAGGTGGACAAAAACGGAAGCACCCAGCGAGGAGCTGCCTGTATCCGCCACTATTGCCATGATGGACCAGGGTGGCGTAAGTATGAGCTTGATCAGTGCCTGGCAGGCGCCCGGAAAGGATTTGATTAGCAATGATGAGGTAGCCGCTTTTGTGGCAGAGGCCCCGGACCGCCTGATAGGTGTGGGATCTGTCGATATTTCAAATCCCATGCAGGCGGTCCGGGAAATTCGACGCTGTATAACGGAGCTGGGGTTCAAAGCCATTCGCGTATTGCCCTGGCTCTGTGAGCTGCCTCCCACAGACAGGCGTTTCTATCCCGTGTATGTTGCCTGTTGCGAGCTGGGTGTCCCGTTCTGTACACAAATCGGCCATACCGGTCCGCTTATGTCTTCTGAAGTCGGTCGACCGATCTACCTCGACCAGGTAGCGTTGGATTTTCCCGAACTGAAAATAGTCGGCGGGCATATAGGCTATCCATGGACCGAGGAGGCCATTGCCGTTGCCACCAAACATGAAAATGTCTATATAGACACCTCTGCCTACACGGTGCGCCGCTATCCTGTGGAACTTGTTGAATTCATGCGCAGGCATGGTAGGAGTAAGGTCATGTTCGGTACCAACTACCCTATGATAATGCCTGGCGCAGCCCTGAAGGGCTTAGAGGAACTTGGGCTGGATGAAACTGTGATGGCTGCTTTTTTATATGGCAATGCGCAGAAGGTGTTTTCTCTGTGAACTACACAAAGGATTGTTAAGTTACTTAATAGGACGTAAACTTTTTTTCTTTATTAAGTAGTGATAACGTTGTTTTTTTAAAACTGACACCCTAAATAACACTAATGGAGTAATTATATGAAAGCTAGTACGAGTATTTGGCTACCTCTCGTCGTATCCCTGTTTTTTTCAACGCAGGCCTTTTCGGATGATAAGCAACCTACACCAGAAGAAAGAGCCTATGAGTTTCGTCACTCCATATTTGAAACATTTGCCTGGAAAATGGGGCAATTAGTCGGTGCTAAGATGAAAAACGATGCGGCTGGATTTAAGAAGCATGCTACAGATTTAGAGTATCTGGCATCTATGCTCGAAGAAGGTTTCCAGATAGAGAATAGTATTCCTGAGGGTTCAATTGCTAAACCAGAAATCTGGGATGACTTTTCCAAATTTGAAGAGAAAGCGAATGGCCTTCGAACAGCGGCGGGCAGTTTGACTAAAGACGGCGCCATGGACAGTTTCAATCCGCGTGACTTTGGTAGTAAAAACTGCGGTGGCTGTCATCGTGACTTCAAAGTGAAAGACTAAGGGTTATGGTTATCGCCTCAATAAAAGTCGTATTCCGCGGAGCTCTCTTCGGAATCAATTGAGGCGTTTGACAGTAGGTAGACTCCGCTCGCACAAAAACCAATAATAATTGCGGCTAGTATTAATTTGGAACTGGTTATCGGCTTTTGAACTTCACCCTTTGCCAGTTTTCCCCCTGTAAACATCGCACCTATCAGCTTTTCCTTTTTGACAACCCGGTAGAATACAATCGCTGCTACATGTAGTGCTATCAATACTGTAATGATATCGAAGTTTAGGTGGTGAATTTCAGTAATAGTTGAAGCGGTCGCACTACTTACCAGTCCATATAAAGGCCCAAAATAATAATCATCAGTACTAAATAGTCCAGTCGATACCTGAATTAATATAAAGGCTAGCAATGCAAGAACCGAGAGTCCTCCTGCCGGGTTATGACCGAGATACTGTTTTCTGGCTTTACCTGATGGGTTTCTAAAGTAGGATACAACTTCGGATAACGGATAAATAAAATTAGTGAACCGAGCATAATGAGTGCCGACAAAACCCCAGACGATACGAAATAGCACCAAGGTTAAAGCACAGTAGCCCGCAATAAAATGCTGGTTAAGATCTTCTAATATCTCCATGGCATACCATGAGTACGCAATCGCCGCGACCAATAACCAATGGAACAGCCGAACAGGGATATCCCAAATAAAAATTTTGCGTTGCATTAGTTTATTTACCTAAAAGATTATAAAAGGTGCAGTTAACTTATCTGATGTGTCAGAACTTGCCAAGCTTATTGATATGCCCATTGATGAGCATGGATTCAACGGATAACTGAACCAACGCACGGTTGCTTTCCGTAAGCTCGAGGACAGTAGGCTTGGTCGGCCCCTTAGTGAGGCGGCGGGGCCTCTCGTTTCTCCAGGCAAGAAAAACCCCCAGAAAGGGGGCATAAATATAGAGATAATGCATTTTCGCTAGAATCAGGGTGACGTGAGCGATCAGGGAATAGCCAGCAAGTCACACTCTAGATCATCGAGAATCTTTTCCGCTGTATTGCTGTTTACCGCGGCAGAAAATCCGGAGCGCGCGGAGTTACCAATAACCACCAGATTGGCGCCCACTTCACTGGCGGTCTTGACAATCATCTTGCCCGGATCGCCCATCTTGATGTGAACATTATCAGTGTCGACGCCGCAGGCTCTTATCATCGAACCCCTGTCAGGCCGGCTGGCCAGATCCTTGTGGGCGTTGACGAAATGCAGTTCGGCGTCCTTGGTGCCCACATACCGGCGACAGAAGTCGAGTATATTGGCGTTGATCTCTTCGTAGTGATCCTTCTCGCCCCGCAGATCAACAGCGGCAAGGACTTTACGTCCTTCTCCGGAGGGTCGGTCTTTCACCAGTAACACCGGACATTCGCACTGCCGTATCAGGGTCCAGTCCGATGTCTTTTTGAGCATGCGTTGGGTGGCGGAATGCTTGTGGGACGCTTTGAGTACCGCTTCAACGCCGCTGTTTTTTGATGCATCAACAACTGCCTGATACCAGTTCTTGTCCCATTCTATTGCCGTGGTGACCTGCAGTCCTTGCTCGACCAGATGCTTGGTGGCATCGTCCAGTATCTCCTGTTGTAAAGCGATCAGCCTTTCGATTTCGCTGTCTTTGTCCGTAGCCCCATCCAGATCATTGTAGATACAGGAAAACAGATGGATGGTACTCCCTTCATTCGCAGCTATCAGTGCAGCCCTTTCCAAGGCGGGTTGATAATCTGACGTGGGATCGTATACGACGAGGATCTTGCTTACCTGCATGACAATACTCCAGTGATTGGCTCTGAATTAGAGATCGCCATTTTTCCAGCAATCAGTCCCATTGACTATACATTTCGGCTAGTTGCTGTATCCAATCGGGTTGCGCTTGATTCAGGTCAAGCGCTCTCCACCCAAATGGGGCGGGTTGATGTCGAAAGTATAGGAGGCTGCGCACGTGCAGTAGGGCTCCAGCATCACTGCCGGCGCTACGTTGACGCCATGGTTCATTACTGCGGCAACAACTATCCTTTTAGCGGGCAGGCCACTATAATCGAACGCTCTGAACTGTATATTCGCATGGCGCGCAGCGCGGCTATCCCCTCACATATATCATGGTGTTTCTCCCCGCGATCAAACTTAGGTAGTGGACCGGTACTAATGGCCAACGACACGAAATTACAGGGCAGCATGGCATGAGAGTAGGGCTATCAAGAATCTCTTTTATTGCTGCAGCTGTGTTGTTGCAGGCCTGTACTACGCTGGGTCCGGATTACTCAGAACCTGATGTTGAATGGGTAGACGAGTGGCAAACCAGTTTGTACGGCCAGGTGGATGAACAAATAAAGGAACCGGTAGCCGAGGATTTGGATTTTTGGTGGCACGCATTTAATGATCCGGTGTTGAATGATTTAATCGATATAGCCAGACGGGAAAATCCCGGTTTACGCGTAGCGGGTTTGGCAATAGCTGAGAGCAGGGCGCTGATGGGTATAGCCACGGGCAGTCAGTATCCCCAGGTACAACAAGCGACCGGTAGTGCTGCCAGAGTGGATAGCTGGCAAACGCAAGGCAATAACTCCGGGGATCACAGTGACCTCAACAATTATAATCTTGGTTTTAATGTCGGTTGGGAAGCAGATTTTTGGGGTCGTTATCAACGCAGTATTGAGTCTGCCGATGCCGCCTTCTTTTCCTCTGTTACCAATCAACAAAATGCCCAGGTGCTGTTGAGTGCACAGGTGGCGCAAGCCTATTTTTCCTATCGCACCACTGCGCAGCAAATAGAAATAGCCAAGACCAATGCCGGGCTACAAAAGCGCAGTCTCGAGATTACCGAGAAACTATACGATAGCGGCCAGGATTCGGAACTCGACCTGCAACAAGCTAAAACGCAGTATTTGGCGACGCTCGCTACCATTCCCAGCCTGCAAATTAGCCTGCAGCAACTTAGCAACGCCCTGGGGGCGCTGCTGGCTCGTCCACCAGGAGACATGCCTGAGTTGGAAGGAGAAGCGCAGGAACTGCCTGAACTCAATGCGCTGATGATTCATGAAATACCGGGGCGCCTATTGATGCGCAGACCGGATATTCGCACTGCCGCCTGGCAGGTGGCAGCCCAGTCGGCACAGATTGGCGTTGCCAGGGCAGATCTTTATCCCTCGATTTCCCTGTTTGGGTCGCTGGGATGGTCCGGTAATTCTCTGGGCTCCACGGTGGATACAGCTACTCTTGGAGTGGGCCCCAGTTTTACCTGGAACCTGTTCAACTATGGCCGAATTGAAAACAACGTGCGGGTGCAGGATTCTCGCCTGCAACAGGCCATAGAAAATTACCAGAACACGGTTTTGCAGGCGGCGCGTGAAATTGATGATGCTGCAATCAGCGTGGTCAAGACGCATGAGCAGGGTGAAATACTGTCCGATGCTTTGGCGGCCGCGGAGAGGTCTCTCACCCTTTCGACCTCCCGGTATCGTGAGGGCTATTCGGATTTCAATCGGGTATTGGATGCGCAGCGTGCACTGGCGGCGCAGTCCAACAGCGTTGTCGGAAATCAGGGTGCTCACATCAATGCTGTCATTGCGTTTTACAAGTCGTTGGGTGGCGGCTGGGAAGAAGCGACCACCGAGCAACTGATACCCGAGGCCACTCGTCAAATTATGGAGCAACGGACAGATTGGGGCGACTTGCTCACGGCCCCCCAACCTGAACCACCCGAATAGACAAAAGGTTGTATGAAATGAATAACCCAGAATCCACTGTGGAAAAGACCGAAGCTGAAATACCGGAAGCTGAAGCAGGCGATGCTGTAGGGCAAGAGTCGGCAGAAAACACGGTTAAGCGTGGGGGGCTGGTTGTAGCCAGTTTAATTATTCTAAGCCTTTGCTGGTATCTGCTTGCAGATCGCTATACGCCCTACACAGACCAGGCACGGGTTCGAGGCTATGTTGTAGGGGTGGCACCACAGGTTGCGGGTATTGTTCGCGATGTGTCGGTAAAGAACAACCAGCAGGTAGAGGAGGGAGACCAGCTCTTTCGTATCGATCCCAGCCAGTATGAAATTGCACTCACCAAAGCCCGCTCAGATCTGGAAAATGCGAAGCGTCAGGTTGATGCCGGGGATGCAGCTGTAGAAGCGGCCAGGGCAAATTTGCGCGCGGCGCAGGCCAATCAGGTCAAAGCCGAACAAGACACCGTTCGCCTGACTCGCTTGCGTAAGGAGGACCCAGGTACAATTTCTACACGGAGGGTTGAAATTTCGCGCGCTACGCTGGATCAGTCGATTGCATCGGTTGCAGCTGCGGAATCTAATATTCAGCAGGCCATTGAGCAAAAAGGCGGGGATGATGATGACAATTCACAAATCAAGGTGGCGCAAGCCGCTGTTGAAAAAGCTGAATTGGACTTGGAGCGCACAGTTGTCAAAGCATCTTCTCGCGGTGTAATAACGGATTTACGTGCTGATATAGGGCTATATGCGGGAGCGGGTAGTCCTGTATTAACGCTGGTGGCATTGAGTGATGTCTGGGTGCGGGCTGAGTATACTGAAAATAACCTGGGGCGAATTCGCATTGGTACCGAAGTTGATGTCCTGGTTGACGTGATGCCGGGTCGGGTTTTCAAGGGTGAAATCACCAGTATCGGATTGGGTGTAAGTACCGGCCAGACTCCGGTTCCTGGCACATTACCCACCATAGACAATAATCGCGATTGGCTTCGCCAATCACAGCGCTTTCCTGTCAATATAAAACTGGACCCCAGCCAGCAGAAAGAACTATACGGACAGTTGCGCATTGGCGGTCAGGTTTCAGTGATGGCTTATGCAGAAGGCTCTGGTGGTCCCCTGGCCTGGTTAGGGAAAATCTACATACGCCTTATGAGCGTGCTCTCCTATGCCTATTGAGCGGCATCGGTACTGAGATATGGATATTGGGGCCAGACGAGTATTTCGTCTTAGTCTGACGACAAGCATTACACTGGCTGTCGCCTACGGCATGGCCCTGGATATGCCTTATATTGCACCGCTGTTTGCGTTCATGTTGTCAGCCGCACCCAAACCACCGATGGGTCTTAAGGGGCTTTTAGGCTTGGCTCTGGTTCTCACGCTGACACTGAGCATTGGGTTATTACTCACTCCTATACTAAACAATTATACGGCGGCTGGCCTGATGCTGGTGCTGCTGGCTCTGTTTTTCTGCAACTACCTTTCCCTAAACCTCGGCAAGGGCATGGTTGGAACTCTGTTGACCATTGGAGTGACGATGATTTCAGCAGCGGGCATGATGGGGCTTAGTGTCGCCAGTGCCCTGATCGATGCATTGGTTGTCGGCGCTGTGCTGGGTGTGCTTTGCCAGTGGATAGTGTACCCACTGTTTCCGGAAGATGGGCCACCACCCGCGCCGCCACCCCCCACGCCTCCGGAGCAATCCAGTTGGTTGGCCCTGCGAGCTTCGCTGATTGTTTTTCCCAGTTTCTTATTGGTCTTGGTCAACCCCGCGGCTTATCTTCCTATTATCATGAAGTCGGTGTCTCTGGGACAACAGACTTCTTCCATTGATGCTCGCTTTGCCGGCCGGGAATTATTGGGTTCGACCTTCATGGGAGGATTGTTTGCGGTACTGTTTTGGGCAGGCCTTAGTATGAAGCCTAACCTGTGGATGTTTTTCCTGTGGATGTTGGTGTTTATGATTTTTGTCACCTCGAAATTTTATGGTGTGCTCGCAAGCCGATACCCGCCATCGTTCTGGCAAAATGTTGTGATAACGCTGCTGATTCTTTTGGGGCCCGCAGTGGCAGATAGTGCTTCGGGTAAAGACGTGTACAAGGCATTCGCTGTACGCATGGGTTTATTTATCGCGGTAACGGTTTATGCCTGGGCGGCGGTTGTGGTCCTGGATCGTATGCACCATATAAAGAAGCAACGGCAGAGCATGAACAACCCGTCTTTGTATGACTGAAGAGTAGTAATAAAACGGAAAGCATTGAAAGGCAGCTATTCTCTTCTATAATCCTATAAGTTCGAAAAATAATTCCCAAGGAGCAATAATGAAAAACATCCTACGCAGAATGGTACTCGCCACGGCGGTACTTCTAGGCTCCAGCTTTACACTGGCGCAAGAAAAACCAAACATACTGATTATCTGGGGCGACGACATTGGCCCCTATAATGTCAGCGCCTACAACATGGGTCGCATGGGCTACAAGACGCCTAATATCGATCGCATCGCGAGCGAGGGCATTATCTTCACGGACTCTTATGGCGACCAGAGCTGTACGGCGGGGCGCGCTGGGTTCATTACCGGACAACACCCTATGCGCACAGGGATGACCAAGGTGGGTCTTCCCGGCGCAAAAGAGGGCTTGCAGGTTGAAGATCCAACAATCGCAGTTGTGCTGAAGTCTCTTGGCTATGCCACGGGCCAGTTTGGCAAGAATCACTTGGGCGATCTCGACGAGCATTTGCCCACCAACCATGGCTTTGATGAATTTTTCGGCAATTTATACCACCTGAATGCCGAGGAAGAGCCCGAGCACCCCGATTACCCGAAAGACCCTGCATTTCACAAACAGTGGGGGCCTAGAGGTGTGATACACAGTTTTGCCGATGGAAAAATTGAAGACACAGGCCCGCTCACCAAAAAGAGGATGGAAACAGCGGACGATGAGTTTCTTGCGGCCGGCCTTAAATTTATCGATAAGGCGCACGCAGCAAAGAAGCCCTTTTTCGTCTGGTTTAACTCAACCCGCATGCACGTGTGGACAAGACTCAAGCCAGAGTCACGTGGTGTAACCGGCCAGGGGCTATACGCCGATGGCATGGTGGAGCACGACGGTCACGTGGGGCAATTGCTGGCCAAGTTGGAAGAACTAGGTATCGCCGACAACACTATCGTAATGTACTCTACTGACAATGGCGCTGAACTGGCTCTGTGGCCAGATGGCGGCTACACGCCTTATCGCGGTGAAAAGAACTCCAACTGGGAGGGAGGATATCGCGTTCCCATGATGGTTCGCTGGCCTGCTCAGATTAAAGCTGGACAAATATCCAATGAGATTATCGCCATGATGGATTGGATGCCAACGCTTGTAGCAGCCGCAGGTAACGATAATATCAAAGCGCAACTAAAGTCCGGTACCAGAGTCGATGGCAAGAAATATAAGGTGCACCTGGACGGTTACAATTTCCTACCTTACTTCACAGGAGAGGTCGATACGGGGCCACGTAAGGAGTTTATTTACACATCAGATACCGGTGATATTGTCGGCTACCGCATGGGCGATTACAAACTCGTCTTTAAAGAGCAGCGTGCCCACGGCTTCGCAGTATGGCAGGACCCCTATGTATCACTGCGCATGCCAAAAGTCTTCAACTTGAGAATGGACCCCTTCGAACGTATGGATCACGAGGGGTCAGGTTACGATCAGTGGATGGGCGAGCATATGTTTTTGTTTGCTCCTGCGATGGCCGAGGTGATGAAGTTTAAAGCTACATTTAAGGACTTTCCACAGCGGCAGAAGCCGGGTTCGTTTGTGCCCTAGGTAGTTTTGACCAGTGAAGATGTCGGCACCTTCACTGGTTTTTTCGTCACTGAGATGGGAGCCTGTTCAAGCCGCCCATGAAATTTCATACGGGCCCATTCTGAAAGGAAGGCGCCCGGTTTCGCAGAGTACAAATTATGCAAACCTGTGTGTTGAATTTTCTATACCGAAGCTGCGCTGTCCTATTGATCGCCAGTACACTGCCGCTTGCCAACGCTAAAGAAGAGCCTCGCCCACGCGCCCGAGAAGCAGGGCTAGTCGTCGGAGTATTCAAGACAGGCACGCTCAACTCCATAACTGATGTGTCCGGGGTTAGAGTGGGTCACTACACCAAGATAGAAGGCGATGACATACGCACAGGTGTCACCGCCATCATTCCGGCGCCGGGTAACCTTTACACCAATCCCGTTCCCGCCTGGATTCACACCGCCAATGGCTACGGCAAGATGATAGGCGAAACTCAAGTGAGAGAGTTCGGCGAGATCGAAACCCCTATCCTGTTAACTTGTACTCTATGCGTCTGGAGTGCGGCAAATGCCTTAAAAGAATGGATGTATGAACAGCCGGGTATGGGCGAGCACACACTAAATCCGGTTGTTGGAGAAACCAATGATAGCCGTGTTAACAATATGTGGGCCGACCCCATTGGCAAGAAAGAAGTATATGCAGCACTCGCTGCCGCCGCGACTGGTCTAGTGGCCGAGGGCAGCGTTGGTGCAGGTACGGGCACTCAAGCCTTTAGCTGGAAAGGCGGCATAGGGTCTAGCTCGAGAGTTCTACCCGCGCAACTCGGCGGTTACACCGTGGGGGTGCTGGTACAGACTAACTACGGTGGTGCATTAAACATGAATGGCGCGCCCATTGGTCGCGAACTGGGAGACTATTCCTTTAGAAAATTTCTGGAACCGGTGGCGGATAGCGATAAAGAAGATGGATCCATCATGATGGTGGTTGCTACGGATGCTCCGCTGAGTGCTTTAAACCTTGAGCGGGTGGCCAAACGAGCGATTATGGGCTTGGCTCGCACAGGTTCCTTCGCCAGCAATGGCTCCGGTGATTATGTGGTGGCGTTCTCTACCAATCCTGCTGTCCGCAAGCCGCGCACCAGCGACAAGCCGGTAGCTGTCAAGGTGCTTGTCAACGAATCCATGTCACCACTGTTCGCGGCAACGGCGGAGGCTACCGAAGAGGCGATCTACAACGCTATCTTCAAAGCCACCACTGTCAGCAGCTCGCGCGGCGAGTTAACCGCGATTCCTATAGATGACCTGATGACTGTGCTAAAGAAATATCGCGCCTTGAATTGGGGCGAGTTAGTGGGCAAGGATTGAACCGCAACGCACAGAGGAGTGAGCTTTCGCGGCCTGGGTCAAGAACCTTGCTGGATACTAGGGACTACTCGAGCCGCCCATAAAATGTCATTCGAGCCGATTCCGAAAGTGAAACTCCAGCTTTTGTGTTGTACGCAAGCACGACTAGCATCCTCGTTTTCTCACCAATTGTCGGAGTGACTCGATGTATTGAGTTTTTTCCTCGAAACAGAACGAGTGCACCGGAATCCATTGCGAGTTTTTCAGTTTCAATTTCGCCATCCAGAACTTTTTCCGAAAGTTCGAAATTCATTTCGCCTGCATCGGCATCCCGTACATCTTTTACATACTCGAATTCCCCTCCATCCGCTGGACTCTGAATCATCAGAGTGATGGCGAAGGAGGAGTTATCAAAATGCCAGCCCAGTTCTTGCCCTTCACCCGCATAGTGCAGATTGATAGACGATAAGGGGTCAGCGTATTCGTGTAACTCTGACTCATCGAGCACTGCACATATAAACTCTCTAAACTCCTCAGCATCGTATAGCGTGCAAAGCGCGGAATCGTCAGGAATTTGATCGTCTGTAATGCAGCCCTTTGACGATGAGACCAGACGATTTCGTGGATGTTCAGAAGGATAGGCATCATCGGATGGTGTAAGGTAAATGTTGTGATCGGAAACGGTATAGTAGGCGAGATGTTGCTGCTTTCGACCTTCATCTTGAATGGATGCAATGGCCTTGGGCTTTACAAAATTTCGTAACACCAGTGCGCCGTTCTCATCCACTGTGCGTTTGCACTGCGCTCGAAACTCTTCGCTTTGTAGTGGGTACTGCGCAAGGTCAACAATGTCTGCTAGTGATTCATTCATAGGTGAATATCCTGATTGTCATTTTCATAGCACCATTGCGGCCAGCCATCCAAACGCCATCAGTGGTATAGCGAAGTGAATAAATGTTGGTACAACGGTATCCCATATATGATCGTGTTGTCCGTCTGCGTTTAATCCAGCGGTTGGCCCAAGTGTAGTATCGGAGGCGGGTGACCCAGCGTCACCTAATGCGGCTGCGGTTCCAATCAAGGCGACTGTGGCCATAGCCGAAAACTCAAAACTGACACACAACGGAACATAGATTGCCGCAATAATGGGTACCGTCGAAAACGACGATCCAATGCCCATTGTAACCAGTAAGCCGACAACGAGCATAACAACTGCTGCCATGGGCTTACTATCGCCGATAAAGCCAGCAGCGTCTTGTACTAGCTGCGGAATTGCGCCGGTCGCTTTCATTACCTCGGCAAAGCCAGAGGCAGCGATCATGATGAAGCCGACGAATGCCATCATGCGTACTCCCTGTGTGAAGACACTGTCTTGCTCGCTCCACTTTACGATGCCGCATGCAGAAAGCACTGCGAACCCTGCAAGTCCCCCAAACACCATTGAGCCACTCCATAGCTGAACCGCCAGAGAACCAACAAGTGCAACGGCGATGCCGATAACTTGCCAGAGTGAGAGGCTGGCAGGTGCATTGCTTACAGTCTCTCCTTGAATGGGTCGATCCTCGTACACTCTTTTTTTACGGTACGTAACCAGTAGCGCAAATAGAAGCCCCACGCATAAGCCCGAGACTGGTATTAACATGGCCTTGGCAGCCATACCGCGCTCGATACTAAAACCGATCGCTTGTCCGGCGAGGTTTATGTTGGGTGTTAAAATTTCATTTTGAAATATGTTGCCGTATCCTATCGGTGAAGTCAGGTACATTACACTTAGACTAAAAGTAATGACGCACGCAACCGCTCTTCGGTCCAGTTGCAGATGATTTATGACCACTAGTAGCGGTGGGATCAGAATAGGGATGTACGCAATGTGCACAGGGATAATCGTTCCAGAAGAAAACCCGGCAAGTATCAGTGCGGCATAGAGAATCACTGTTACTTTTGTCGAGAAGGTATGCGACTGATTGTCCTTTTCAATGTATCCAATAATACGTGTTGAGATTCTTTGCGCGATGCCAGTTCGAGATAGCATTACCGCAAAGGCACCCAGAGTGGCCAATGCGAGTGCCACCGGAGCACCACCGCCCAAGCCTTTGTTGAATGCTGAAACAATATTCTCAGGTGACAGACCAGCATGCAGGCCTCCAACAACAGACGCAATAATGAGAGACATAATAACCGGCACTCGAGACAAACTCAGAATCATCACTATTAGTATCGAGAGTACAATTGCATTCATGGTCTATACCTTCATCGGCTCCTTGTCTATGTGATCTTTTGTTTTTGCTATAGGCGAGATTGCGCAGGGCTATGAATTATTGCGTATCGATAATTCCATCAACACAGACTGATTATACATACTCGGTGATGTTGTTGCCTCGAGTCACGTTTAATATTATGTCTCAAATGGGTAGATTGCGCTCATCCAGGTCGGGCCAAAACACAGCTGAAGTACCTCAATAGTCTCAACAAATATTGTCATTAAACAAAAAGGGAACACACCATGTCGAATGATAAGAAGATCGCAGAAGTAATGCAGGCTTATGTCGATGCTGTCAGTGGTGACGATGTGGAGGCAGTTTTGGCATTGTTCACACAGGATGCCGTGGTAGAAGATCCGATTGGCAGTGGCGAAAATGTTGGCCATGATGAGCTGCGTAAGTTTTACCAGATCGCAGTGGATTCAGTTGAGAAGATGGTGCTGGAAGGTAATCCTCGAATTCGGGAGCAATGGGGTGCCTGCGCAATGTTGGCCTACCCGAAAGGAATGGATCTGAAGTTCGTCATAGAAACACTGGACGTGATGGAATTCAATGACGCAGGAGAGATTACGCACATGACCGCCTATTGGGGTGACAGCAATATGCGTCAACTCCAGGTCGTATAGATCCTCAGTGGCCAGCTAACGCCGTTATCCTTGGCGATTTTCTGATGCAAAGGTACCAACGCGCGGATATTAGGATTACTATACTCGCTTAATTTGCAAGTGCAGCGACTCCAGCTGCGCGCTATCCATTTTGAGGAAAACTGGTATGTCGATATTTTTGAGAGTATTTTTGATTCTGTCCCTATTTAGCATATCTGGCCAGATGGCGTGGGCAGACAGCGATGCTGAAGCCGTTGCTTCATTTCGCGCTGCCGGTGAGAGTGGCACCTTCTTTGACACTAGCTACGGCTACGCGGTGTTTCCTACAATTGGAAAGGGTGGTATCGGGATTGGTGGCGCGCATGGTACCGGTGGTGTCTATGCTCAGGGTATAAAAAAAGGCACCTCGTCTATGACGCAGATAACCGTTGGCTTCCAGCTGGGTGGCCAGGCCTTTAGCCAGATAATTTTCTTTGAAGATGAGCGCGCTTTTCAGTCTTTCACTTCAGGTAATTTTGAATTCAGCGCTCAGGCGTCGGCAGTGGCAATTACCGCCGGTGCATCTGCTGAGGCTAACACCGGAGGTGGTGCGGGTTCAGGGATCAGTGGCGGGCGCAATGACGCTACTACCAGTCACGGTGGTTATCGTAAGGGGATGGCTATTTTTACCATTGCTAAAGGCGGCCTGATGTATGAGGCAGCCCTTGGTGGGCAGAAATACAGTTACGCCCCTTTATAAGTTACTCAGTTAAGCCTCAGTAGCATTATAAGTTACTCAGTTAAGCCTCAGTAGCATTTCGGGCATTGCTCAGGGCATCTTCTGGTATTTCGCCCAGTAAAATGACATGCCAGCTTCGCGGCCCATGTGCTCCCTTGACGAGCTGGGCTTCGATGTCGGCCGTGCTCGACGGGCCAGAGATAAAGTTAATGCCTCTGGGTCTGCCTGATTCTTGTTGATCTTTGTTTATCTGCGTCCATGCATCGTCGAGCGTCGCTACCAGAGTGGCTGTATCTACCAGCACAATATGATCTTCAACCAATAAGTTGTTGGCCGCGGGATTGCTCTTGCCGGTGTAGGTAACAATCGAGCCGGTTTCGGCAATTCCCATACATGCATAGCTCAGACTGGCATTTTCTCCGTGCTCCGCTGCACCAAAACGTGGCAAAACAGCACCGTCTCTCCAGGGCATTGCGGCCAGCCGGGGGTCGTTACCTGCAACCAGCTTGCGCGTTCGAAAGCGACTGTGCAGGTGTTCAGCAACCGCTTTTACGGCTTCGGAGCGATTGCTGGTACAGGCTACAGTGCCCTGGTTTTTAAGCACATTGATTAAGAATGCCTCGCACAAACTCGAAGCGGGCAATGTAGGAGAGGGTGCTTCTCCCAAGCTGTTTAGCTCTGCGTAGATACGCGCGGGTTGCGCATTTTGGCATGCGCGCTGCAACTTGCCCATGAGTTCAGTACGGGCGCTATCTTGAGCCATTGTTCGCTTTCCTTTGAGCGGCATACTGCTGCATAAAAGTTTTGCCCTGCGGAGCGGGGAAGTCCCGTTGGTCTGTCCAGCCATTGGCGAGCATGAGAGACTTGAAGCTGCCTTTTTTGCGCCCCAGCCACGCGAGTACAGGAATTCCTATACCGCTAAGCGTGTGGTAGAGCCGAGGTCGCGCGAGCAGCCATGCATGTGTTTTCATACCCAGCCGCCAGCGGCTGGGTGTAAGTTTCTCGCGGTTTTTTTCGTGGCGCAAGTCGCGTAATAAATCGGGCAGGGGAATGCTGGAGGGACAAACCTCTTCACAGCGGCCACAGGCTGTGCAGGCATCGGGCAGTGCCTGAGCTTCCTCCAGCGAGTCGAGAAGAGGGGTTAACACGGAGCCCATAGGGCCCATGTAAACACTGCCATAGGCGTGTCCGCCCACGCCAATGTAGATAGGGCAGTGGTTGAGACATGCGCCACAGCGAATGCATTGAAGCATTTCGCGATAGTCGCTGGCCAGAATGTCGCTGCGTTTATTATCCAGCAGTACAAAGTGAGTTTCAATGGGGCCGTCTACGTCCTGCTCCCTGCGGGGTCCCGAGTAAAAGCTTGTATAGCAGGTTATTGGCTGGCCTGTGGCAGATCGAACCAGCAGGCGCAACGCTGCCATCGCATCACTTGCGCGCGGCACAATCCGGTCCAATGTGGTGCAGACAATCATTACTTTGGGTAAGTTGGCGCACAGATCGCCATTGCCCTCATTAGTCACCAGCATGGAATAGCCGTTTTCGGCGATGAGGGCATTCGCCCCGATGATGCCCACGTCGGCGCTGAGGAAATGCTCGCGCAATACGCTGCGCGCCTCTGCTACCATTTCGGTTGGGCCTTCCAGTTCGCGTTCTCCCAGATCGTGTTTTTTTAGAAACAGCTCGCGAATTTCATCGGCTGACTTGTGTAGAGCAGGGCCCACGATGTGGCTGGGTGTTTCATTTGCCTGTTGGATAATGTACTCACCCAGATCGGTCTCGACAACGCTCAAGCCTGCACGCTGTAGATGGTGAAGGAGGTGCGTTTCCTCCGTGACCATCGACTTTCCCTTGACGACACGCTGCGCCCGATGGGATTGGCAGATGCCCAGCACTATACTATTCATCTCAGAGGAGTCCCGCGCAAAGTGAACCTGATTGCCATTATCAAGGGCTTCGCTTTCGAACTGAGACAGGTAGTGGTGCAGGTTATCCAGGGTGTGTTGCTTGACGCCTTTAACCTGTTTGCGTAGATCCTGGAACTGGTCGAATTGATCTACTGCCGCGTCTCGCACCAGCGGCATGAAGAGACCCAGCATGTCGCGGCGTTTGACCTTGTCGGTTTCGAGTAGCGAGTCTCTTACATTGCCTAAAAAGGCGGCGCTCCCTTGCTCTTCGGGTATGTTGCTCACGACTTGCCCTCGCCAATGGCGGGCTTGCTCAGGTCGCCGGCGAGTAATTCTGCCACGTGCCTCACTTCGATGGTTTTTCCAAGCCGTTGGGCGCGCCCTGCAATATTCATCAGGCAGCCCATATCTCCACCAGCGAGAATTTCTGCTTCGGTTGCCAGGGCGGAGTCGAGTTTGTCACTGGCCATTTTGCCTGATAACTCGGGCATTTTTGCGCAAAAGGTGCCCCCAAAACCGCAGCATACTTCGGTCTGACTCAGCTCAGTCACTTCGGTATTGCGAAGGTTTTTCAGTAACTCCCTGGGTTGAGCTTTAATGCCCAGCTCTCTCAGGCCCGCGCAGCTATCGTGGTATGTGACCGAAGGTAGGCGCGTTCCATCATCAATAGGCACATGCATTTCGGCTATTTCAGCAAGAAAAGTTGTCAACTCAAAGGTTTTTGCGGCCAGCGCCAAAGCTCGTTCGCGCCACTGACCCTCAAGTAGTTTGGGGTAATGGTGTGTAATCATGCCCGCACAGGAGCCAGAGGGCACTACGACATAATCAGCAAACTCGAAGGCCTCAATGACTTGCTGCGCAAGAGGGATTGTAGAGTCGTAATCGCCGGTATTGTAGGTGGGTTGGCCGCAACAACTCTGCCGTGAAGGTACGCTTACTTTACAGCCGGCTTGCTCTAATAAGGCAATGCTGTCGAACGCAACAGAGGGGCGAAACAGGTCGACCAGACAGGTGACATACAGTGCGACACTAAAGCGCGGCGCGTTGCTGCTTTTTTTTTGATGGTTCACTCTGGTATCAGCTTCTCTTTGCATGCACGTTACTACAGTTATTATTGGCTTGAGCGCTTATATTCTTTGTCGAGGCGCCAAGTTGAGTATATCGAATTTGGGGTAGTTGTGCGCCCTGCTAATAAAGTAGCAGGCAAAATAGTGCCCCGCCCAGAGAGGCTGCGCAAGCAATCATCCCGCGAGTCAAAGGGTGGGAGCTTTGGCCAAGTTTGACCAGTACCGTTTTACGGTCTACTTTAACGCCGGCTCGGGCAAGAGGCGCAATACTTTGCGCCAACTGCTCTGTGGAAAACACAGGCAGGAGTCTATTGCCGACATAGACAGCAATGTCATCCAACAACAAAAAATTATTGCGATAGTGAATACGTGCACCACCGTCGATGTGATAGTTGTTGTTATGGTCGACCAGTACTAACCGCTCGTCCAGCACTCCAACGTGTCCGGGTTTGCTCATAGCGATCAATGTGAGACCTATGGCTGGGCCGCTGAAAAAGATAATAGCTGCCACTACAACGTTAATCGGTGCGAGCTGATAAGCCAGAGTGCCTATGACCAATATAGCGGTAGCGGCCAGTAGTGCGACAAGCTGTTTGAATGTGGTCTTCTTCTTCGGGTCTAGTGGTATCCAGCGAATCGACTTAATTTTATGATCTATTGGCTCTGCGCCGCGCACATTGTCCGCCTTGTAAACCAGGGCACGCACCTGGTGAAGACGACCCAATACGTAGGCTACTATTCCCAGTAGTGCGAGAAGGCCCAGACTGGCATACCACAATCGTCGCGACTGAGTCTGGCTGGCCTGTTTGCGGTTGATGTCTCCGGCTAGCGCTTTGGGGGTGAGAGCTAGTTCTGTTTCACCCTCGGCATTAAATCGTAAAATGTCGACGCTAGTGCTGTCGACAACGAGAATTTTGCCTGACCAGGCCAGAAGCTGTTGCGGAAGGCTTTGTGGCGCCATAGCAAGCGTGGACAGGTATTCCCAGTTGGCATCAAAGCGATATACCGCGCCATTGTCGGTTTCGGGGTTGGTCATAACTACCCACCAACTATCCGCCGACCACAGAAAATTACTCACCCGTGTGTGACCTTGTTCCTGCGCCTGCGGAGGAAGCAATAAAATGTCGTCCAACTGCTCGCCAAAACCCTTGGCATCGGGCCGAAAAACACCGATTGCAGGGCCTGTTGAGCTGTTGATGTAAAGCAGCCCCTCGTGAAAGGCCAGCTTGACTGGGCCTGCCATGGTCACCGTCTGTTGCGAGATTAAGGAGCCATCTTGCGCGAGTCTGCTCAGTGAATTTGTCCCTGCGATAGCAACAAAGCTATCTCCCGTGCGCACGTCGGTAATCCAGTCGCTGACCTTACCGTTGGGAATGTCGGCGGCGAAAGCTGCGCAGCTTGTAAGCTGTAAGTCGCATCGTAAGAGGCGCTGCGCGCTAGAGGCCTTGCTTGTCTCGGCTGCGAGCGGACTTTGGAAGAGCAGTTTTCCGCTGCGATCGAAGTCCAAAAGCGTAGCCCCGGTGTCGAGACCCAGATCGGCAAAGCGGTAGCGCTTACTGTCTGTACCGGAGCGGTCCAGGGCAAACAGTTCGCTCCCCGCTGCGATAAACAGCGACGAGTGTTGATTGGCGATAATTTTATCTGCATGAGTTATGCCGGCATCAGGCGTTGGAAGAAGCGCGTAGCGGGCGCCAAGGATCAACAGTGTGAGTAGGGCGACGACTGAAGCAATGTACATTACCTTCATTAACTGAAGTGATGCTGCGGCTCGCTGACGTATTTCTACGGTGTTTCGAAACGGCTTCAGGTTAAACAGGTTGGGAGCACCGGGCTGACGTTTTGACCCAGCAAGCGCGGCAGGGATAGCCGATGTAGGCGGCGCTGGCTGTTTTAGAGTCTTCGCCGCTGGCTCCGGAGTTACTTCAGCGGCCTGTTGTAATTTTTCCAGCCTGGCCGTGCCTGCAGCAGCGCGCTGCAGTGCCGCCTTCTCCATTTCCCGTTCTTGTGCACGCTGCTTGGCTGCTTTTTCCTGTGCCAGGCGCTGCTGTTTTCTCTGCGCTTCTTCAAGTTCAAACTGTCGCTGCTTATCTTCCTTCAGGGACAAATTGCGCTTGGTCTCTTCGGCCTTGCTCTTTGCAGCCAGTGTGCGCAGAGCGTCCTCGATACGCTCTTCATCCGCTTTGGCTCTCGCAGCTGCCTCAGCGTGTTTACGTTTCTGTGCCGTGAGTTCTGTTCTGAGTCTTGCCTCTTCTTCCTTGACTCGCTTGTGTGCTGCTAAGTCCAATGCTTGTTGGGCCGCGGTTTCTTCCTCTGCCTTCTTGCGAGCAATTTCATCCAGTGCTGCCTGGATGGCTACTTCTTCATCTGCTTTTTTCTTCGCATTCAGCGCTGCAGTTTGCTCTCGCCGTGCCGCTTTTTCAGCTTCTTCTCTGGCGATTTCTTGCGCCAGCATACGCTCCTTCTCGGCTGCAATTCGAGTCTGTTCTTCGGCCTCTTCTTTGGCAGCGGCCTCTTCGCGCTTGTGTTTTTCTTCCGCCCGGGCTCTCGCCGCTTCCGCCGCAGCTTTCTTTTTGGCCGCCAGCGCTTCGGCCTTTCGTTTGGCGGCTTCTTCAGTTCTTAATCGTTTCTGCTCGGCTTTAAGGCGTGCGGTTTCTTCATCGCGCTTACGTTTTTCTTCCGCCCGGGCTCTCGCGGCTTCCTCCGCGGCTTTCTTTTTGGCCGCCAGCGCTTCGGCCTTTCGTTTGGCAGCTTCTTCGGCTTTTAACCGTTTTTTCTCGGCTTTTACGCGTGCGGCTTCTTCATCGCGCTGACGTTTTTCTTCCGCTGCAGCTTTCTTTTTGGCCGCCAGCACTTCGGCCTTTCGTTTGGCGGTTTCTTCTTCGCGCTTGCGCTGCTCTTCCGCTCGGACTCTTGCATCTTCCTCGGCCGCCTTTGTTTTGATCGCGAGTGCTGCTGCTTCTTCTTGTTTGAAAGCTTCCTCAGCTGCTTTCCTTTTGGCTTCCAGTGCCTCGGCTTCCCGTTTGCGTTTTTCTTCTTCGGCCTGCCTGACGGCGTTACCCGGTTTACTTATTGGGGGTGCGGGAGTCTTCTTCGTCTTGGGGCTTGATGATCGGATGGGCCAACTCTGATCAACAGTACCCGGGCGTTCTTCTCGAAACTCTTGCTGAATACGTGGTTCGGATGTCTCACCAGTCGGGGAAGAGCGCGCCGGCTCCAGTTTTAGAACGACGCCCACTCGGTACATTTTTGTATAAAAGGCTGTGGCAGCGTCCTTGTCAAGATTTCGTCGGATGGTGACAGCTTTGTCGGAGAAAAATTGCTCTACGCGTTCAGGGTCATCGATTAAGAGTGCTTCGGCAAAGCGCTTCTTGACCTTGGGAAGGTCGAAGCCGTCTACAATTTCGCCATTGAATGTGAGGTTAAACTTATCCACCCCATGCCCCCCGGCCATCGCCGGTTGTTAGTACTAATATTCTCAAGAATGTACGAGGTTTCGGCGGTTTATGCCAGTAGAAAGGTAAAATAACAGGAGATTTTAACTTACAGGAATGATCTCGAATTTGAGACCTGCTTTGTTTGTCAGGCGGTCAAGTAGTAGCTCGTTCATGGCTGAGGCGGGAGTCCATATGCCGCCGCCAACCTCAATGTCGTCCTTGGCTAAACACACCGCAGATTCCGCCAGCATTTTTGAGGTCGAACCGTAGCCGGGATCCATATCCCCACTGACTTTTACCCGCATATCCTTATTTCGGTCCAGCGGGTGTATTCCGTGGAAAAACAGCTCATAGAAGCCTTTTTCACGCACCTGCTGTGAGGGGCCTTCTCCAGGCTTTGGCAATATCCTCGCGGCCAGTCCTCTGGCGGTACGGTTGCCCATCAGACCCATACCAATTTTGCCTGCGACAGCGTTTCTGGTTGCCGCAGCGCGAGATTTACACAGCGTGGCTTCGTTGTAGTGGAAACCTTTACCCCAGGGGAAGTTAAGTAGGGCATTGCTGCGCCGGACTACCCTTGTGTTTACCGCGGCCATCACAAATGGTGATGTCCACTGCTTAAAGTCGGGGTCATAGACTGCGCCGCTCTGGTCTGGTCCGTCCGGTCCTGTTGTGGCGCCTTCAGGATTCAGTGAATAAGGATTATCCATTAACTCCAGGATAGACGAGTTGTCGTCTGCTTCTGACAGCATATTGAGCATGCTGGCGATGGTGCCCCCACTGGCAGCGCCGCTGAATCGACCTACACGTGTTTTGATTTCAATGGCAGCAACACCATGCTCCTTCATCATGGCATCCTGTAAAAACCACGCCCCCAGATCAAAGGGAATGGAATCAAAGCCACAGGTGTGTACGATGCGAGCCCCACTGTTTTCGGCCTCGACCTGATAGCTGGAAATGATTTCTGCCATCCACTGTACTTCGCCGGCGAGGTCGCAGTAATGTGTCCCTGCGCTCACGCAGGCGGCCACCACGGCTGTGCCGTAAAGCGCGTAAGGACCTACCGTTGTGCACATTGCCCGTGTTGACTGTGCGAGCGCGGCGAGACTATCCGGGTCGGAGCTGTCGGCCAATAGTATGGGTAGCGAGGCCTGTTGTTTGTCTGCCAGGTAAAGCGCGCGCACTTCCTCCAGTTTACTTTGGTTTCTGCCCGCAATTGCCCATTTCAAATCGCCGTTTGTGCCGTAGTTGGCGATTAAGTATTCCATAACCAGGCGCCCGGTAAAACCGGATGCACCCAGTACGATAATATCGTATTTACGCGCACTCATTAGTGAATGCCTCGCATCATTTTTTTCAGCAGCGGTGAAATGACAAGCATGAACGCTGCTGCCCCTAGCCCGACCCAGAGCAGACTGGTAAACAGGTTGGTGTAGCTCGCAAGAGCTGCGGCAATGTCCGTGACGCTGCCGTCTACTGTTTCAATGGCGGCGATCTGGGATAGCTTTACTGCCACGAACTCGGAGTAGGCTGTGGCTAGAAACCAGGCCCCCATCATCACACCAACGACACTGGGCACTGCCAGCTTGGTAACGGCAGAGAGGCCGACAGGAGAGAGGCACAGCTCGCCAGTTGTGTGTAGTAGATAGGCCAAAACCATCCAGTAGGCAAATACGCGGCCTGACTCATCAGGCGCGTTCGCACCCAGTACAAGCGCTCCAAAGCCCAATCCGGCCTGCCCAATTCCCAAGGCAAATTTCACCGGTGTGCTGGGTTCTAGCCCGCGGCGGGCCAGCGCTGTCCACAGCCAGGCAAATAGCGGGGCACACATAAAAATAAAGAGCGAATTCATCGCACCGAATTGAGAAGCAGTGAGTTCTACACCCAGTAGGTTGCGGTTTAGTACCCGGTCAGCGTACAGGGTCATGGAGGCGGCGCTCTGCTCAAAGAGTGCCCAGAAGACAACGGTTGAAAGGATGAGCACGGCAAGCACAATCATACGGCTGCGCTCCTCCGCGTTACATTTAACGGTGATAAACCACGTCATGCCAATAAGTACCGCGACAGACAGTGAATTCAACAAAGTTCCAACAGCGCCATGAAATTGGAGCATTTTCCAGGCTACTACTACGCCGCCTAAGCTGCATAGGTAAATGGTCATTTCACGGCTCAGTCCAATGATTGATTTTTGGCGTAGGAGTGCCGGATCTTTTGGCTCAGCGTGACCGTGAAGATGCTTCTGGCCATAGAGAAAACTGCACAAGCCAATGCACATGCCTATGCCGGCCGCACCAAAACCATAGCCCCAGCCGTAGGTTTCTCCCAGATAGCCACACAGCAAGGTGGCGGTAAAGGCTCCCAGATTGATGCCCATATAGAATATGGTGAAACCGCTATCTCTGCGGGGGTCGTCTTTGGCATAGAGCTGGCCGACGATTGTAGAGATGTTAGGCTTGAGGAAGCCAACGCCTATGACAATAAGGGCGAGGGAAAAGTAAAATATTTGCAGGGCATCATCATCCCTGACTACTGAACCGTTCACCACTGTGGCCTGCTTCCCTTCAAAGGCCATCCCGAAATGGCCCAGGACTAATAGCGTGCCCCCAAAAACCACGGCTTTGCGCATTCCCAGATAGCGATCGGCTAACAGTCCGCCAATAACGGGCATGGCGTATACCAGAGCAGCATAGCTGCCAAGGACTTCCAGTCCATTGACGTCACTGAATAAATGATATTTTGTGAGGTATAAAAGCAGTAGATATTTCATTCCATAGAAGGAAAATCGCTCCCACATTTCGGTGGTAAAGCAGATTAGCAGCCCCTTGGGGTGGCCGAAAAATCCGGTATCTGTTGCCGGATCGATGGTGCTTGTCGTCATTATTATTATTCCCGTGTGCGCAGTAGGCAGGCAGTGGCAATGCTGAGTGCGACCTCACCATAATTGCTCTATAGTGTAGCGGCGCTACGGTGAAGGCAACACCATAAAGTGAATAAATTTAGTTCGGGCAGCTAAACCAAACGAATCGGAAAATGATGACCTCAGGGTTGAGGCATTAGGCTACCTATACGTTTAATTGGAATAACGAAAAAGTCGGTCTGGAATAATTATGAAATTGCATGTGCGGATGGTTTTCGAAGCCATTGTTCTGTCTTTGTGTGTGTTGGCACTCTCCTCGTGCAGCAAAGACCCCTGGAACAACCCTAACCCGGCCAACCCCAAAGGCCTTGTTACCTATCAGTCCGTTATTTCACCTGCCCCGCCAAAACACCTCGATCCGGTTATTTCCTACGCGACCGACGAGAGCATCTTCATCATGCAAATCTACGAGCCCCTACTGGGCTATCACTTTCTCAAGCGTCCCTACGAGCTTCAGCCGCTGGCGGCGGAGTCTATGCCGGAAGTGACCTATCTGGATACCGAGGGTAATTCCATAGCCTTGGGAGAGGGCGAAATAGCGTTTACCCGTTACACCTTGCGTGTTCGCAAAGACGAACACTTTCAACCGCACCCCTCATTCGCCAAAAACGCTTCTGGAGAGCCCTTATACCTGTTTTCCAGCGCCGAGGAGGGGCAGCAGTATAAAACGGTGCCCGATTTTCCTGAAACGGGCTCCAGGCCAGTGACGGCAAATGATTATGCTTACCAGATAAAGCGCCTCGCCGACCCGGTAAATATTTCTCCCATGCTGGGCTTTATGTCACAGCATATTGTGGGTATGAGCGAGTTGTCCAGGGAGTTGGGTGATGTGGAACGCGACGGCTGGTTAAACCTGAATGACTATGATCTTACGGGCGTTGAGGTTGTAGACGACCAGACTCTGGTTATTACTATCAAAAAGAATTACCCGCAGTTTGTCTATTGGCTGAGTATGCATTTTTTCGCGCCAGTTGCGCCGGAAGTCGACCGCTTTTACAAGAATCCCGGCTTTGCGCAGCGCAACCTGACACTGGATTGGTGGCCCGTGGGTAGCGGCCCCTTCATGCTGGTCAAAAATGACCCAAACACCGAAATCATCCTGGAGCGCAATCCAAATTTCCGCGAGGATTATTATCCTTCTGAAGGTGCTCCTGGCGATGCCGAAGCGGGATATCTGGACGATGCGGGTAAACGCCTGCCCTTTATCGATAGGGCGGTTTATCGCCTGGAAAAAGAAGTGTTGCCGTTGTGGACAAAATTTTTGCAGGGCTACTACGACCGCTCAGGTGAAGTACATGCCAACACCAACGGTTTCTTCGACCAGGCCTTTGTCGTAGGCCCTGAAGGTTTGGAGGCAGCGCCGGAATTGGCTGATCACGGTATTACAGTTTCCATCGATGTCAAACCTTCCCTCTATTACTACGGTTTCAATATGCGCGACCCGGTTTTGGGTGGCTACACAGATGAGAAGCGTAAACTGCGCAAGGCTCTGCAAATTGCCTTTAACGCTGAGGAATACATCAATATTTTCTACAAAGGCAATGGTATTGTGGCTCAGAGCCCACTGCCGCCGGGTATCCCTGGTTACTTCCCGGGTAAAGCGGGTACCAATCCCCAGGTATACGACTGGGTAGATGGCAAGCGAGAACGCAAGTCCATCGAGCATGCAAAAGCACTATTAGTAGAGGCGGGATACCCCAATGGCCGCGATGCCCGTACGGGTGAGCCGCTGAAAATATTTATTGATGTGCAGTCTCAGGCAATTAGTAACCCGATGATGAATTGGATGGACAGGCAGTTCGCCCAGATTGGTGTGCAGGTGGAGTACAGACCAGCAGACTGGAATCGCACTCGCGAAAAGTACCTCACAGGGAATACCCAGATTTTTTCTCACGGCTGGTTGGCTGATTATCCCGATCCGGAGAACTTTTTGTTTCTGTTGCACAGTCCCGAGAGCCCGCTGGTGTGCAAATGCGACGGCACCAACAACGCGAACTATGCCAGTGACGAGTACGACGAGGCATTTCGAGCCATGCGAATTATGCCTCCGGGCCCAGAGCGTGACGTAGAAGTTGCCAAAATGGTGAAGTTGTTTCAGGACGACGCGGTATGGCTGTATGCCTTTACACCCAAGGAAATCTATTTAAATAATGCCTGGGTGTACAACACCAAGCGCCACGGAATCGACAAAGGTACCTTGAAGTACATTCGCCTGGATGCCGAGATGCGCGCACGCAAGCAAGCCGAGTGGAACCAGCCGGTCACCTGGCCGCTTTACGCCGGCGCCCTACTTGTTTTCGCGTTGCTGGTGCCGGGTGTTACTGCGTATCGACGACGGCAACGTGCCACCGCACGCTAATTTGAAGTATCGACAAAAATAAAAAGGATAGGAAAGACAAACTATGTTTGCTTATATTGTTAGACGACTTCTCTATGCTATTCCCATTCTTATTGGCGTGAATCTCTTAACATTTACCCTGTTTTTTGTGGTGAATTCACCAGACGATATGGCAGTGTCTCAATTGGGAGCTAAGTACGTCACGCCTGAGGCAATACAGAACTGGAAAGTGAAAAACGGCTACGACAAGCCGCTATTTCTCAATTCGGAGGAAGGTGGTGTTGGCACTATTACGGACACCATTTTCTTCACTAAATCTGTGAAGTTGTTCGCTTTTGACTTTGGTCGCTCCGAAAGTGGCCGCGATATTACATCCGATATTTCTGTTCGCATGTGGCCCAGTCTGGCAGTTGCTTTGCCCACGTTTTTGGTAGGTATATGGGTAAATATTTGCGTGGCGCTAATGGTCGTGATGTTTCACGCCACGCGACTGGATCGATGGACGGTATTTGTGTTTGTTGGGCTGATGTCCATCTCTTATCTGTTTTATATTATCGGCGGGCAATATATGGTGGCCAAGACCTGGCGTCTGGTGCCGATCTCGGGCTTTGATGCCCAGGGGCAGGTTTGGAAGTTTCTGATTTTGCCCGTTCTGGTAGGTGTGATAGCTGGTATTGGCGCCGGGGCGCGCTGGTATCGTACCCTGTTTCTGGAGGAGGCCAATCAAGACTACGTGCGTACCGCCAGAGCCAAGGGTTGTAGCGAGATCACTATACTGTTTCGCCATATTTTGCCCAACGCGTTGATCCCCATACTGACTGGTGTGGTTGTATTGATTCCAACATTGTTTATGGGCAGCCTGCTCATCGAATCATTTTTTGGTATTCCCGGCCTTGGCAGCTATATGTTGGATGCTATTCGCTCACAGGATTTTGCTATCGTAAGAAGCATGGTGTTTATCGGCTCCATTTTATATATCACTGGCCTTATTCTCACTGACATTTCATATACCTGGGCTGACCCCCGGGTACGATTGAATTAAGGGGCTGCTGCGATGAAACCAATTTTGCTGTGGTCTGACGGGCTTGTGTTTTTGCTGGTAATTGCCCTGGTCCTATTTTTCTATAAGTTGCGCGAAGACCCTCAAACCCGCACACGCTGGGCGCAGGTTTTTTCTTCGAAACTTGGGATGGTGGCTTTCACCGTTATCATGACCTACGTGGGGATTGCGTTACTGGACAGTCTGCATTTTCGGCGGGCGCTTGATGCTCCAGAGGGTATGCAGACTAATGAAGTTTTTTATGACAACAAAGTTACCAGCGTTTTTGATGTGCTCACTGGTGGTATGGGAGAGCGCTTCGAGCGAACTTACTCGGCACCTTTTGCCCTGATTTCGTTTGAGAAGAAAAACACGGTAGATGAGCAGGGTAATAGCGTAAGGGATTTTCCTCCGCTGAAATATGCCGGTCTGGATTTGGCTGACCCCGGTGACAAGTGGTCCGACATTTTGTCCAAAAGTATGGCGCCATTGGGCTGGGGTTTATTATTGTCGGGGCTGCTAATTGGTGTGCAGTGGCTGTTTCTACGCCGGGGTTTATTTCCCTGGCATGCTTCCTGGGTGACCCAGGCGATAGTTATTTGCACGGCGGTTTGGCTGGTTTCTATCAGCAAGCATTACCACGTACTGGGTACCGATAAGGGTGGCGCCGATGTTCTGTTCCAGAGCCTGAAAGGTATTCGCACCGGCGTGTTACTTGGAACATTAGCCACGCTGGTTATGCTGCCAATTGCCGTGACTCTGGGCGTAACAGCGGGCTATTTTAAAGGTTGGGTTGATGACGTGGTGCAGTATCTTTATACCACGCTTAGCTCTATCCCCGGCATACTCCTCATCGCTGCTTCTGTGCTGCTATTTCAGGTTTATATTGATCTTAATCCCGATTTCTTTTCCATCGGTATGGAGAAAGCCGATGCACGTTTTGTGGCCCTGTGCTTTATTTTGGGAGTGACGAGTTGGTCTACACTGTGTCGTCTCATACGTGCAGAGACTTTAAAAATAAGCCAGTTGGGCTATGTGCAGGCCGCGCACGCATTTGGGGTGAGCCACACTCGTATTCTGTCTCGGCATATTCTGCCTAACTTGGTGCATATTATTCTTATCACATTTGTATTGGATTTCAGTGCTTTGGTACTTGCCGAAGCGGTGCTTTCTTATATTGGTGTGGGTATCGATCCCTCTATGGGAAGCTGGGGTAATATGATCAACGGGGCTCGTGCCGAGTTGTCGCGTGAGCCCGCAATCTGGTGGACACTGTCCGGTGCTTTCTTTTTTATGTTTGTTATTGTGCTGGCTGCCAACCTGTTTTCCGACCTGGTGCGCGATGCTTTCGATCCGCGGACTCGCCTGGGAGGAGATGACGCATGAATCAGCCCACAATGAACAATTCCGGTGCCAGTGATATACGCATGCGGGTCAACGATCTGGAAGTCTGTTTGACCGGGTCCAACGAAAAAATTATCAAAGGGATCAGCTTTGAGTTGCAGGCGGGTAAAATTTTCGCCTTGGTTGGTGAGTCTGGCAGTGGAAAATCTGTCACCTCAATGGCCGCTATGCGATTGCTACCGGACGCCCTGAAGATTACCGCAGGCGCAGTAGAGGCGATGGGCGTAGATCTGTTCAACCTGTCTGAGGCGCGTATGCAGGAAGTGCGTGGGCGCAAAGTCGCGATGATTTTCCAAAATGCCATGACGGCCTTAAACCCGGTGCAGACGGTGGGGCAGCAGGTCGCTGAGACCCTGAAATTACACACTGCTCTACGCAATAGTAGTTTGCGTGCTCGAGTGGTGGAACTGTTTACCGAGGTGGGTATTCCAGAGCCCGATAGCCGCTTTAACTTTTATCCTCACGAATTATCAGGCGGGCAACAGCAACGCATTATGATCGCCATGGCACTGGCCTGTGAGCCTGAAGTGTTGATTGCCGATGAGCCCACAACTGCTCTGGATGTGACCATTCAGGAGCAGGTTCTGGACCTTATTCAGGAGCTTACCCGCACGCGCCAATTGGCGGTTTTACTCATCACTCACGACATGGGCGTGGTGCGCCACGTAGCCGATGAGGTTGCGGTGATGTATCACGGCGAAATTATTGAGCGCGCTTCGGTTCACGAGTTCTTTCATAATCCCCAGCAGGAGTATAGTAAGCGGCTAATAGATGCGCTGCCGGACTTGAGCAAGTTTCATCATGAGCGTTCGCAGGAGCCCTTGTTGACCGTAGAGGGTGTGAAAGTGCACTTCCCGATTCGTCAGGGTGTTCTACAACGTGTGGTCGACTATACGAGGGCTGTAGACGGTGTGTCGCTGACAATTGGTCGCGCAGAAACTTATGCGCTGGTGGGGGAGTCGGGCAGCGGCAAATCGACCCTGGGAAGAGCTATTCTCAACCTGGAGGAGATCGCCGGCGGCGAAGTACGCTTTAAAGGGCAGGCAGTGCAGGGAATCTCGCGTAGTGAGATGTTGCCCCTGCGCAAGAAAATACAGGTCATCTTTCAAAATCCTTTTTCTTCTATGAATCCGCGTCTGACCATAGGGGAAATTATTTCCGAGGGAATGATTAGTCTGGGGTTGGGCTTGACGGCATCCGAAAGAGAGGCAAAAACCGCTTCGTTGTTGGAGCGCGTACAGCTTACATCAGAGTTCAGTCGTCGCTACCCGCATGAATTGTCAGGCGGCCAATTGCAGCGAGTTGCTATTGCGAGAGCACTGGCGGTGGAGCCCGAGCTCATTATCTGCGATGAGCCTACCAGCGCACTGGATGTTTCGATTCGGGCCGAGGTACTGGATTTATTGCAGGAGTTGCAGCGCGAGTTTGGTGTGTCTTACTTGTTCATTACACATGATCTGTCGATTGTGCCGACTTTGGCGCACCACGTGGGGGTGATGCAGTCCGGTAAAATTGTTGAGCAGGGAAGTGCTGAGCAGATTCTCACCAATCCGCAGCATCCCTATACCAAAGCCTTGCTGGCATCTGTGCCGCGGGTTGATGAGGACTAGCTATCCCATGGGATAGCGTATTTCGCGTGACACCGCGTTTATCTGTTTCATGACTTCCGGCGAGAGCGTCACATCTGCCGCCGCCAGAATGTCGTGCATCTGATCCGGGTGTGTAGCCCCAACAATTGTTGAGGCCACAAAGTCGTGCTGCTTGCTCCACGCAGTTGCCAGAGTGACAACCGACATTTGCGCATCGGCTGCTATCGCCTGAAACCGTTTGGTCGACTCAATCGATTGCTCATTAATGAAGCGCCTGGCCATTTGTTGTTGTCGCTTTTCCCCGTTCAGGTAGCTGGTGAATCTGGCACCTTCAGGTGAGGCGTCGTCGTTGTATTTTCCGGACAACACGCCCCCTGCCAGAGGTGAATACGGAATGAGGCTGACTTGTTCTTTGCGACAGGCCTGTGCCAGTTCATCTTCAAAGCGTCGGTTATTCAGGCTGAAGTTATTCTGGATTGTTTCGTAGCGCGCCAGGCCGTGTAGCTCGCAAGCCGCCAGACTCTTGCACAGGCCCCAGGTCGTCTCGTTACTGCAGCCCAGTATTCTCACCTTACCCGAGCTGACTAACTCGTCCAGTGCCATCATAGTTTCTTCATAGGGGAAGTCGTGGTCGGGCCAGTGTGTTTGATACAGGTCAAGATAGTCGGTCTGCAAACGTGTCAGGCTGGTCTCCACGGCCCGCATGATGTGGTGTCGGTCGAGGCTGGTTTTTCCACCTCGCAGAGGCGGGGTAATCCAGCTGTGCCCGGGGCCGGCGACCTTACTTGCGATGATCAGCGTGTCTCTGGGCTTGGTTTTCATCCATCGGCCAACGATGTCCTCTGTGAGACCCACGTACTTGGCATCGGGCGGCACCGGGTACATTTCCGCGGTATCGTAGAAATCGATGCCGGCTTCATAGGCCATATCCATAATTCGGAACGCCGTCTTTTCGTCGGCCTGGTTACCAAAGGTCATGGTGCCCATGCAGATATCGGAAACAATAATTCCACTGCGGCCCAGTCGATTTTTATTCATTGTGGCTCCTGATGTTATTTAGGTATTTACACACCGTTTTTTTGGCTATAGTAACAAAATGACAAATTCTTATCTGAGCGAAAATTACGCCCCTGTGGAAAGCGAAATCACTGCTTTCGATTTACAGGTCATTGGAGAGCTTCCGGCGGAGCTGAGCGGGCGCTATCTGCGCAATGGGCCAAATCCGGCCGGGCCGGTTGACCCGGCAAACCACCACTGGTTTTCAGGTGACGGTATGGTGCACGGTGTATGTCTGCAAAATGGCGCTGCCAAGTGGTATCGAAATCGCTATGTTGGTTCGTCAAATCTCAGTGCGTTGCGTGGGCAAGCGGATATACCCGGGCGCAACTGGAACGACAGCGGCACCGGCCCCAACACCAGTGTGGGAGGCTTTGCCGGCACAACCTGGGCGATGGTCGAAGCGGGGGGCGTGCCAGTAGAACTGGACTATGAGCTAGCGACAATCGGGCGCAACGACTTTTACGGCACCCTGCCCGGCGCTTTCTCTGCACATCCAAAGTACGACCCAGGCACAGGAGAAATGCACGCCATGGTGTATGCCTGGGCGGAGTGGATGGACCATGTTCAGTACGTGGTGGTGGGAAGCGACGGTAGGGTGCGCCGCACTGTAGATATTCCGCTGCCAGGTATGTCGATGATTCACGATATGTCTCTCACAGAGCGCTATGCAGTAGTCTATGATCAGCCGGTTACAGTGGATCTGAATATTGCCATGGAGGGCTTGTTTCCCTTTCGCTGGGATCCCGATTACGGCAACCGTGTTGGACTGCTGCCACGCAAGGGTACAGCGGCGGACATCATCTGGATTGACGTTCCCCTGGGCTACGCTTTCCATCCTCTCAACGCTTACGATGCACCCGATGGCACAGTGGTGATTGACATCTGCATGTACGATTGCATGTTCAATCAGGACATCCTGGGACCATTCGGCGATGGTGGTCTCGCCAGGTTGGAGCGTTGGGTGTTGAACCCACAGTTGCGCAGTTGTTCTGTCACGGTAATTGATGCCAGTTCGAATGAATTCCCCCGACATAATATTGCTTATGCGGGGCAGGCCTACAAGTTTGGCTATTGCGCTTCTCCCTCGCAGGATTCCAGCGAGGGATGGCCTACACTCAAACATAACCTCGAAACGGGCGCGCGTGAAGTGTTTGACCACGGTCCGGGAAGGGCCGCGGGAGAGCCTGTTTTTGTGGCGCGTGGGGATAGCAGTGGCGAGGATGAAGGTTGGCTGATCACTCTGGTACACGACCTTGGAAAAGGCACTGCGGAACTGGTTGTAATGGACGCGGAAGACCTCGCCCGCGGCTATGTGGCCCGGGTATTATTGCCCCAACGTATACCGTTCGGATTTCATGGCAATTGGGTTAGCGACAGTCAGGTAAAGCCAAAGGAGGCTTAAATGGCAGTGTCAACGCAACTCTTGAACTTTCTTACCGAGCTGTTGGGGGAGAAAGGCGTTCGAACGGAAGCCGACGACTTCCTACCGGACATTATTTTAAAACCCTCGTCCACGGAGCAGGTGTCGGAGATTCTCAAACTTTGTGATGCCGCCGGACAAGCACTCATCCCCATAGGTGGAAAATCTGGTCTGGCCCAGGGAATTCATAAAACAGGCGACGAACTGGGTTTGTCTCTTGAACGTATGAATGCGGTGGAAGAAATCGACGTTCACAATCGTACAATGACAGTGCAAGCGGGCTGTATTTTACAAGTGGCAGTGGAGGCTTGTGAAGAAGAGGGTCTGCTATTACCCATGGACTTTGGCGCGCGGGGCTCGGCAACGGTGGGCGGAACCGTTGCTACCAACGCCGGAGGAAACCGGGTTATTCGCTATGGCATGATGCGGGACATGGTGTTGGGGCTGGAAGTTGTTTTAGCCGATGGCACCGTGGTCAGCTCGCTGAACAAGATGATAAAAAACAACACTGGCTACGATTTAAAACAATTATTCATAGGCGCAGAGGGTACCTTGGGCGTGGTAACACGGGTTGTTGTGCGGCTGCGCCCATTAGCCAAAAGCCAAAACACCGCGCTTCTGGCCGTGCCTGATTTCCCTGCACTTATCAATTTACTGCACTACCTCGATAGCAGCGCAGGGGGAACTCTATCGGCATTCGAGGTGATGTGGCCGGAGTATTACGAGTTTATAACCAGAGACGGTTCCAATCACACACCACCACTGCCTCATGGTAGCGCCTATTACGTGTTGGTGGAGACACTGGGCGCCAATGCAGAAACCGACGCGTATAGTTTTGAAAATATGCTGGGTCAGGCCATGGAAGAGGCTTTGTTCGAAGATGCAGTGCTGGCTAAATCGCAGTCTGAGCGCAATGCCATATGGGAGATTCGTGACGATGTTCTGGAGTTGTTCAATCTCGGCCCTATTATCCCCTATGACATAAGCGTGACGCTGGACCAGATGGAGGAATTTGTTGGCGAACTGAAGGCGGCCATGGCCGACATCGAAGATTCCATTTGCATTATTTTTGGACATCTTGGCGACTGCAATCTACATACTATTTTGGGCTCTAAGAACCCTGAGGCCTTTGACCCAAAGGCCCTTGGTGAATTGCTGTACGGCATAATAGCGCATTACGAGGGTTCGATATCGGCAGAGCATGGTATTGGCTTGAGTAAGCGCGATTATCTGCACTGCAGTCGCAGTGAAGAGGAATTGGCTCTAATGCGCCGCATTAAACTGATGATGGACCCCAACAATATTCTCAATCCGAATAAAGTACTCGCTGCAGAAGATGTTGCAGCACTTAATAATTAATAACGGAGTTATCTAAAATGAATGGTGCAGAAAGCCTGCTAGGAACCCTGGTCGACAGTGGTATAGAAGTCTGTTTTACAAACCCCGGTACATCAGAGATGCATTTTGTAGCGGCTCTGGATGAAGTCGATGGTATCCGCTGTGTGCTGTGTCTGTTTGAAGGTGTGCTCAGCGGTGCAGCTGCGGGTTACGCGGTAATGGCGCGCAAACCCGCCTCTACTTTATTACATTTGGGGCCTGGCCTGGGCAATGCCCTGGCAAATGTTCACAATGCCAAAAAAGGTAATGTGCCGATGGTGAATATTGTCGGCGACCACGCCACTTATCACCTGGAATATGACGCGCCCCTCACCTCCGACATTGAAGGCATAGCGGGTACGGTTTCGCACTGGGTACACAGTTCTGCGTCTCCTTCCGATATTGGCGTTGATGCGGCCGAGGCTGTTTTGCAAGCGGGACGCGGTCAGGTTGCAACGCTTATTCTTCCCGCCGATGTTTCCTGGGGCGACAACCCCAATGGGCGCGCTGCCGTGCCGAGTTTGCCGCCACTAGCACAAATTTCAGAGAGTAAGATCGACGAGGTAGTCGCATTACTGCGCTCCGGGCAACCCTGCATGATAATGATAGGCGGCCGCGAAATTGATGCGGAGCAGGGTTTGATGTTGAGCCGAATTGGCAAGGCCAGTGGCGCGCGCGTTTGCACTGAGACATTTCCTGCGCGAGTTGCGCGTGGTGCCGGTACAGCTGTTATAGACAAAATGCCCTATATGACAGAAATGGCTGTGGACTATACAAAAGATGTAGAGCACCTGATTTTGATAGGTGCCACATCGCCGGTATCGTTTTTTGCCTACCCCGGCCTGCCCAGTGCCCTCGCGCCAGAGGCTTGTAATGAAGTTGTGTTAGCCGAGGTTAACGATGATATCGATCAGGTACTCGAGGCCTTGCTGGAGAAGCTGGGCGCCGTCGATGTGGAGCCGGATTTACACGCACTGGCGCTGCCCGACTTACCCTCCGGACCCCTGGATGTCATGGCATGTGGTGCAGCGATTGCACATTTCCTGCCTGAGAGAGCGGTCGTGGTTGATGAAGCCATCACTTCTGGCATTGCTTGCTATCCAACCACGGCAACAGCCCAGCCACATGATTGGTTGAGTCTAACCGGTGGAGCGATCGGGTGGGGGCTGCCCGCCGCGGTAGGTGCGGCTCTGGGTGCACCCGATCGTAAAATTGTCGCTCTGGAAGGCGACGGTAGTGCCATGTATACCATCCAGTCGCTGTGGAGCATGGTGAGAGAAAACCTTGATGTCACCGTTGTTATTTTTAACAATCGTAAGTACAGCATTCTGGAGCTGGAGTTTGCGCGCACAGGTGCCAGAGGTGGTAAACCCGGGGAGAAAGCAGCCAGTACGCTGGATATAGGCACGCCGGACATGGACTTTGTTGCCATGGCAAACGGCATGGGTATGAATGCCACCCGTGCCACCACTGCCGAGGAGTTTAATGCTCAGTTTGAAGCGGCGATGGCGAGCGAAGGGCCGTGCTTGATCGATGCGGTAATTCCCACTTTCTTGAGCTAGCTTTATTCAGCGCTCATATTGGAAATAGGGGGGGGTGAGATTTTGCGGCCCAGGGCCAGGTTCAAAACACCCCACACATCATCTGGTTCATGCAGGCGTTTTATATCTTCAAATAGAAGGTTTGCCTGAAAATAGTGCATGCGTAAATACACTAACCACTGTTTTACGGGGTTGGCCGCGTGGCGCGCATCATAAGAATCGAGATTGAGCTCATAAAATCGCTTGATCAATAACAATACCTCGGGCCACTCCAACGGTAACCTCGTAATGCCGCGGGAATTGGCCTCTATCAATCGTGGCAAGTCCGGTCTGCACAGTGCGCCGCGACCCAGCATCAGGTCAACACAGCCGCTTACCTGCTGGCAGCGCAATGCGTCCGCAGGATTCCAGATTTCGCCATTGGCTATGATGGGTATATCGATTATCTGGCGGGCCAGAGCAATTTCCTCCCAGTATGCAGGCGGACGGTAACCGTGGCGTTTGGTGCGGGCGTGAATGGTGAGCTCTGTTGCTCCAGCAGCGTTAATTCCCCGCACAATGTCGAGAAAATTGCTTTGGTCTTCGTAGCCCAGCCTGATTTTTACCGATAAGGGGGTCGACTGTGGCAGGAAGTCACGCGCTGCAGCAACGATGGCATGCACACGCTCGGGCTCCCGCAGCAGAATTGATCCACCATTGGAGTTGTTCACACTTTTTGCAGGGCATCCGAAATTGAGGTCAATACCCGGCGCACCCAGTTCTGCGGCTAGAGCGGCATTCTCGGCCACCACCTGGGGATCACCTCCCAATATCTGAACATAGACAGGTACGCCCGCTGACGTTTTCCCGCCATTTGCCAGTTCGGGGCACAATCGCTTGAAAACCCGTGCGGGCAGCAGGCGATCTGTAACCCTTACAAATTCAGTCACGCAGCGGTCTATTCCTCCAAGACCGGTGAGTAGCTCGCGCATCGCGTGGTCTACAACCCCCTCCATGGGGGCCAGCATTAATCTCATTTTGGCCTCCGCTTTGTATGAGTAGGTGATTTTCCTTTGTCGAGGCGGCGCATTATACGCAAATCGGCGATTGATCGAAGGGTGAGGATTAGACGGGGCGATCCATCCGCTTTATGATGCGCGATTAGTGCATCACTGCGGGTCGAATTCCGCTAGAATGCTTGCTTGAAAGAGAGGGGGAGCCCCATGCAGGGATCTATCGTTAATCAAGGCGTCGAGCTTATGCTATTTGGCATGGGTACGGTGCTGGTTTTCCTGACCGTACTGGTGCTTGCGATTACCTTGATGTCGTGGGTTTTAAAGCGCTATTTTCCTGTGCTGGAAACAGCCCCGGAGGCTAATCATTCCAAGGGGGCAGCCGCTGCTCCTGCAACGACTTTCGCTGCCGGGGATGCCACGCTGGTTGCAGTAATCAGTGCCGCATTGCACCAGCACCGTTCTAAACACTCAGATCGCTAACTAAATATTCTGTTAAAAAAGAAGAGACCCGCCTCCTATGGATAGTAATAAATCAGCCTTGGGTATTACCGACGTAGTACTACGAGACGCTCACCAGTCGCTATTTGCCACCAGGCTACGGCTTGACGATATGCTACCCATAGCAGCAAAACTCGACGATGTCGGCTTCTGGTCATTGGAGTCATGGGGTGGCGCCACCTTTGATGCCTGCATTCGCTATCTTGGGGAAGACCCCTGGGATCGCATTCGCGAACTTAAAAAGGCTATGCCCAAGACGCCTCAGCAAATGTTATTTCGCGGGCAGAATATTTTGGGTTATCGCCACTATGCCGATGATGTTGTAGAGAAGTTTGTAGAGCGCGCAGCGTTTAATGGTGTGGACGTATTTCGCGTGTTTGATGCGATGAATGACATGCGTAATATCGAAGTGGCTCTGCAGGCGGTGAAAAAAGTGGGTAAACACGCACAGGGTACTATCTCCTATACCCTCAGCCCCGTACACAATATTGATACCTGGGTTACACAGGGCAAGCAGATCGAGGATATGGGTGCTGACTCCATCGCAATCAAGGATATGGCAGGCCTGCTGCGGCCCTATGATGGCTTCGAGTTGGTCTCCCGGTTGAAGGCGACTTGCGATATTCCCATTCACATGCAATGCCACGCGACCACCGGTCTCTCTACCGCCACGGCGCTGAAATGTATCGAAGCGGGTATCGACAATATAGACACTTCAATTTCTTCTATGTCGATGACCTATGGTCATTCGCCCACCGAGTCGGTTGTCGCTATGTTGCAAGGCACCGATAGAGACACGGGCCTTGATATCGAAAAACTTGAGGAAATCGCATCTTACTTCAGGGAAGTGCGAAAGAAATATGCCAAGTTTGAGGGCTCTTTGCGTGGCGTAGACTCGCGTATTCTCGTGGCCCAGGTGCCGGGTGGCATGCTCACCAATATGGAAAACCAGCTACGGGAACAAGGTGCCAGCGATAAAATGGATGAAGTACTGGCAGAGATTCCCAGAGTGCGGGAAGACCTTGGCTTTATTCCACTGGTCACGCCGACTTCCCAAATAGTGGGTACGCAGTCGGTTATCAACGTGTTAACCGGCGAGCGCTATAAGTCGATCACAAAAGAAACCGCTGGTATTTTAAAAGGTGAATACGGCAGCACACCCGCCGCCATGAACTGCGAGCTACAGACCCGGGTACTTGAAGGTGCTGAGCCTATAACCTGTAGGCCCGCTGATGTGTTACAGCCCGAGCTGGCGGTGTTAACCGCAGAGCTGCATGAGCTGGCAGCAAAACAGAGCATCGCTTTGACCGCTGCAGATGGTGAGGTCGATGATGTGTTGACCTACGCGCTGTTCCCCCAGATTGGACTGAAGTTTTTGCAAAACAGGGGTAACCCTGATGCATTTGAACCGGCTCCCGGTCTGGCTTCGTCTGAGCCCACTGTAGTGGCAAGTCCACCTAAAGCGGCACCGGCAGGTTCTGCAAATAGCTCCGATGTTTACACGGTGACAGTAAATGGACAGAGTTATGTAGTAGAGGTGGCCGAGGGCGGAGATGTTTCTGCCATTGCAGCCGTAACTCCTCCCGCAAGTGCACCGACGCCTGGGCCGGCGATTAATGCCGAAGGTGAATCCATGCCGGCACCGTTATCGGGAAATGTTTTCAAGGTAAATGTAGCCGTTGGTGACACCTTGCATGACGGCCAGGTCATCGCTGTATTGGAGGCGATGAAAATGGAGGTGGAAGTGCTTGCGCCCCACGAGGGTGTTGTTGGTTCGGTGGATATCTCCGTTGGGGATGTCGTAGCGGTTGGCGACACGATCCTGACTTTTAGTAAATAATGGATAATCTTCTCAGTCTGTGGAACGACTCCGGCCTCGCTCAAATGGATGTGGGGCAGGGGATTATGATATGCATCGGCCTGCTTTTGCTGTTTCTGGCTATTCGTAAGGGTTTTGAGCCGCTGTTGCTGGTGCCCATTGGTTTTGGTGGCATTCTGGCAAATATCCCTGGAGCAGGGCTGGCCTACTCTGCTGTAGAAAATGCCATTCACGGGGGTGATCCTGCGCTGTTGCTAGAGTTAGGCAAGGTATTGGGTGTTGCAGTTGGAGAGCAGTCAAAAGCGCTGTTGTCAGCCTACGGTCTGGGCGGCGCAGAGGCCAAAATGTTAGCTACCCAGTTGGCGAACGATGCGGGCTTTAGCAACGGGATGCTGTATAGCTTTTATTCTGTTTCCATCGCTAGTGGCGTAGCCCCACTGGTTATTTTTATGGGAGTGGGGGCCATGACCGACTTTGGTCCCTTATTGGCTAACCCCAAGACTCTGTTTTTGGGGGCGGCGGCACAGTTTGGAATCTTCGCAACGGTGCTTGGCGCTGTTTACCTGACCTCCATTGGCGTTATGGACTTTAGTATCGCCGATGCCGCTGCCATAGGTATTATCGGTGGCGCCGATGGACCAACGGCCATCTATGTATCGAGTATTTTGGCGCCGGACCTGCTTGGCGCAATTGCGGTGGCCGCTTATTCCTATATGGCTCTGGTGCCTATGATTCAGCCACCTATCATGCGACTGCTTACCACAGAAGCCGAGCGTAAGATTGAGATGGTGCAATTGCGACCGGTGGGAACGAGAGAGAAAATCATCTTTCCTCTGGTTCTGCTGTTGTTGGTGGCTTTTTTACTGCCCTCGGCCGCACCTCTGCTGGGTATGTTCTGTTTCGGTAATTTACTCAAAGAATGTGGTGTAGTAGACCGCTTGAGTGATGCCGCCCAAGGGTCTTTGATTAACATTGTGACTATTTTTCTGGGCCTGTCAGTAGGCTCCAAGCTGGTTGCCGCCAAGTTTCTGGATATCAATACTCTGGGTATTTTGGGTCTCGGAATCATTGCATTTGCTATTGGTACCGCCAGCGGCATCTTAATTGCGAAACTGATGAACAAGCTTGGCACTACACCGGTTAACCCCCTAATCGGCTCGGCAGGGGTGTCTGCAGTGCCGATGGCAGCCAGGGTTAGTAATAAAGTTGGCCTGGAGGCAAACCCACATAATTTCCTCCTGATGCATGCCATGGGGCCCAATGTGGCGGGTGTTATCGGCTCAGCGGTAGCTGCAGGAGTAATGATCAGTCTGGTAGGAGGCTAAGCAAACTACCGGTGTAGCGCACAAGTACCAATGGTGTATGTGCCATTAATTTTGTACACTTAGCGCATCATTAACTGCAAAAGTTACGCGCATGAATCCGAATTACCTGGACTTCGAACAGCCCATTGCCGAGCTGGAAGTCAAGATTGAAGAACTGCAGCTGGTGGGGTCGGACAACGACCTTAATATCAGTGCGGAAATCGAGACCCTGCGCGAAAAGAGCAGTAAGCTCACCGAGAAAATCTATTCCAATTTGAGCGCATGGGACATCGTAAAGGTGGCCCGTCACCCCCAGCGCCCCTATACCATGGATTATATTCCCCGTATTTTCTCCGAATTTGATGAACTCCACGGCGATCGCCATTTTGCTGACGACAACGCCATCGTCGGTGGCATTGCGCGCCTTGATGACAAGCCCATTATGGTAATCGGTCAGGAAAAAGGCCGGGCCGTGAAAGATAAGGTGATGCGCAATTTTGGCATGCCCAAGCCCGAGGGCTATCGCAAAGCATTGCGATTAATGGAGATGGCCGAACGCTTTAAACTGCCGGTTGTTACACTTATCGACACGCCGGGGGCCTATCCGGGTATCGATTCCGAGGAGCGGGGCATCAGCGAATCAATAGCCCAGAATCTGGCCGTTATGTCCAGGTTGGCTACGCCCATTATTTCCATTGTCATCGGCGAGGGAAGCTCCGGTGGGGCACTGGGTATTGGCGTGGGTGACCATTTGGCGATGTTGCAGTACTCCACTTACTTTGTAATCTCACCTGAAGGCTGTGCCAATATTATTTGGAAAAGCTCCGAAAACGCACCGGACGCGGCAGAAGCCATGGGCGTGACCTCCGATATTCTGAAGGATATGGGTATCGTAGACGCCACTATTGAAGAGCCTATGGGCGGTGCGCATCGCGACGTCGATTTGATTTCAGAGCGAATAAAAGCGCATATCGCCGCAGAGTTGACTGTGCTCGAGCAATTGCCCGTAGAAGATATGTTGGCCAAGCGCTACCAGCGCCTAATGTCCTACGGTAACTGAGTCGGCAGGCCGCGTGCCTGACAGCAAAATGTTGAATCATTCCATTCTCGACCCCTGGCTCACCTCCAGAGCAGGTGCGGCGCGCTGGTGTGTTGCCTTTAGCGGCGGTCCAGACTCCTGTGCACTCCTGCATTTGTTGCATAGCTGGCAGATAGCCTGCAAACAAGACACGCCAAAACTCATTGCTATTCACGTCAATCACGGCATGCAGGCGGCGTCAGGCGAATGGCAGGCGCATTGTGAGGCTTTATGCGATACCTGGGGAATCCCGATTGTGGTGATTCAGGCGGTGGTTGAGAATGCAGGCAAGGGAGCCGAAGCTGCCGCTAGAGATGTCCGGTACGCTGCTTTCGAGGCCGAACTGTCCTGCGGTGATATTTTGTTTATGGGGCATCACCTGGATGATCAGGTTGAGACCTATTTTTTGCGCCTTATGCGTGGCTCTGGCCTCAGCGGTTTATCTGCCATGCCAGATTCCCGGGTGTTAGGCGAGGCTGAGCTGCTGCGGCCACTGCTGGGTGTGCAGCGCAGCGAGCTGCAGGCCTATCTTGAGCAACACCAGCTCACCGCTATTGAAGATCCGTCCAATTTTAATACAAGCATAGACCGGAATTATCTGCGCCAGGAGGTGTTGCCGCTGTTGGCCGATCGCTGGAGTGGCTACCGCCAAACAGTAGCGCGGGCGGCGGGCCACGCCAGCGTTGCTCAGGCCGTGATTGAAGAATGCTTGCCACAGCCGGCGACAGTGTTCAGTGTCATGGGCGATCCTGGTCTCGAGCAGCGCGGGCTGAACGGCGTATCCATCGACGCCGCGATGATAAAACTGCGAAGCTGGCTGCGCGGGCAGGGCTGTAATATGCCCGATCAACAGTTGTTGACGGAGTTTGTGCGCCAGCTGCGCGAAAGCGCTGCGGCTGCGAGTCCGCGTCTATCAAGTGGCGATTTTGAGTTACAGCGTTACAGGAATTGTGTCTATTTACTGCCAGAATTTACCCGGGATGCCGGTAGCGGCTCGCATGGAGAGGGTGTCTCGCTGGCGATAGGCGAGGACTGTCCACTTCCAGGCTTTGGCAGGCTGACGCTAGCACCTGCGGCCGCTGCGGGTCTGCGCTTGGATGCACAGGACAGGTTGACCATTCGCTGGCGTCAGGGGGGAGAGCGTTGCCGCCCCATGGGACGGGCCTATAATCAGCGCTTGAAGAAACTACTACAGGAATTTTTGGTTCCACCGTGGTGGCGGGAGCGTATACCGCTGTTGTATCTGGACGATGAGCTGCTGGCTGTGGGCGGGCTGTGGCTGTGTGAGTCCTCTCGCTTACAGTTACCTGATGAAGGTAACTGCGCGCTATGGGAGCCCTGCTGCGAGCGAAAACCTCTCGCTTTCGATTGAGCGGCTGAGGGCTTTCTGGTAGACTGATTTCCCATCTTTTCGCGGGATATGCGCCTGTGAATGATCAGGTCATAAACGCCCTGAAGTTCACAATCCGCCATATTCTGCGGGTCTTGAACGACAGCGATACTTACAGCGACTAACACAGAGATTATAGGTTTTTCATGACGCGTTATGTTTTCGTCACAGGTGGTGTGGTTTCGTCCCTAGGTAAGGGTATTGCAGCGGCCTCTTTGGCAGCGGTGCTGGAAGCCCGGGGACTCAAAGTAACCCTTCTCAAGCTCGACCCCTACATTAATGTAGACCCGGGTACCATGAGCCCCTTTCAGCACGGCGAAGTGTTTGTCACCGAGGACGGTGCAGAAACTGACCTCGACCTGGGTCACTACGAACGCTTCACCCATACAACTATGCAACGGCGTAATAATTTCACCACCGGTAGGGTCTACAGCTCTGTTATCAAAAAAGAGCGACGAGGCGACTATCTGGGTGGCACTGTGCAAGTTATTCCTCATATAACCGATGAGATAAAGCGTCGCGTTATTGCCGGTGCAGAGGGTGCCGATGTTGCAGTAATCGAGATCGGCGGCACCGTCGGCGATATTGAAGGCCTGCCTTTTCTGGAAGCCGCGCGCCAGTTGCGCGTTGAGATGGGTCCCACTCGTTCACTGCTAATGCACCTGACACTGGTGCCCTACATAGCAACCGCCGGGGAGATAAAAACCAAGCCTACCCAACACTCTGTTAAAGAACTGCGCTCTATAGGCCTACAGCCAGACATTCTGATGTGCCGTTGCGCGGTTGAGATTGAAGAGAGTGCGCGACGAAAAATTTCGCTATTCACCAATGTAGAAGAGCGGGCAGTCATTCCTCTGCTCGATGCTGACTCTATCTATCGCATTCCCGGTATGTTGCATGCCAAGGGTCTGGATAGTTTTGTGGTCGAACGTTTTAACCTCAGCTGTCCACCGGCGGACTTGTCCGAGTGGGAAGAGGTCGTGCGGCGGGAGTTCCGCACTGATCTTGCGGAAGTTCGTATTGCCATGGTTGGTAAGTACATGGATCTTCTGGACGCTTATAAATCGCTCAATGAGGCTATCAAGCACGCAGGCTTGCAAAGCGGCACAAAAGTTAGCGTCGATTATGTGGATGCCGAAGACATCGAAAAAAATGGCGTCGGCGTACTCGAGGGTGTTGATGCCATACTGGTCCCCGGTGGCTTTGGCGATCGAGGTGTAGAAGGAAAAATTACTGCTGTGCAGTATGCTCGCGAAAATAAAATTCCATTCCTGGGTATTTGTCTGGGTATGCATGTGGCAATGGTTGAGTACGCGCGCAATGTCTGTGGCTTGCAAGACGCCAACTCCACCGAAATGAACAAAAACACCCCTCATCCTATCGTGGCCCTGATTACCGAGTGGCAGAATGTAGATGGTTCAACCGAGCAGCGTGATGAGTCATCGGATATCGGTGGCACCATGCGTCTTGGTGCGCAGGATTGTCATCTGAGCGAGGGCAGCGCAGTGCGGGAGCTCTATGGAAAAGAGCTGATATCCGAACGCCATAGGCACCGTTATGAAATCAACAACAACTACATTGAGCAGTTGGGAGAAAATGGCATGCAGGTAGTGGGCTGGTCAGCAGACCGCTCACTGGTCGAAATTGTTGAAATAGTCGACCATCCCTGGTTTGTAGCCTGTCAATTTCATCCCGAATTTAATTCCGATCCACGTGGCGGCCACCCCTTGTTTACCGGCTACATAATGGCGGCAGCGGCTCACAGGAAATCACAGTAAAACCGCCGAGCGAAGACTTTAGCAGGGCAATAGAGCAATGAATGATACAACACTTAAAGTAGCCAACATCCCGGTAAGCAATTCGTCACCCTTTGTTTTGTTGGGTGGGGTGAATGTTCTCGAAAGCCGTGAGTTTGCCATGGAGGTTGCCGAGCACTATGTCCAGGTGTGCCAAAAACTGGACATACCTTTGGTTTTTAAGGCGTCCTACGACAAGGCCAATCGCTCATCCATCCATTCGTTTAGGGGCCCGGGTGTGGACGAGGGACTCTCCATAATGGCTGAAGTGAAGTCGACCTTCGGTGTTCCCCTGATCACTGACGTGCATACGCCGGAACAGGCCGCTCCAGCGGCCGAAGTGTGTGACATTATTCAGCTGCCCGCATTTCTGGCCCGTCAAACTGATCTGGTGGCAGCAATGGCGGCAACCGGGGCAGTTATCAATATTAAGAAGCCGCAGTTTTTGAGTCCATCGCAGATGGCTAATATTGTCGAGAAGTTTTCTGAGTGTGGCAACGAGCGCGTGATGATTTGTGAGCGCGGCAGTAATTTCGGCTATGACAATTTGGTGGTTGACATGCTGGGCTTCGGCTTGATGAAAAAAGTGTGCAATGACGTGCCGCTTATTTTTGATGTGACTCACGCACTGCAGTGTCGCGACCCAATGGGTGCAGCGTCTGGAGGGCGACGCTCTCAGGTTGCTGAGCTGGGCCGAGCGGGTATGGCTCTGGGGCTTGCAGGCTTGTTTCTTGAGTGTCACCCCGATCCGGATCGTGCGAAATGCGACGGCCCCAGTGCTTTGCCTCTGGCACAGCTGGAGCCGTTTTTGGTACAAATGAAAGCGGTGGACGATCTTGTCAAAAATTTTCCACCTCTGCATATTGATTAAACCGTTTTACCCAGACATCTACACGGAGTAACTCAGATGAGTAGTATCGCGAACATACAAGCCTTTGAAGTATTGGATTCAAGAGGTAATCCCACCATCGAAGCGGAGGTGACTCTGGCTTCGGGTGAAGTGGGTTCTGCCTGTGCACCGTCGGGCGCGTCCACGGGTTCGCGCGAGGCATTGGAGCTGCGTGATGGTGACGCTTCTCGCTATCTTGGCAAAGGTGTTCTAAAAGCCGTAGCCAACGTAAACGGGCCAATACGTGAGCTACTGATGGGAACTGATGCGACTGACCAGCGTGCTTTGGATGCGGCAATGATTGCAGCAGATGGCACGGACAACAAGGCAAAGTTTGGCGCTAACGCCATTCTGGCTGTATCTTTAGCTGCGGCAAAAGCGGCAGCAAAACATCGCGGCGTGGCTTTATATCAGCATATTGCCGACGTTAATGGCAGCAGTGAATTCACTATGCCAGTGCCCATGATGAACATCATTAACGGTGGTGAGCACGCAGACAACAATGTTGATATACAGGAATTTATGGTGCAGCCGGTGAGTGCACCCACGTTCGCTGAAGCGTTAAGAATGGGTGCTGAAGTATTTCACAGCTTGAAAAAAGTCCTGTCAGACAGAGGGCTGAGCACAGCTGTGGGTGATGAGGGTGGCTTTGCGCCAAACCTGCCATCCAATGAGGCTGCACTGGAAGTTATCGCTGAGGCTGTGGCCAATGCGGGTTATTCGCTTGGCACTGACATTACGCTGGCGCTGGATTGCGCCGCTTCTGAATTTTATAAAGATGGTGTCTACGACCTGTCCGGTGAGGGTAAAAAGTTCAGCAGCGAAGAGTTTTCTGACTATCTGGCAGAGCTGGCACAAAAACACCCCATTATTTCAATTGAAGATGGCCTGGATGAGTCGGACTGGGATGGCTGGAAATACCAGACCGAGATACTGGGCGACAAAATTCAATTGGTAGGCGATGACCTGTTTGTCACCAACACCCGGATTCTAAAACAGGGTATTGAAATGGGTGTGGGCAATTCAATTCTCATCAAGCTAAACCAGATAGGCACGCTATCTGAGACTCTTGATGCCATTGCAATGGCAAAGGCTGCTGGTTATACGGCGGTCATTTCTCACCGTTCCGGCGAGACTGAAGACACTACTATTGCCGATCTGGCTGTCGCTACAGCAGCGGGCCAGATTAAAACCGGTTCGCTTTGCCGTTCGGATCGAGTAGCAAAGTATAACCGTCTCTTGCGCATAGAGGCCGAACTCGCAGACAAAGCTCCCTACCGTGGCCTGGCGGAACTTGCTCGCTAGAGCGCAGCCACTACTGTGGATTTTGGGGTTGCTGCTGATCATGCTGGCCGGGCTTCAATATCGCCTGTGGTTTGCGCCAGGTAGCTTGGCCGAGCAACACCGCCTGGAATTACAGGTGATAGAACAAACCGAAGTAAACAACAAGTTGCGAGCGCGTAATGAAGCTATAGAACGTGAAGTTCTGGAGCTGCAAAACGGTACTAACGGTATCGAGCAGCGTGCCCGTGAGCAACTGGGTCTTATTCGTAAGGGTGAAACCTTTTATCTGGTCGTTGAAAAGGATGCACCCGAACCCAACAAGCCAGCGGTGATCAGGTGATATCCGCAGTCCTATCCAGCAAATGTTGGGCGGTTATTCCCGCAGCGGGTGTCGGTTCACGCATGGGCTCACAGTTGCCCAAGCAGTACCTCAAAGTGGCCGGAGCTACCGTGCTGGAGCACAGTTTGTCTGCTTTGCTTGCCTGTGACTTTATCGAAAAAGTGATAGTGGCACTAAAGCCACTCGATAAAACCGCGGCGGCTATTGTCGCTCTGCGCGACCCTGGCGTTTTGCTGGTGGAAGGCGGGGAGGCGCGCAGCGACTCCGTGTTGGCCGGTCTTGCGGCGCTGCAGGGTTTGGCTGCACCCGACGACTGGGTGTTGGTGCACGACGCGGCGCGTCCATGTGTTGCGGCAGAAGATATTTTGGCGCTTGCGCAGCAGGTCAGTAGTTCAGGAATAGGTGGTATTCTCGCTGTGCCCATGGTCGACACGGTCAAACGAGCAGGCGCAGATAATATTGTCGACCAAACGTTACCCCGTGATGAGTTGTGGAGTGCACAGACCCCGCAAATGTTTCGCTATGAGTTATTGTACGATGCCCTCAAGAGCGCGACTCGGCAGGGGCTTGGTATTACCGATGAGGCCTCCGCGATGGAGCTTCAAGGCGAGCGCGTGCAACTGGTGGCTGGTTCTGCCAGTAATTTGAAAGTCACAGTTCCTGACGATTTACCTTTGGTTGAGTTTTACCTGGCGCGGAAAAATGCTGATACCAATGTATAGAGCACGGATGGAGAGCAGCTAATGCGAATAGGTCACGGTTTCGATGTACATCGTTTTGCCAGCGATACAGATGCGCAAGCCTCTGCCGCAGGCGAGGGTTACGATGGTGAGACGTGTATTGTTCTAGGCGGAGTTGAAATTCCCTATGCTCGAAAACTACTCGCTCATTCCGACGGCGATGTCCTGATTCACGCAATTTGTGACGCCTTGTTAGGTGCCATCTGTGCAGGTGATATTGGGCAACACTTTCCCGATACGGACCCGGATAATGCCGACATCGACAGTCGTATTTTGTTGCGCAACGTTGTTGCGAAATTGCATGCCGCTGGTTGGGGTGTCTCTAACCTCGATTCGACGCTGGTGGCGCAGGCTCCCAAAATGGCGCCTCACATTACCGCGATGCGAACCGTTCTGGCAGTCGATCTTGGCGTAGATGTTGACTGCGTTAATGTTAAAGCCACTACTACAGAAAAACTGGGCTTCACAGGTCGTGGCGAGGGTATCGCTGCTCATGCTGTGGTGCTGTTGAAAAGATTAAAGCAGTGACACTTGCCTGCCCCTGCGTATCCGGTGTGCCTGAAGTTACGGCTTTACTGCGGGTGCAGCCGGAGGATTTTCGGGTATATGAAGAGCTGGGCTTTGAGCTCTCCGGCGAAGGGGAGCATGTATTTCTACATTTGGAAAAACGGCAGCTCAACAGCCTTGAATTACATGAGCGTATTGCCAGTCTGAGTGGAATTCCAGCACGTGATATTGGCTTTAGTGGGATGAAAGACCGCAACGCAATTACCCGACAATGGTTCAGTGTTCGCATGGCCGGAAAGGCGGAGCCGGACTGGAATAAGCTAGAAAGCGATGGCGATGTAACGGTTCTGCAAGTAGGGCGGCACCTGCGCAAATTAAAACGAGGCACGCATAAATTCAATCGCTTCGAACTGTGCCTGCGGGAGTTACATGGCCCCCGCGATGAGCTGTTATTACGCCTTGAACGGGTAAAAGCCCAGGGCGTTCCCAACTATTTTGGGGAGCAGCGCTTTGGACGCAACGGGTCCACTTTAGAGCAAGCAATGCGCTGGATGCAAAGCGGCGCGCGCAGGATATCGCGTACCAAACGCAGCTTATATTTGTCCGCCCTGCGCGCCCAGCTGTTCAATACTATGTTGGCCAAACGAGTGAGCGAAGCTAGTTGGAATCAGGTCGTGGAGGGCGATGCGTGTATTTTGAGCGGCTCCCGTAGTCTCTTTCAACCGCAGCAGATTGATGATGACATTAAGCACCGCTGTGCTATTGCTGACATACATCCGGGCCTGCCACTGTGGGGCACGGGAGAGCAATTTTCGTCTGAAGCACAGCAAAGTGAAGCACTGGGTGAAAACCTGGAAACTGGAAAATTTCTGCAACGTATGGGGCTGGAAATGGCCTACCGTGCCTCACGCGCTCTGCCGGATGACTTTTGCTGGCAGTTTTGTGATGATGAAAGTCTGCAGCTGAAATTCGCGTTGGGAGCCGGTGGCTATGCTACTGCGGTTCTGGCGGAACTGGTGCAATACACCGATAGAAAAAACAATATAGGGAAACGTGACAGCAGTGAATAGCGCCAAGTTCAAAGGAATCGGTATGACATCGCAGCGCACGCGTGAGCGATTAATACAACGCCTGGTTGATCAGGGTATTAGTAATGACGCTGTGCTGGATGTCATACGCACGACGCCACGGCATTTATTTCTGGATGAAGCTATGGCTCATCGTGCTTACGAGGATACCGCGTTGCCCATCGGTCATCAGCAAACGTTGTCGCAGCCCTACATCGTGGCGCGTATGACTGAACTGTTGTTAGCCGCTGGCCCGCTGAAGAATGTATTGGAAATAGGTACCGGCTCGGGTTACCAGACCGCAGTGCTAGCGCAGTTGGTCGAAAACGTATTCAGTGTTGAACGGATTCGCCCCCTGCAATTTAAAGCCAAGCAGCGGTTGCGTCAGCTAAAGCTCTACAATATCCAGACAAAGCATGCCGATGGTATTATGGGTTGGGAAGACAAGGGGCCTTATGATGGAATTATTTCAACGGCTGCACCAGAATCAATACCGGAGGAGTTGCTGCGACAGCTGGCCCCGGACGGACGGCTTGTGATTCCGGTTGGCGGCGACACCCAACAATTGCAATTAGTGATCAGAACCAGCGAGGGCTTTGAAACTGAAATCGTCGAAGCTGTGCGCTTTGTGCCGCTATGTAGCGGAACGGTGAAGTAGCTAATGTCTCCCCTGAGTATTTATATGAGAGGCGTTTTGATGGGAGCCGCCGATATTGTACCCGGCGTTTCCGGTGGCACTATCGCCTTTATTACGGGCATATACGACACACTGCTCGATAGCATTCGCTCTTTTGATGTGGAGTGCTTGAAGCTGCTAATACGCGGAGACTTCAAGGGAATTTGGCAGCATGTGAATGGCGGCTTTTTGCTTGTTCTGCTACTGGGTATTGCCACAAGTATTGTAACGCTGGCGCGTGTTGTTTCCTGGGTTCTAACGAATTATCCCGTCCAGCTTTGGGCCTTTTTCTTTGGTTTAGTGTTAGCGTCAGCGCTGGTGTTGCTGCGGCAAATTGAACGCTGGACGCCTGTACATGCACTGTGTCTTGTCGCAGGGATTGCTACTGCACTGTGGGTGGCACTCTCCTCTGTTGTCGCGATGGATTTTGGTCTGGCCGCAGTTTTTCTGTCTGGTTTTTTAGCAATCTGCGCGATGATACTGCCCGGGATTTCAGGTAGCTTTATTCTCGTATTATTGGGCATGTATGGCACTGTTCTCTCTGCTCTCAAAAATCTCGACATGCTATTCATTGCAGTATTTGCAGTCGGCGCTGCCACCGGCCTGATGGTATTTTCACGCTTTCTGCACTGGCTGCTGCACAGGGTGCATTCACAGACCATGGCGGTGCTGACGGGTTTCTTATTTGGTTCGCTGGCGGTAGTGTGGCCCTGGAAACATGTTCTCGCCTGGGTTGAGGGAAGTCATGGCCAGTTAAAGCCCGCCCAACAGGTGCCGGTTCTCCCTTCCCAGTATCTGGAGTCTACCGGCCAGGATCCTGCTGTTGTGCTGTGTGTGGTGCTTATGTTTGTGGGCTTTTTTACTGTTTGGCTTATCGACTCCAAATGGGGTGACAATCGCATTAGATCTTAGTGCTTGCATGAGAATTATGGTGTCCAGAGGGCTTATACATCTATTGATTGCTTGCTGCCTGATCGCTTGCTCCAGTGGTTATCGGGCGCCTGTCGAAGATCGCAATGCCCGTCCAAAGGCACCTGCGCCGAGTGTGTATTATGTTAGCGGCGGTGACACGCTCTATTCAATAAGCTGGCGCTATGGCCTGGATTTTCGTTCGGTTGCCAAGGCGAATAATATTGCCAGTCCCTATACCATTTTCCCCGGACAAAAACTGTATTTGAAGGGTAAAGCCCCCGCTAAGGCAAGCGCCAGCGTCGCTAAATCCGGCCCGAACAAAACGTCTACAAAGAAAAGTACCTCGTATAAACCACCTGTCAGTACTCCTATGCAAAAGCCTGTTGCGGTGAGCCAGCCAAAGAAATCAACAGCTTCCCCCGGTGCAAAGGTCTCAAAATGGCGATGGCCCACCAAGGGCAAGGTTACCCGTGGGTATTCTTCCACCGTGCACAAGGGTATCGACATCTCGGGTAAGCGGGGTGATTCTATCTATGCTGTGGCGGCGGGGAGAGTGGTGTATGCGGGTACGGGCATCGTAGGCTACGGCGAGTTGCTAATCGTAAAGCACAATGACATCTATCTTAGTGCTTACGGCCATAACCAACGTTTGCTAGTTAGCGAAGGTGCGCAGGTAGTCGCGGGACAAAAAATCGCTGAGAAGGGCAGTTCCGGCACCGATAGCGTTAAACTCCATTTCGAAATTCGCAAGGAGGGCAAGCCCGTGGATCCGAAAAAATTATTGCCCTAGCTCTTGTTTTTTATCACAGACATGGGGTAGCCTGATCGACCGGCAACAAATAGTCTCTATAACTAGAAATCTAAGAGATGAGGTAAAGCCATGGATGCAGACACTCGCACTGTCCCCTCGAAACGGAATTCTGGGAAGCGTGCAGCTGTGCAGCCTCATTCCAGCCAGCCCCAAAGCAAGTCTACAGTCGAAACAGATCAAGCCCAGTTTGAACGCGCCACCTCTCATAGAGTAGATAAGAAATCTCTGGATGTTACCCAGCTCTACCTGAATGAAATTGGTTTTTCCCCCCTGTTAACAGCCGATGAAGAAAAACACTTTGCCCGCCTGGCCCTGAAAGGGGACGAGGCAAGTCGGCAGCGTATGATCGAAAGTAATTTGCGATTGGTTGTTAAAATTTCTCGTCGCTACATCAATCGCGGCTTGACGCTTCTGGACCTCATAGAAGAGGGTAACCTGGGTCTGATGCGGGCAGTCGAAAAGTTTGACCCGGAACGCGGCTTTCGCTTTTCAACCTACGCTACCTGGTGGATTCGACAAACGATCGAGCGCGGCATTATGAATCAGACGCGCACCATTCGATTACCCATCCATGTGGTAAAGGAATTGAATGTATATTTGCGCGCGGCAAGACAGCTCACTCAGCAACTCGATCATGAGCCTTCTGCAGAAGAGATAGCGAATATGCTTGACCGTCCAGCGGGGGATGTAAAGCGGATGTTACGCCTTAACGAGCGTGTTACATCGGTGGACACGCCTGCAGGTCCCAATTCGGATAAAGCGGTACTCGATACCATTGCCGACACCCAAGTGTCGGATCCCTCTATGTTGCTGCAAAACAGCGATATCAAAAACAGCATCGCCCACTGGCTGGAGGAGCTGTCAGACAAACAGTGTGAAGTGGTTTCGCGGCGCTTCGGTTTACGCGGCTATGAGAGTAGCACGCTGGAAGAAGTGGGGCGGGAAATAGGTCTCACGCGGGAACGCGTACGCCAGATCCAGGTTGAGGCACTGCGTCGTTTGCGCGTCATAATGGAAACACAGGGTCTGAGCAGCGACTCACTTTTTAGCTGATTATTCGTTTCAACTTTGCCCGCTCATCGAGCAAAGTTTCTCTATGGTTTAACTTCTAAGTACATCCTCTGTGTCTTCCTGGCTTGCCGGGAAGTATCCTCTAGGTCGAAATATTTGTTGCCAACGGAGCCGTGATGAGTCTGGATTTTAGTTTTAGCGAAGAGAATGTCATGTTAGTGGATGCGCTAGGGGAAGCGATGAAGCCCTGGGCCGGACCACGAAAAGCTGAGCTGACGGAAATGGTCAGCAACTCAATATTCCCGCAAGAGTTGTGGCAGACGTTTGCCGATGTAGGCCTTATGGGCTGTCTGGTACCTGAGGAATACGGCGGAACCGATGTGGGTTTACTTCCGCTTGCGCTTGGCTTTGAAAAAATTGCAGCGATGGGGATTTCACCCAATATCTTGCTGGTTACCTGTATGGATTCGGCTTGCATTGCGCGCAACGCTACAGATGCTATAAAAGAGCAGTATCTGCCAGATATAGTCTCCGGCAAGAGCAAGTTCTGCTTTGCCATAACCGAAGCCGATGCAGGTACGAACTCATTTAACATGACAACAAAGGCCACGGCTGTTGGTGATAAGTTTGTTATCAATGGTGCCAAGTCATACATTTCCGGCTTTGAAGTGGCTGACTATATGCTGCTGGTAGCCCGCACCACGTCTCAGGAAGATTCAAAAGATACCAAGATGGGCCAATATCATGGCCTGTCCCTATTCATTGTGCCTACCGATGCACCCGGTATAGAAAAACAACTGATGCCCATGGCATTTAATGAGGGAGTAGGCCAGTACAGCCTGTATTTTGATAATGTCGAAGTGGCAGCTGACCAGGTGGTTGGGCAAGTCGATATGGGTGCACTGGTCATGTTTAATTCGCTCAACCCCGAGCGAATTCTCGCAGCGGCAATGTGTTCGGGCATGTCGCAGTTCAGTGTCAATATGGCAGCCGAGTACGCCAAGGAGCGCAAGGTGTTTCGTGATACGCCCATAGGGTGTTATCAGGGTATTGCGCACCCTCTGGCGATGGCAAAATCCGAGCACGAAGCAGCGCGCTTGCTGATGTTGAAAGCCGCCTGGGCTTACGATCAAAAATGGGACGCGGTCAAGGTGGGCAGTCTGGCCAATATGTGTAAGCTGATGAATTCTGAAAGTGCCCTACACAGCGTCGATGCGGCTATAGAGACCCTGGGTGGCAGTGCGTTTACTGTAGAGCAGGGCTTACTGCCTCTATGGAACGGTGCCAGACTGCTGAAAACAGCCCCTGTTTCCAAAGAAATGATTCTGAACTTTATCGCTGAATGGGAATTGGGTTTGCCCAAGTCCTATTGAGTAGGCTTGTCTTTTACAGGTAGAGGTCCAGCTCCTTGGGGTCTCCACCTTGTAAAAATTTGATGACACGATATTGTCGCCCTGCAGCGGAGCCGTGGAGCAGAGCGCCCGAAATCATCTCGTCTGTGTCTATTTCTCGTGCGGTGCGCAGTAGTTTCTCAAAGGTTTTGACATAGTTCTCGGTGTGGCGGGTTCGGATGTCGGTGCCAAAGTACATTTCCTGTACCGCCTCGGGGTCGTCTCGCAAGCTGAAAGTTTCAATGGTCATCAGGCGGATAAAATAGGCGTGGTCGCTACCACCGCTGTGTGCCCGGTGTTCGGAAAATTCCTCAAAAGTCATTTTACCCGAGCCCGTATCCCCGAATACCGAGATATAGTGAAATGATGCAATTGAGCCCAGTTGATCCTGAACCAGTGTGAGTAATTTAAAGTAGGAGTCTCTCCTGGAATGTAACTCCAGGCGTTGGGCACTTCTCTCCTGCAGTGAAATTGCTTTGGTGTTGGCGCTAATTTCTTTTTGCTGCATAAAGTGCCCGATGACAAGCCACAAAAATGCCAGCGGAGCAAAGGCGCCCTCCAGAAAGCTGCCAATATCGCCGGTGGATAAGCGAATGAAGTTGCCCCAGCCCACAATGCCTAACAAGTAGACGAGGCCAGTAGAGATCCAGGCTGTGGTCAGGACCATACCCAGAGCGATACGCCAATCGATGCTGAATTTTTCTTTTGAGTTTGTCATGGACTCAGTCTAGCGGAAATTGATCAAAAAAAAAGCCCGCTGCGTGCAGCGGGCTTTTGCATGATTCCGATTTGTAGGAGTGTCAGCTACGGAAGCTAGCGCTCCAGCAATGCCAGTTTGTTCGGCTTGCCACTCCACTCTTCAGCATCGGCAGGAGATTCTTTCATCTCTGTTATAACCGGCCATACTTCGGCCAACTCTGCGTTCAGCTCTAAAAATACTTGCTGATCCTCCGGTAGTTCATCCTCGGAGTAAATTGCGTCCTCAGGGCACTCAGGTTCGCACAGGGCACAATCGATACATTCATCCGGGTGGATGACCAGGAAATTTGGGCCTTCGTAAAAACAGTCCACGGGGCAAACTTCTACGCAATCAGTGTGTTTACATTTTATACACTGTTCGCCAACTATAAATGTCATACTGCTGTGACCTCTCTATACTTGCTAAATCATTTATTACCCAAGGTAAATTAACACCAGGGCTTAATCAGGGAGCGTTATTTTACCTGCTGGATTGTGGAAAATGAAGGCTTTTCACTCCGCGAAGGCTTTCAAATCATAGAGTTTTTGCAAAGCCTGCCGTGGACTCAGGTCGTCGATATCCAGACTTTGAAGTAATTCCACTGCCGGGTGTGGCTCTATGGCGCTAAACAAATCGCTTTGGGGAGGTAGTAGTTGTGGAGAAGAGGCTTTAGCTTTGTCTGTGCGTTCCAGTGCATCCAGTTTTTCCTGGGCTGCTTTGAGCACTGGCGTGGGTACCCCCGCTAATTTGGCGACTTGCAGACCATAACTACGGCTTGCGGGGCCCTCCTGGATGTTGTGCAAAAATACGATGTGATCCTGATACTCGGTGGCGTCCAGATGGATGTTGGCCATGGTAGGGCACTGTTGTGGCAACTCTGTTAGTTCGAAATAGTGGGTGGCGAACAGCGTAAAAGCCTTGACCTTTTGGGCCAGCTCTACCGCCGCGGCCCAGGCCAGGCTCAGGCCGTCAAAGGTGCTGGTGCCGCGCCCCACTTCATCCATCAGCACTAAACTCCGTGGCGTAGCGTTGTGCAGAATATTCGCAGTTTCTGTCATCTCTACCATGAAAGTGGAGCGGCCGCTCGCCAGATCGTCGGAGGAGCCAATACGGGTGAAAATTCTGTCCATAGGTGACAAGCGCACAGTGGAGGCAGGCACGAAACTCCCCACGTGAGCGAGCAGCGCTATTACGGCGTTTTGGCGCATATAGGTGGATTTACCACCCATATTAGGCCCTGTAATCAGTAGCATTCGACGCTGGCGATTAAGCAGGGCATCGTTGGCAATAAAAGGGTCGTCCAGCACCTGTTCGACTACCAGGTGGCGTCCCTGGTTAACTTCAAACACCTGATCATCACAAAATTCTGGTTTGCAGAGGTTGAGGCTGTCTGCGCGCTCCGCAAAATTTGCCAATGCGTCTATTTCCGATACGGCTGCAGCAGTGTCCTGCAGGGCCGCCAGTTTTTCGTTCAGTTTCTCCAGCAATTCATCATATAGGCCTTTTTCCCTGGCCAGGGCACGGCTTTTACTCGATAGGGCTTTGTCTTCAAATTCCTTTAACTCAGGCGTGATGAAGCGTTCAGCATTTTTCAGGGTTTGACGGCGGATATACTCAACGGGCGCCTTATCGGACTGTGAACGGCTGATTTCGATGTAGTAGCCATGAACCCGGTTGTAGCCGACTTTGAGCGTTTGAATACCAGTGGCTTCCCGCTCCCTGCGTTCTATTTCCAACAGGTAGTCACCCGCATTGGTGCTGATTTTTCGTAGTTCGTCCAACTCCTTGTCATAACCGGGTGCGATGACTCCACCATCGCGAATGATGACGGGGGGATTGTCGATTATTGCACTGGCGAGTAACTCGCACAGTTGTGGAAATTCGCCTGCCTGTTGGCTTAAGTCGTGCAGGCGAGTGGCATCGGTGCCCCCCAGCTCCGAGCGCAGAACAGGTAGCGCCGCCAATGAGCTGTGTAGTCGCGTGAGATCTCGGGGCCTTGCGGAACGCAGAGCAACCCGGGTCAGGATTCTCTCCATATCACCTATGGGTTTGAGAGCAGTGCGCACGCTTTCATAAAGGTAGTTGTCGCACAGAGAGGTGATCGAGTTATGGCGCGCTTCCAATACGTCTATATCGGTCAGTGGGCGGTGTAGCCAACGGCGCAGCATGCGGCTGCCCATGGCGGTCACGGTTCTGTCCATTACAGAGAACAAGGTATTGCTGTCCCCGCCGCTCAGGTTTACATCAATTTCCAGATTGCGTCGTGTGGCGGCATCGAGGATGACACTGTGAGCGCGGTTTTCGTGGCTCATGCTGCGGATATGGGGGAGGTTATTGCGCTGTGTGTCTTTAACGTACTGCAGCAGAGCGCCGGCTGCACCGATGGCCAACTCGAGATCGTCGCAGCCAAAACCTTGTAGGTCGTGTGTCTGAAATTGGGTGTTCAGCGCGCGGCGTGCACTCTCGGGGTCAAATTCCCAGGCAGGCTGTGAGCGCGCCCCCGCTCTAGTAGTGACATCCGGGTGAAAGATGGCCTCGTGATACAGTGTTTCCGCCGGTGCCAAGCGCTGCATTTCTCCCAGCAGGGCCTCCTCGCCGGAAACCTCCAGAACCCGGAACCTTCCCGTACTCAAATCGAGATAGGCGAGCCCAAAACGCTCTTCATGCTGCGCCACTGCCAACAGAAGTTGTTCGACCCGGTCGTCCATCAAGGCTTCGTCGCTGAGCGTGCCGGGTGTGACCACGCGGACAACTTTGCGCTCCACCGGCCCTTTGCTGGTAGCGGGGTCGCCCACTTGCTCGGCTATGGCCACAGAAATACCCGCCTTAACCAATCGAGCCAGATAGCCGTCTGCGGCGTGATAGGGAATGCCACACATGGGAATGGGGTTGCCGTTGGCCTTACCCCGGGCGGTGAGTGTTATATCGAGAACTTCTGCCGCTTTTTTGGCGTCCTCGTGGAACATTTCGTAGAAGTCGCCCATGCGATAAAACAGCAGATCATGGGGGTGATCTGCTTTTATGCGCATGAATTGCTGCATCATGGGGGTGTGCTGTTGGTCTTTGGTGTTGCTCATTGAAAAGAATTCGCGATATAAGAAACCTAATCGGCCTAGTATAAACAGATGACGGCCTAATCAGTAGCTTTGATATCCTGCCGTCAGGGCAGGGACCACTCCCTGTATCATTTTAAAATGAGGCCTTCAGTTTATAGGCTGGTCGGGGGCTCCTTCCGCACTAGCAGCTAGGGTAAGGATTGTTCATTATCTTAGTATCTATAGCGAATCTTGATCTTCACCATTAGCAATGCCACAATTATTGTCGTGTATTCTTTGTTCCAATGAAGAATTTCGAACTACCTCTACAATTGTTGCGTATCTGTGATCCAGAGGATAACTCCAGTCTTCAGTGCAACATGGTCGTTTTTGCTAAAAATAATCTATCTATGAGTTGAATATTCCCGTGCCAGAAAATACTTCCAGTTACGACGTCATTATTTGCGGAGCAGGGTTAGCCGGCCTGGCGCTTGCTCGACAGCTACATTTGGAACAGCCCGACTTGTCTGTAGCTTTACTGGATCAACAGACTTCACCTCTACCGGAAGCTGCCTGGAAGGTTGGGGAGTCAACGGTAGAGTTTGGCGCCCACTACCTGGCAGAAAACCTGCAATTGGGTGATTATCTCGATGCGTCACAATTGAAAAAAATGGGTTTACGCTTCTTTATTGGCGCCTCGCAGGGCAGTCTCGAAACACGGCCAGAAATCGGCTTGTCTGAATTTGCGCCAATTAATACTTATCAACTGGATCGTGGAAAACTGGAAAATGATCTGCGTAAGATGGTTGAGAATACGGAAGCATTTTTTGCGCAGGGCGCGAGGATAACATCGGTAGAGATTAACCCTGATGAGGAACCTCATCGAGTGCTTTACACGCATCGGGTCACAAAAGAAGAGCATGAACTGCAGTGTCGTTGGCTGGTGGATGCCACGGGGCGGAGGAGGCTGGTTCAACGGAAATTGGGGCTGGGCCGTGAAGCAAAGGGTTATCCGTGCTCTTCTGCATGGTTTCGGTTGCCCGGGCGCGTGGATGTAGGAGACCTCGTTCCCAGTGAAAAAACAGCATGGCACGAAAGAGTTCCGGGAGGGAATCGCTTTTATTCTACTAACCACCTTTGCGGAGAGGGTTACTGGGTATGGTTGATCCCGCTCAGCAGCAACGTGACTAGCGTTGGTATCGTTACCAGGGAAGACATGCATCCTTTTGAAGAATATAGAACTTATGAAAAGGCGCTGCAGTGGTTGGGCGAGAACGAGCCTTGCCTCGCCCAATATCTCGAAGGGCAGGAGCCCATCGATTTTCTTGCCATGAAACAATACAGTTATTCCAGCGAACGTATATTCTCGGCTGATCGATGGTGTTGTATCGGTGAGGCCGGTGTATTTGCTGATCCATTTTATTCTCCGGGCACAGACTTTATTGCAATTGCCAATAC